>JAABTG010000028.1 GCA_011389995.1 Thiotrichales bacterium
CTTGTCGTCCAGGTAGAGGCCGGCCACCGCCTCGCGGGCACGGAAGATGATGTCCTGGGAGATGTGGTGGCGGTCCAGGCGTTCCGGATGGCGGCGGCGGTTGTTGTCCAGTTCGAGGATGCGGAACTCCTCTTCCTTGTTGGGGTAGTCCACCCACACGTGCATGAGGAAGCGGTCGAGCTGGGCCTCGGGCAGGTTGTAGGTGCCCTCCTGCTCGATGGGGTTCTGGGTGGCCAGGACCATGAACAACTCGGGCAGGGGATAGGTCTTCTGGCCCACCGTCACCTGGCGCTCCCCCATGGCCTCGAGGAGTGCCGATTGCACCTTGGCGGGGGCGCGGTTCACCTCGTCGGTGAGCAGGATGTTATGGAACAGGGGGCCGGGCCGGAATTCGAAGGTGCCCTCCGACTGGCGGTAGATGTCGGTGCCGATGAGGTCCGAGGGCAGGAGATCGGGGGTGAACTGGATACGGTGGAACTCCCCCTCCACCGCCTCGGCGAGGGCCTTGACGGCGGTGGTCTTGGCCAGCCCCGGCAGGCCTTCCACCAGCATGTGGCCGTCACACAGCAGGCATACCAGCATGCTCTCGAGCAGGCCCTGCTGGCCGATGACCCGCGAGGCCAGATGGCGCCGCAGGGGCTCCAGCACCTGGGGGTTCAGGGAGGCCGGGGCGTCCGGCGTGTACAGGGAACTGTTCATTGCGTTTCCGGGTTCAGGGTCGAGCATGGCGCGGGGCGTCCTCCGTGGCCCACGGGTCGTCCGTGGGGCCGGCATAGGGGGCGACGGGCTCGCTACCGGCCGGCGGTTCTTCCGCGACGGGTGGCTTCGCCGGTGGCCGGCGCGGGGCCACGGCGGGCGGTTGCCAGCCGGGATTGGGGGCGTAGGACGAATCCGTCGCCGGCGGCTGGTCCACGCCGCCACGGGCCGCGGGGGACCATGGCGCCATGCCCCCCCCCTGGACCGCGGGGCCCCTGCGCCGCTGGGCGCCCGGCGTCGGTGGCCGCGCCATGGCGGCGCCCGCCGGCGGATAGCGGTAACGATAATCGTAGCTGTAGCCATAGGGGGCGCCGCCGTAGGCCCCCGCCGGCGGCCGCCGCGGCAGGTTGGCCGGCGGCGCGGGCCAGCCCCCGACACGGAACGTCCGTGGTCCCATGGATTCCGTGCCCGCGGGGGCCGACGCGCCCCCCGCAACCGGACAGGGCTTGCCCTTCGCCCCCATGGAGGCGCCATGGGCGCCGGAGGTTACGAGCAACAGGGCGGTCAACACCCACGGAATCGTGCGGATCCCTGACGACATGGATGGAACTCCTCAGAAGAGGTGACGGGCACCGGCCGGGATGCGCGACGGCGATGGCCGGTGCTCCAAAGTCACCATACTCACGAAAGACCTAAAACCCCACCTTACGGTAGATTATCCTTTGACCACAACCTCCTCCGCGGCATCACCGGCCCGAGCCCCCGGCGCTGGCCCGGAAAGCCGATAAGGAACAGGCGGTTATCAATCATACTCCCGATCTTTCCAGCGCCGCACGGCAGCGAACACCTCCGCGCCGCCGTTCAGATCGTGACCAGCATAACGGCTGGCGGCGGCGATGACGGCGGGGTCGTCGTAGCGCAGGAAGGGGTTGGTGCGCAACTCCAGCTCCAGGGTGGAAGGCACCGTGGGGCGTCCCGCCCGGCGGGCCGCGGCATCCACCTGTTCCCGGGCCAGCAGGTGGGCGTTGTGGGGCTCCACCCACTTGGCGAAACCGATGTTCACCAGGGTGTACTCGTGGGCGCAGTACACCCGGGTCTGCGGGGGCAGGGCGCGGATGCGGCCGAGGGAGGCGGCCATCTGCTGCGGCGTACCCTCGAACAGGCGCCCGCAACCGCAGGCGAACAGGGTGTCGCCGCAGAACAGAACGCCGTCTCCGTAGTAGGCGATGTGGCCGGCGGTATGGCCGGGCACGTCCAGCACCTCGAACTCGGTATCCAGCCCGGCCGGCACCACGCGGTCACCGTGGCCGAGACGATGGGTGAGGGTGGGGATGGCCTCGCCGGCGGGGCCGTAGACCGGTATGCCGGGGAAGCGCCGGAGCAGCGCCGGTATGCCCCCCACGTGGTCACCGTGGTGGTGGGTCACGAGGATGGAGCGCAGCTCCAGCCCTTCCCGGTCCAGCCGTTCCAGCACCGGATCGGCGTCCCCGGGGTCCACCACCACGGCCCCCTCGTCGCCGCGCGCCAGCCAGATGTAATTGTCGGTGAAGGCGGGGATGGGGACGATGTCAGGCATGGCGGACTCCACTCGACGGGACGAAAGTCATGATAACCGACCGGCCGGTGCTGAATCCGCCCCCCGGAATGGGATAATCTCTCGTCCTCGTTCACCCGCGCTAGACCCAGCCATGGCCATCACCCTGAAGACCCTGCTCCTGACCGCCGCCCTCCTGCCCCTGGCGGCACCTGCCACCGAGCTGGTGTATATGACCGGCCGCCAACTCCTCGACTACTGTAAATCCACCGATGCCACCACCCTGGAGCGGGGGCTTTGCGAGGGATACCTCACCGGCCTCGCCGACGGCGCCACCACCCTGCGCACCTGGCAGCGGGCGGCGCCGGGCTTCTGCGTCCCCGCCGACGCCTCGCCCTTCAGGCTGCGCGAGGTATTCGTGGAATGGGCCTTGGATTACGAATCGGAGTTGGACAACGCCGCCGCCGGCCTCGCCCTCAACGCCTTCCGCCAGCATTTCCCCTGCCGTTGACGGGGCACGGGCAGCGACTGCCGCAGCCCCGTTTACACCAATCGCCCGAGGCGCCAACATGACTCCCACTTCCACGCCCACCAAGGCCGAACTCCTCGCCGAGGTGGCGGGGCTGGCCTCGCCACCCCACACCTGCACCCGGGTGATGGCCCTCATCCACGACGAGCGGGCGGACGTGTCCGCCATCGGCGACGTCATCGCCCAGGACCCCAGCCTGGCCACCCGCCTGCTGCGGCTGGTGAACAGCTCCTTCTACAACTTCCCGCGCCAGATAGACACCCTGTCCAGGGCCATCGCCATCGTGGGACTGAACGACCTCCATACCCTGGTGGTGGCGGTGTCGGCGGTAGACGCCTTCAGCCGCCTCGGCAGCCGGCAGATCGACATGGAATCCTTCTGGCGCCACAGCCTCTACACCGCCATGCTGTCGCGCGAGCTGGGGCGGCGCGGCCATTACCCCCTGCCCGAACGGCTGTTCGTCACCGGCCTGCTGCACGACGTCGGGCTGTTGATGATCTGCAACCAGTTGGGGGACATGGAGGAGGTCCTGATTCACGACGCCAACGGCGACGAAGACACCCTCCAGGCCCGGGAACGGGACACCTTCGGCTTCGATCATGGAGAGCTGGGCGGGGAGATCCTGGAGGCCTGGCAACTGCCCGCCGCCATCACCGACGGCGTGCGCTACCATCACCGGCCCGATGTGGCGGGCGTCCACCAGGGCGAGGCCTCCTACATCTGGGTGGCCGATCTGCTGGCCCACCAGATCCAGGGCGCCGGTCTGTTCACGGGGGTCACGGTGGAACTGCCCGGTTTTCAGGAGGAGCTGCTGGCGACGGTGGGCATGAACCGCCGCGGCATCGATCTGGACGGGGTCATCGACAAGGTCAACGACGAGTTCGCCGAGGTCCACAACCACATCCATCCCCACTGACGGCGGTGCCGCGGAAAGCGGCTTTTTTGCGCTCGGGGCAGGAGCCCCGCCCGCGGGGCGAAGGCCGAACCAGAACATGACCCATCGTGGAGCGCCCCCAAGGGACCGGAGTACGACGGATCAGCCACGCGCCGCCGGTATGGCGTGAGTCGCGGAGCGGCCGCCACCGCTGCCTCTTTCTCCCGGAGGCCGGGTCGAGCCCGGCATCACGGTGGAGCCGCCGGCGGGCTTGGCCTCAGGCCTGCCTGGCCTCCCCGACCTCCGGGGCCGGCGCCGGCGCCTCCTCGGCGGGGCGCCAGCGCAGGTCCAGGTGGCGGGCCGCACGGACGTCGTCCAGGCGCCGTACCGGGGTGGTGTAGGGGGCACCCCGCACATAGTCGGCCCGGGTCTCGGACTCCTTGCGAATGGCGGCCATGGCGGCCACGAACTCATCCAGCACCTCCCGGCTCTCGGTCTCCGTGGGCTCGATGAGCAGGCACTCGGGCACCAGCAGGGGGAAATAGGTGGTGGGGGCGTGGTGGCCGTAGTCCAGCAGGCGCTTGGCGAAATCCATGGCGGTGACCCCCAACTGCTTGGCCTCCCGGCGCAGGGTGATGATGAATTCGTGGGTGGGCCGGCGATCGGGGTAGGCCAGTTCGAAACCCTCCTCCCGCAGCCGGGTGGCCAGGTAGGCGGCGTTGAGGGTGGCGAACATGGCCACCCGCTCCATGCCCTCGCGTCCCAGCAACAGGGCGTAGATATAGGCCCGCATGAGGATGCCGGCGTTACCCATGAACGCCGACAGGCGGCCGATGGACTGGGGCCGGTCGCGCTCCGTGAGCCAGCGGTATTCGCCGTCCTCCTCGGTGACCATGGGCACCGGCAGGAAGGGCCGCAGGCGCTCCCCCACCCCCACCGGGCCGGCCCCCGGGCCGCCGCCGCCGTGGGGGGTGGAGAAGGTCTTGTGCAGATTCATGTGCACCACGTCGAAGCCCATGTCGCCCGGGCGGGTGCGACCGAGGATGGCGTTGAGGTTGGCGCCGTCGTAGTAGAGCAGGCCGCCGGCCTCATGGACGATGCCGGCGATGGCCTCTATATGGCGCTCGAAGACGCCGAGGGTGGAGGGGTTGGTGAGCATGATGCCCGCGGTGTGGGGCCCCACCGCCGCCTTCAGCTTATCGATGTCCACGTCCCCCACCTCGTCGGTGGGGATCTCTTTCACCTTGAAGCCGCACATCACGGCGGTGGCGGGGTTGGTGCCGTGGGCCGCGTCGGGCACCAGCACCTCGGTGCGCTCGTGATCGCCGCGGGCCACGTGATAGGCGCGGATCATGGCCATGCCCGTGAACTCCCCCTGGGCCCCGGCCATGGGCGTGAGGGAGACCTCCTTCATGCCGGTGACGCTCTTCAGCATCTCCTGCAGATCGAACATGGAACGCAGGAAACCCTGGCTGTGGCTGTCGGGGGCCAGGGGATGGCGGTCGACGATGCCCGGCAGGCCCGCCAGGGTGTTGCAGGCCCGCGGGTTGTATTTCATGGTGCAGGAACCGAGGGGATAGAAGTGGGTGTCGATGGCGAAGTTCTTCTGGGACAGACGGGTGTAGTGGCGCACCGCCTCCAACTCCGACACCCGGGGCAGTTCCGGCTCGGCCTCGCGCAACAACTCGGGGGGCAGGTCGCCGACGGCGTCCAGGCCGTCGAAACGATGGGCGCCGCTGCGCCGGCCGGCACGGGAATGTTCGAAAATCACCATACTGAAATCGTCCTCGAGTCTGGAAATGGATGTCCCGGGCGCCCTGCGCCCGGGGGGGCGGCTACAGGGCCGCCATGGCCTTGTCGTAATCGGGCTCCTGGGCGATCTCGGGCACCAGTTCGCTGTGCACCACCCTGTCGTCGGCATCCAGCACCACCACGGCCCGGGCGGTGATGCCTGCAAGGGGCCCGTCGACGATGAGCACGCCGTAGTCCTTGGCGAAGCCCCTGCCCCGCATGAGAGACAGGGTCTCCACGCCCTCCACCCCCTCGCTGCTGCAGAAGCGCCCGTTGGCGAAGGGCAGGTCGGCGGAGATGGTCAACACCGCCACGTCGTCACGGTTGGCCGCCAGCTCGTTGAAACGCTTGGTGGAGGTGGCACAGACCGGGGTGTCGAGGCTGGGCACGATGGACAGCAGCTTCTTCTTGCCGGCGAAGTCCTTGAGGCCGACGTCCTCCAGCTTGTTGTTCACCAGGGTGAAATCGGGCGCTTTGGCGCCCACCTCCGGCACATCGCCGTTGGTGTTGATGGGGTTACCTTCGAGGGTGACCGTCGCCATGTCTTTGACTCCTCCAGCTACATTTGTGGTTGAACAGAACGCTCGGGGGCGCCCAGGGTAGTCAGACTGCGCTCGAGGTGAGCGGCATATTCGTCGATGTCCTCGGCCACCCGCTTCTCCGTGGCGCACACCAGCAGGCCGTTTGCGAGCTCCGGGTAGTAGTCCTCCAGGGGCACGCCGGCGAGGATGTTCTGCTCCCCCATGGCCCGCAACAAGGCCCCCGAATCCACCGGGGCCCGCAGGGCCACCTCGTGGAAGAAGGGGCCGTCGAACAGGCGCTCCAGCCCCAGGGCGGTGACACGCTCCGCCAGGGCCACGGTGTTGCGGTGGCTGGCGGCGGCCGCCTCCTTGAGGCCGTCGGGCCCGAGGATGGCCATGTGGATGGTGGCGGCGGTGACCATGAGGCCCTGGTTGGTACAGATATTCGAGGTCGCCTTGGAACGCCGGATATGCTGCTCCCGAGCCTGCAGGGTGAGGGTGAAACCGGTGTTGCCGTCCAGGTCCACGGTGCGCCCGACGATGCGGCCCGGCATCTGGCGCACATGCTCCTGCTTGCAGCACATGAAGCCGAAATAAGGGCCGCCCGAGGCTATGGGGATCCCCAGGGGCTGGCCCTCACCGCAGGCGATGTCCGCCCCCTGGCCACGGCTGCCCCAGCGGCCGGGGGGCTTGAGCAGGGCGAGGGCCAGGGGATTCACCAGGGCGATGGTGAGCATGCCCTTGGCGGCGGCCCAGTCGGTGAGGGCGTCCACCTCCTCCAGCACACCGAAGAAGTTGGGCTGGGGAATCACCAGGGCAGCGTAGTCATCCTCGAAGGCGGCCAGGGCCCCGGGATCGGTGCGGCCGCTGACGGCATCGTAGGGCACCTCCACCAGTTCGATGCCCTGGTTGTGGACGATGGCCGCCACCACCCGCCGGTAAACCGGATGCACCGAGGCGGGCACCAGGACCTTGCGGCTGCCCTTGCGCCCGCCCAGGCGCACCGCCGTGAGCACCGCCTCGGCCAGGGCCGAGGCGCCGTCGTAGAGGGAGGCGTTGGAGGCATCCATGGCGGTCAGGGAGGTCATCATGGACTGGAACTCGTAGATGACCTGGAGGGTGCCCTGGCTGGCCTCCGCCTGGTAGGGGGTGTAGGCCGAGTAGAACTCGCCGCGGGTGGCCACCTCCCACACCGCCGCCGGGATGTGATGGTCGTAGGCGCCGGCGCCCAGGAAGCACAGGTTGCCGGAGTCCTCCGCGGCCCGTTTCTTCAACAGCCGCGCCACCTCTGCCTCGCTGCGGCCGGGGGGCACGCCGTCGAGGCCACGGCAACGCAGGTTGGCGGGGATCTCCTCGAACAGGGTGTCGATGGAATCGGCGCCGATGCGCTGAAGCATCTGGGCCACATCGGTATCGGTATGGGGTATAAACGGCACGTATACGGCCTCCTAGTCCTCTTCTTCCTCGGCCACCGCGGTATAGGCGTCGGCGTCGAGCAGATCGTCCAACTCGGTAGGGATGGACAGCTTCACCTTGGCGATCCAGCCGTCACCGTAGGGATCGGAATTCACCGCCTCGGGGGTATCGCCGAGGGTCTCGTTGACCTCAAGCACCTCGCCGGAGATGGGGCTGAAGAGGTCCGAAGCGGCCTTCACCGACTCCACCACCCCCATCTCGTCCCCAACGGCGAGGGACTGACCCACTTCGGGCAGCTCCACGAACACCAGGTCCCCCAGGGATTCCTGGGCGTGGTCGGTGATGCCCAGGGTCACTACGCCGTTGCCTTCGTCGCGGACCCACTCGTGGGATGGGCTGTATCGCAGGTCTTTCGGGATGTCACTCATGGCGCTTGGCTCCGATTTTTTGAAGGTTTCTATGGGTACCGGGGCGGCTGCGGCCGCCGCTACCGTCGTTATAGCTCAGATCTGCAGATTCGGTTGGCCGTTCTTGACGAAGGGGGGCCTGCTGATGAAGACGTCGTGGGGGCGCCCCCGGATCTCTACCCGGGCGGAAGTGGTGCCGGCGGGCACCCGTGCCAGGGCCACGGAACGCTCGAGGGTGGGGGCGAAACTGCCGCTGGTGGTCTCCCCCTCGCCCTTGTCCGTGAGCACCTTCTGGTGGCCGCGCAACACGCCGCGCCCGTCCAGCACCAGCCCCACCAGGACGCGCCCCGGCCCTGCCGCCCGCTGGCTCTCCAGGACCTCGCGGCCGATGAAGTCGCGGTCAGCGGGCTCCCAGGCCACGGTCCAGCCGAGGCCGCTCTCCAGGGGCGTGGTGTCCTCGTCCATGTCGCTGCCATAGAGATTGAGCCCCGCCTCCAGGCGCAGGGTATCCCGTGCGCCCAGGCCCGTGGGGGCCACACCGCGGGCGGCCAGCCGGGCCCACAGGTCGGCGGCGGCGTCGCCGGGCACGATGATCTCGTAGCCGTCCTCGCCGGTGTAGCCGGTGCGGGCCACGAACAGCCCGTCGCCGGCCAGGGCGTGGAATCGCTTGAGGTCCGCCAGTCCGGCCGCCAGACCGTCGGACACCACGCCGTGGACGGCCTCCCGCGCCGCCGGGCCCTGCACCGCGATCATGGCCAGTTCGGGGCGCTCGTTCACCGTCACCCCGTAATCCGCGGCGTGCTCCGTGATCCACGCCACATCCTTGTCGCGGGTCCCGGCGTTCACCACCATGCGGTAGGCGCCGTCATCCCGGCGGTAGACGATGAGGTCGTCCTTGATGCCCCCGGCGGGGTTGAGCATGCAGGTGTAGAGGGCGGCGCCCGTGGTCTTCAGCTTGGCCACGTCGTTGGCCAGGAGGTGGCGCAGGAAGTCCCGGGTGGCAGCACCCGCGAGGTCCACCACGGCCATATGGGAGACATCGAACATGCCGGCTGCCTCGCGCACCTGGCGATGCTCGTTGAGCTGGGAACCGTAGTGGATGGGCATGTCCCAGCCGGCGAAATCCACCATCTTCGCGCCGCTGGCGACGTGGCTGTCGTAAAGGGGGGTCTGGCGTCCCATAAACTTCGGTACTCCTCACGGTCTCAGGCAAAAAAAAACGGCTGCAAGCCCCGTAGGCCCCAGCCGCTCCTCTGTACCTGTACCTGAGAGTTTCGCGGTTGCATGGCAACCCCTCGCCCCATCGGTGGGCCCCCGGCGCGCCACGCGCCCATGGGGCCACTCTCCAGAGTCGGTATACCTCCCGCGGTCCTTCTGCCTGAGCGATTCCGAGCACGTTGCGCCTTCGGCGCCGGCCACTGAAGGGCCGGTCTCTCCCACGGGTGTTAACCGAGGCCCGACTATAACCCCCCGAGGAGGCGAAACCAACCCACCCGCTGCCGGGTGGGTGACGCGAACGACTCCCCGCACCCCGGCGTCCTGCCCCCCGGCCTCAATGATCCCGCCCCCGCGTCGCTACAACCGGAAGACATACAGCGCCTCCCCGGTTGGGGGCGGCGTGGCACCGGAAGGGGGTTAGAATCCCTCCATCGCCGCGCCGCGGCCGGCGCCCAACCTCGAAGGGGTAATACCATGGAAGTCGGCACCTTCATCTTCTGGGGCATCATCGCCCTGGCACTCGTGTACTCCGCCCTCGTCTACAACAACCTGGTGCGCCTCAAGCACAACGTGTCGATGGCTTGGTCCAATATCGACGTGCTCCTAAAGCAGCGCCACGACGAACTCCCCAAGCTGGTGGAGACCTGCAAGCAGTACATGACTTACGAACAGGAGACCCTGGAGAAGGTCATGCGGGCCCGCTCCGCGGTGCACAACGCCCGTGCCGGCGGCGATGTGGGCGCCCTCGGCCCCGCGGAGACCCAGCTGCGCTCCGGCCTCATGAATCTGTTCGCGGTGGCCGAGGCCTACCCCGACCTCAAGGCAAACGAGAGTTTCCAGCACCTGCAGGCCCGCATCACCGGCCTCGAGAATGCCATCGCCGACCGCCGCGAGTTCTACAACGACAGCGTCAACATCAACAACATCCGGGTGGAGCAGTTCCCGGATATGGTGGTGGCCCGCCTGTTCAACTTCGGTCCCCGGGAACTGCTGGAATTCTCCGAGGAGGAGACCCGCGACGTGGACGTGAAGGCCCTGTTTTCCTGAGTATGGGTCCCACGGCCGTGGACCCCGCGGGTTACTGGATATATCTGACGCTGGCGGTGGCAGCGGCGGTGGGCGGGCTGGTGGGGGCCGTCGTGTTCTACCGGCGCCTGCGCATCATCCAGGACACCCCCACCGCGAAGATACGCTCCGCCCATCAGGGCTACGTCGAGCTCGAGGGTCGCCAGGAGTTGATGGACGGCGTGCCCATCGTTTCTCCCCTCACCGGCACCCGCTGCACCTGGTATCGCTACAAGGTGGAGCAGCGCCAGGCCCGCCACGTCAATGGCAAACGCCGCACCCAGTGGCGCAAGATCCGGGGCGCCACCAGCGACGGGCTGTTCCTGCTGGTGGACGACACCGGCCAGTGCATCATCGACCCCGAGGGCGCGGCCATCAGCCCCGGGGAGCGGGACGTATGGTACGGCAACAGCCCCCAGCCCCTGGGGCCCGCGCCCGGGGGGCGCAGCTGGCTGGCCAGCGGCAACTACCGGTACACCGAGGAACGCATGCATCCGGCCGACGCCCTCTACGCCATCGGCCTGCTCCGCACCGTGGGCGGGGCCGGTGACCCCGGGGATACCCGGGAGGACCTGCGGGCCCTCCTCACGGCCTGGAAGAAGGACGCCGCCAGGATGCGCCAGTTCGACACCGACGGCGACGGCCACGTCGATGCCGCGGAGTGGGAGGCCGCCCGCCGGGCCGCCCGGGACGAGGTGGTCAGGAACCACGCCGAGCGGGCGGCCGCCCCCGGCACCACCATCATGGCCCGCCCCCAGGACCGGCGCCGACCCTATATCCTGTCGGCCGTGCCCCAGGAGGGGCTCGCCCGCCGCTATGCCTGGTATGCCGCGGGGCTGCTGGCCCTGGGGGTGGCGGCCGGCGGCGTCGCCCTGTGGTTCGCCAATCATCACGCACCGGTGGCCTGAGCCCCTCCCGCCCCTGTCCCTCGGCGCGGTTTTCCCTCGAGGCCCCCGGCTCCTATAATTGCCAGCCGCGCGCCGCATGCCTCCCGGCCCGCACCACCATCGAACCACAACCACAGGCCCCCGACATCGACCCCATGCCCCATGCCCGCACGTTGTCCCCATCCCCCGCCGGATTCGGACCTCGCCTGTTCGGCGGTCTGCTGGCATTGTTGATGGCGGGCGCGGCGGCGGCCGAGACCCTCTTCATCACCGACAGCCTGAAGCTCGGCCTGCACGAATCCCGCGAGCGCACCAGCGCGGTGGTCCAGCTCCTGCCCTCGGACACGGAGCTGGAGGTGCTGGAGCGGGACGGCGGCTTCGTTCGGGTTCGCGCACCCGACGGCACCCGGGGCTGGGTGGACGCCGCCTACCTCACGGCGGATCTGCCGGCCCGCCTTGAAGTGGCCGAGCTCCAGAGCTGGAAGGCCACCCGGGAGGAGGAACTGAAGGCCGCCTGGGCCGAGGTGGAAACCCTGCGGGCCGAGCTCGCGGAGCTCGCCGGGGCGGAGGTCCCCGCCACGGCGGCCCCGCCCCGTGAGGAACATCTCCAGGCCATGGAGCGTGTCGCCCGCCTTGAGGAAGACAACGCGGCCCTGCGGGAACTGCTCGCGCTCCAGGCCGAGGAGGCCGTCCAGCCTCCCCCCGCACCCGCGCCGCCGTCGGGCCTCCCCGCCTGGCTGCCCGCGTGGGGGCCGGAATGGGCCCTGCGGGGCCTGCTCGGGGCCGCCGGCGTGCTGTTCGTCGGTGGCCTGCTGGCGGGGCTGTGGCTGATGGACCGTATCAACCGCCGCCGTCACGGCGGCTTCAGGGTCTGAAGACCGTGCGCATCGCCACCTGGAACGTCAACAGCCTCAAGGTACGCCTGCCCCAGGTACTGGACTGGCTGGCGACACGCCAGCCCGACGTGCTGGCCCTCCAGGAGACCAAGCTCACGGACGAGAATTTCCCCGTCGCCGACCTGCTGGCGGCGGGCTATCAGCCCCTCTATTCGGGCCAGAAGACCTACAACGGCGTCGCCATCCTGAGCCGTGAACCCGCCACCGACGTGTTGCGGGACATCCCCGGTCTCGACGACCCCCAGCGGCGCATCCTCATCGCCTCGGTGGGGCCCCTGCGCATCATCAACCTCTACGTGGTCAACGGCCAGGAGGTGGGCTCGGACAAGTACCGCCACAAGCTGGCGTGGCTGGCGGCGGTGACTGCCCATATCAAGGAGGAACTCGCCGTCCACCCTCACGTGGCCGTGGTGGGTGACTTCAACATCGCCCCCGAGGACCGCGACGTCCACGATCCCGAGGCCTGGCGTGAACGCATCCTGTGCAGTACCCCCGAGCGCGCGGCCCTGGGGGGCATGGCGGCCCTCGGCCTGGAGGACACGTTCAGGCGCTTCGACCAGGAACCGGGCAGCTTCAGCTGGTGGGACTACCGCGCCGCGGCCTTCCGCCGCAACCTCGGGCTGCGCATCGACCTGATCCTCGCCAGCCGCAGTCTCGCCGAGGCCTGCACGGCGTGCTATGTGGACACCGCCCCCCGGCGCCTCGAGCGGCCCTCGGACCACGCCCCCGTGGTGGCGGAATTCGAGCTGTAGGCGGATGAAATACAAAGACCTGCGGGATTTCATGGCCCACCTGGAGGCCACCGACGAGTTGCGGCGCATCGCCACCCCCGTGGACCCGCGGCTGGAGATGACGGAGATCTGCGACCGCACCCTGCGCCGCGGCGGACCGGCCCTGTTGTTCGAGAACCCCACCGGGCACCACATGCCGGTGCTCGGCAATCTCTTCGGCACGCCGCGGCGGGTGGCCTTAGGGATGGGCGAGGACGACGTGGGGGCCCTGCGCCAGGTGGGGGAGATGCTCGCCTTCCTAAAGTCCCCGGAGCCCCCCAGGGGGTGGCGGGACACCTGGGAGAAGCTGCCCGCCTTCCGCAAGGTGCTGGACATGAACCCCCGGGAGCTGGGGCGCGGCCCCTGCCAGCAGAACGTGCTGGCAGGCAGCGACGTGGACCTCGGCCGCCTGCCGGTCCAGACCTGCTGGCCGGGGGACGCCGGCCCCCTCATCACCTGGGCCCTGGTGATCACCCGCGGGCCCCACAAGAAGCGCCAGAACCTCGGCATCTATCGCCAGCAGGTCATCGGCCGTAACCGCCTCATCATGCGCTGGCTGGCCCATCGCGGCGGGGCCCTGGATTACCGCGAGTGGCTGGCCGAGTATCCCGACCGGCCCTTCCCGGTGGCGGTGGCCCTGGGGGCCGACCCCGCCACCATGCTGGCGGCCGTGACTCCGGTGCCGGATACCCTGTCGGAGTACGGCTTCGCCGGCCTGCTGCGGGGCAACCGCACGGAGGTGGTGAAATGCACCGCCCACGACCTGTGGGTACCCGCCAGCGCCGAGATCGTGCTGGAGGGCCACATTCACCCCGGGGACCAGGCCCCCGAGGGCCCCTTCGGCGACCACACCGGCTACTACAACGAGGTGGAGGAATTCCCGGTCTTCACCGTGGACCGCATCACCCATCGCGACGACCCCATCTACCACAGCACCTATACCGGCCGTCCGCCCGACGAACCGGCGGTGCTGGGAGTGGCCCTCAACGAGGTGTTCGTGCCCATCCTGCGGCGCCAGTTCCCCGAGATCATGGACTTCTACCTGCCCCCCGAGGGCTGCTCCTACCGGCTGGCCATCGTCAGCATGCGCAAGGAGTACCCCGGCCACGCCAAGCGGGTGATGCTGGGGGTGTGGTCCTTCCTGCGTCAGTTCATGTACACCAAGTTCGTCATCGTCACCGACGACGACGTGGACATCCGCTCCTGGCAGGACGTGATCTGGGCCATCACCACCCGCATGGACCCGGCCCGGGACACCACCTTCATTCACTCCTCCCCCATCGACTACCTGGATTTCGCCTCGCCGGTATCGGGCCTGGGGTCCAAGATGGGGCTGGATGCCACCAACAAATGGGCCGGCGAGACCGAGCGGGAATGGGGCCGCCCCATCCGCATGACCCCGGAGGTGCGGGCGCGGGTGGACGAGTTGTGGACGGAACTCGGGATCTTCGCCGGCGAAGAACGGGGGGAGGACGGTCCGTGAGCGATGCGGGAACGCCGACGATCCCCCCTGTCGGCAGCCTGCCCCTGTCTGTTGCGTAGGGGCCTGAATTTCCAGTATTCTACCGTGCTCTGTCATTGGCGCGCTCCGCCGGATACATCCGGGGCGCCCACCAACCCGAGGTTTGCAGCGCAATGAAGTCCGACATCCACCCGGCCTACAGCGAAGTCACGGTGACCTGCAGCTGTGGCAATGCCTTCACCACCCGGTCCACCGCCCGCCAGGACGTCCACCTCGAGGTGTGTTCGGCCTGTCACCCGTTCTACACCGGCAAGCAGAAGATGATGGATACCGCCGGACGGGTGGACAAGTTCCGCCGCAAGTACGGCATGAAGTAAGGCCCGCCCCGCCGTGCCCGCGAGACGCCCCCTCCGCGGGGCGTTTTTTGTGGCTGTCGGCCCGCCATGGGCACCATCCGCCGGCACAGTGGGCTAGAATCGGATCCCCATCCGCTGAACCGACGCCAGCGGTCCTGAACCAACGCCAGCGGGGTTCGAAAGATGAACATACGCGCCTCCCTGGGAGTCCTCGCCGCCACCCTGGCCGGGCTTCTGTCCCTGTCCGGCTGCGCCGTCAACCCGGTGAGCGGCGAGCAGGAGTTCGTCCTCATGTCCGAGAGCCAGGAGCTCGCCCTCGGGCGCCGCATGCACCCCCAGATCCTCGAACAGTACGACACCTACGACGACCCCGAACTGCAGGCCTACGTGCAGCGGGTGGGCGAGGAGCTGGCCGCCAAGAGTCACCGCCAGGACCTCATCTACCGCTTCACGGTGCTGGACAGCGACGAGGTCAACGCCTTCGCCCTGCCGGGCGGCTATATCTACGTCACCCGCGGAATCATGGCCTACTTCCAGGCCGAGGAAGAGCTGGCGGCGGTGCTGGGCCACGAGATCGGCCACGTCACCGCCCGCCACAGCGTGCGCCAGTACTCCACCCAGCAGGCCACGGGCCTCGGCATCGCCCTGGGGAGCATCCTGGTACCCGAGTTGCGGGACCGCAACGTCCAGAACCTGCTGGGCTCCCTGGGCACCGCCCTGGTGCGGGGCTACGGCCGCGAGCACGAGCTGGAGGCCGATCGCCTGGGGGCCGAGTACCTCGCCCGCAGCGGCCGCGACCCGGACGCCATGATCGACGTCATCCGCGTCCTCAAGGCCCAGGAGGAGTTCGAGAAGGCGCGCGCAGAGCAGGAGGACCGGGAGCCCAGGACCTACCACGGCGTGTTCGCCACCCACCCCGCCAACGACACCCGCCTCCAGAAGGTGGTGGCGGCCGCTGAGCGCTATCATCAGGGCGCCTATCGCCCACCGAAAGCGGAGGCCTACCTGCGGCGACTGGAGGGCGTGACCTTCGGCCCCCCCGCCAGGGAGGGCGTGGTGCGGGGCGATCACTTCTACCACCGCGATCTCGGCTTCGGCCTGCGCTTCCCCGCGGGCTGGCGCATCGAGAACAAGTCGGACCGTCTGCTGGCGTTCGCCCCCGGCAACGACGCCATCCTCCAGCTCACCACCCAGGACCTCAACAAACGCCTGGGGCCGCGCCGCTTCATGGCCGAGCGCATGAACCTCAAGACCCTGGAGGACGACCGTTCCCTGGAGGTCAACGGCCTGGCCGCCCATACCGGCCTCGCCCCCATCGAGAGCCCGTGGGGCCGCCGGCTGGCCCGCCACACCGTGATCATCTTCCGCGATCGCGCCTATATCCTCACCAGCGCCGCCAAGGACCCGGACAGGCCCCGCGCCTACACCACGGAGGTCCTCAACAGCGCCTTCAGCTTCCACCCGCTGACGGCCGGGGAACGGGAACTGGCGGCGCCCCTGCGCCTCACCGTGATCCGCGCTGACCGCGACACCCGCTTCGCCGACCTGGCCGCCAAATCCCGCATCTCCAGCTACGCCGAGGCCAGGCTGCGGCTGTTGAACGGCTATTATCCCGACGGTGAGCCACGGCCCGGCGAGCTCCTCAAAGTGGTGCGCTGAATCGGCCCGTGAGCCCATCCCTCCCCTCCCTCACCGGACGCCCCCATGTACGATGACCTGAAGACCGCCGCCCTCGACTATCATGAGAAACCGATCCCCGGCAAGATTGCCCTCCAGACCACCAAGCCCTGCACCACCCAGGAGGAGCTGAGCCTGGCCTACACCCCGGGAGTGGCCGAGCCCGTGCGGGCCATCGAGCAGGACCCCGAGGCCGCCTACCGCTATACCGCCAAGGGCAACCTGGTGGCGGTGATCACCGACGGCAGCGCGGTGCTGGGACTCGGCAATACGGGCGCCCTGGCGTCCAAGCCGGTGATGGAGGGCAAAGGGGTGCTGTTCAAGCGTTTCGCCAACATCGACGTCTTCGACATCGAGGTGAACGCGGATAGCCCGGAGGACTTCATCGAGACGGTGGTGCGTATCTCTCCCACCTTCGGCGGCATCAATCTGGAGGACATCGCCGCCCCCCACTGCTTCCATATCGAGCAGACCCTCATGAAGCGCCTGGACATCCCGGTGTTCCACGATGACCAGCACGGCACCGCCATCATTACCGCCGCGGGCCTGCTCAACGCCCTCGAGATCCAGGACAAGTCCCTCGCCGAGGCCCGCATCGTGTGCCTGGGGGCGGGGGCAGCCGGCGTGGCCACCCTGTCCCTCCTGGTGGCCCTTGGCGCGCGGCCGGAGAACATCCTGGCGGTCGATCGCAACGGGGTCATCCACGAGGAACGCGACGACCTCACGCCCGAGAAACGGGACCTCGCCGTGGCCACCAATGCCCGCACCCTGGCCGATGCCATGGCCGGTGCTGACGTGTTCCTGGGGCTGTCCGGGCCGAACCTGGTCAGCGAGGCCATGCTGAAGGGGATGGCGCCACGGCCGGTGGTGTTCGCCCTGTCCAATCCCGACCCGGAGATCAGTCCCGCCCTGGCGCGGGCCACCCGGGACGATCTCATCATGGCCACGGGGCGTAGCGACTACCCCAACCAGGTGAATAACGTGCTGGGTTTCCCCTTCATCTTCCGCGGCGCCCTGGACGTCCACGCCCGGGCCATCAACCGGGAGATGCACATCGCCGCCGCCGGAGCCCTGAGGGACCTCGCCCGGGAATCCGTGCCCCAGGAGGTGCTGACGGCCTACGGCCTGGAGGGCCTGGCGTTCGGGCCCGACTACATCATTCCCAAACCCTTCGACCCGCGGCTCATCGACCGTGTGCCGCCGGCCGTATCCCGGGCCGCCATGGACACCGGGGTGGCCCGCCGCCGGGTGACCATAGCCGGCGCGGGGGTTGGCCCAGAGAGTGCTGGCCCGGGGGGGTGACGACGCGCCGGCGCGGCAGGCGTGCCTTCTCCCGGAGCCCTGCCGGGGCCCAGGGCCAGGAGCCCCGCACTAACTTTCACCAAAAAAAGGGATATTTTTCAGCTACGGCCGGGAAACTTTCCCGGGGCCCCCCGGTCATAATCACCAGAACGCGGGATTTGCGTTCACCGCTCGCCCTCCCTCGAGCGGGATGACCGGCCTCCGGGCCGGTATTTCAGAGGCCCCGGTTTTTTCCCCTCCCCCCGAACATGGAAACCGGGGCCTTTTTTTAACCTGCTCCCGGGAAACTTCAAGCAAGCGCTGACATGTGGTTTCAGTGCTCCCCCCCGAGCCATTGCGTCACCCGCTCCCGCAGCACCTCCACCCCCTGTTTCTTCGGCGCCGAGAAGAGCTGCACGCTGACCCCGGTCGCCATTTCCCCGCAGCGTCCGCGGGCCGCCCGCAGGGCCTCGTTCTGCTGGCCGCGACCCAGTTTGTCCGCCTTGGTAAGGAGCAGGTGCACCTGCAACCGGGCCGCCTCGGCCCATTCCAGCAGATGGAGGTCGAGGTCGCGGAAGGCATGGCGGATGTCCATCACCACCACCAGGCCCGCCAGGGAGCCGCGCTCCGCCAGATAGCGCCGCAGGGTGAGCTCCCACTGGCGCTGGATGGCCGCCGGCACCCGGGCGAAGCCATAGCCCGGCAGATCCACCAGCCGCGTGTCCTGCGTAACACTGAAGAAGTTGAGCTCGCGGGTGCGGCCGGGCTGCTTGCTGGTACGGGCCAGGGCCTGGCGCCGGGTCAGGGCGTTGAGCACGCTGGACTTGCCGGCGTTGGAACGCCCGGCGAAGGCCACCTCCCGCCCGAGGTCGGGGGGAAACTGGGCCGGGGACCGGGCACCGGTGATGAATTCGGCCTTTTCGAAGGCAAAGGACATGATGTGATAAAGACCTCAGGAATGGCAGCCGCACCACGATGCGGAAATTGACCGGCCGATGAAGATCCTGTTATATACCCGCTGCCATTTTTTCCGCCGCGGTTCTCAGCGCCGCAAAAAATATACAATATACCTTTAACAATCAGGAGTTGGACATGAAAAAGATCATCCTCGCCTCTGCAGCGTGCGCCCTGATGGCTGGCTTCGGTACCGTCCATGCAGGAGACGCCGCCGCCGGTAAGGCCAAGTCCGCCACCTGCGCCGGCTGCCATGGCCCCGACGGCAACAGCCCGAGCCCCATGTATCCGAAGATCGCCGGCCAGCACGAGAAGTACCTGATAGATTCCCTCAAGGCCTACAAGAGCGGCGCCCGCAACAACGCCACCATGAAGGCCATGACCGCGGCGCTGTCCGATCAGGACATCGAGAACCTGGCCGCCTACTACGCCAGCCAGTCCTGTAAGTAGCCCCCGCCTCGAAGAGCCCCTCCCCCAGAGGGGCTTTTTTTGCGTGCCATCCATAAGTATTTCAAAATTTAATTTTATGCATTACTGCCGCGCCATGAAGATCACCAATCCATTGCTGTCCATTGCCCTGCTGCTCGCACCCGTCCTGGCCGTACAGGCCGCGGGTGACCCCGAGGCCGGCAAGTCCAAATCCGCCGCCTGCGCCGGATGCCACGGCCCCGATGGCAACAGCCCCTCCGCCGAGTTCCCCAAGATCGCGGGCCAGCACGCGAGCTACATCGAGAAGCAACTCAAGGACTACAAGGAGGGACGGCGGGAGAACGCCATCATGCTCGGCATGGTGGCCGGCCTGTCTCCCCAGGACATGGCGGACCTGGCGGCCTACTACGCCGCCCAGACGGCCACCGCCAGTCCGGCGGACCAGAAACTCGCTCTCGGCGGCAAGGCCCTTCACTGGGGCGGTGACACCCACAAGGACATCGCCGCGTGCATGGCCTGCCATGGTCCGGATGCCCGGGGCAACCCCATGGCGAAGTTTCCTACGCTGCGGGGCCAGCACGCCGCCTACACGGAGAAGACCCTGAAGGCGTTCCGCGCCGGCGAGCGTAACAACGACCTCAACGAGATGATGCGCCGGGTGGCCGGCAAGATGTCCGACAAGGACATCGCCGCCGTGGCCGCCTACTACAGTGGCCTGGGTGCCGGAACCCCGGCCCCTGGGACCCCCGGGGACCAGGCAGCCGCCGGGCCGGCCGAGGAAGAGGCCGCGAAAGAGGCCACGGCGAAGCCCCCCGCGGCCGCCTCGAAATCAGGAGATGAGGTGATCAAGACCGCCTGTGCGGCCTGCCACGCCACGGGTGCCGCCGGCGCCCCCAAGCTGGGCGACACCGCGGCCTGGGAGCCCCGTGCCGCCAAGGGGCTGGACACCCTGCTCCACAACTCCATCACCGGGATCGGGGCCATGCCGCCCCGCGGCGGCCACATGAACCTCAGCGACGACGAGGTGCGCAAGGCCGTGGTGGTGATGCTGGAGCGGGCGGGCCTTAACCCCTGAAGTACCCCGGCGGGTGCCGCCGACGGCCATGAGCGGCCGCGGCGGACCCGTGTCCCGGGGCTCATGACCGGGTGACTGCGGCGGAACCGGCCGTGGAAATCGACGGTCGTATCAGGGATAGTCGCGGCACCAGCCCCAGCACCGCAACCGGAGAACACCATGATAAGAATTGCCCTCTGCCTGTTGACCCTCCTGTGGTCCGTCAACGGCGCCGTCGCCCAGGAGTCTGCGCCACCGGATGGCGACCCCCTCTTCGACATCGCTGGCCAGTACGCCGAGGTGGAACCGCCCCAGCCCACGGCCGACCCGTCCCGGGTGGAGGTGGTGGAGCTCTTCTGGTACGGCTGCCCCCACTGCTACACCTTCGAGCCCCACCTCAAGGAATGGCTGGCGGGCAAGCCCGACCATGTGGATTTCCGCCGGACCCCGGCGGTGTTCCGCAAGAACTGGATCCCCCACGCCCAGGCCTACTATGCCGCCGCAGCCCTCGGCGTGCTGGATCAGTTCCATAGCCCGTTGTTCAAGGCCCTCCACGAGGACAAGCGCCAGATATACACGCCGGCGGAACTGGCGGACTTCGTGGCCGAGCAGGGCATCGATCGAGCCGCCTTCATCGACGCCTACAATTCCTTCGCGGTGAAGAGCAAGGTCAAGCAGGCCATCGTCATGACCCAGCGCTACGGCATCACCGGCGTGCCCGCGGTGGTGATCAACGGCAAGTATCGTACCTCGGGCTCCATTGCCAACGGCTTTCCGGGCGTGATCGATGTCATGAACGTGCTGATCGAACAGGAACGCAAGGAGCTCCGCACCCAGCACGCCCGCCATGAGCCCGTCCGAGCCACCCACTGAAGAAGACGGCGGCTGGAAAACCCGATACCTCGACAGCCTCGATGAGCTGGAGCGCAGGGAGGCGGAATACCAGGAGGTAGAGGAGCTGCTGCGTCGCGCCCTGGGGCGCCTGGCGCTGGCGGGGATGGACCTGGACACCGGCCTCGATCCCCATCTCGAAGCACTCCGCCAGAGTCTGCGCAGCCACGGCGACCCCCATCAGATTGCCGCCCTGTGCGGGCGGATAGCCGATCACGCCACATCCATCAAGGAAGACCCCGCAGCCACCGGGGCATCCTCCGGCGAGGTCCTCGCCGCATTGCTGGAAGGCCTGCCCCTGCCCCGGGCGAAGGCCCGCGAGGCCCGCTCCCTGAGTCTGGAACTGCGTAACCACGGCGCCGGGGAGGACGCCGTCCAACGGCTGAGCGGGTTCCTCGGGGGGCTCCTCGCGGGGCCGTCTCCGCCCCCCCCGAGCCGGCTCAAGGGACTGCTTGGGCGTCTCGGCGCTCCCTCCGACGCCCCCCCGCCGACCCCCGGCGATGACCCGGTGGTCACGACGGTGGGAGATGAACTGGCCCGCATGATGGCGCGGCTGGACACGACCGGGGGACCCCGCGAAGACGCCCGCGCCCTCACCCGGCGGCTCGCCTCCGCCCGGCGCCTGACCGAACTGAAACCCCTGCTCAAGGATCTGGGCCGCCTGCTGCAGGCATGGCAGACAGAGCTCGGCCAGACTCACCCACCCGCCGCGGACGATACCGCCATCGCCTCCGCCCTGGCCGCCCTGGTGGAGCGCTTCGACCTGCCGGAGGCCCTGGCGGAGCGGCGCGAGAGCATCCTGCGGGAACTGCGCCATCGCCCGGCACACGCCTCTCTCGCAACGGTTCTTGGCGACGTCGCCGACCTGGTGGCCGCCATGCGCCAGGACCTGCTGCGCCAGAGCACCGAACTGGAGCAGTTTCTGTTCGGGGTCAACCACCGGCTGCGCCAGATCGAGGAGCACATCGGCGACGCCGACGTCACCCGCATGGACAGCGAGGACAGCGGCCAGACCCTGGAGAAACAGATGCGGGAACGGGTGGCCACCATGCGCCATTCCCTGGCGGCGGCCGCCAGCCTGGACCAGGTCAAGGGCGCCATCGTGAAGGGGCTGGAACTGGTGGAACACCACCTCGACGACCACCAGGCACGGGAAGCGGAACTCCAGCGGCGGGCCGCCCGGCATATCGCCAGCCTGCGGGAGCAGGTGCAGGTGCTGGAGGGCGAGGGCAGCCACTTGCGCCAGCGACTGGAAGAGGAACACAGGAAGACCCTCACCGACGCCCTCACCGGCATATACAACCGCCAGGCCTACGACGAGCACATGGCCAGAAGCTACGCTCACTGGAAGCGCTACGGCGGCCACCTGGGCGTCATCATGATCGACATCGACCGCTTCAAGACCCTCAACGACGCCTTCGGCCACCCGGCGGGGGACAAGGTGCTGAAGGCCGTCGCCGGCCACCTTCAGAAGCAGGTGAGGGAGAGTGACGTGCTCGCCCGCTACGGCGGCGAGGAGTTCGCGGTGATCCTGCCCGAGACCGATTGCCGGGATGCCCTGGGTGTGGCCGAAAAGCTGCGGGCCCGGGTGGAGGGTTACGGCTTTCGCCACAAGGGGGAGCCGGTGCGGGTGACCGTGTCCTGCGGCATCACGGCCTTTCGCCCCGGCGATACCCCCCAGACCACCCTGGAACGCGCCGACGCACTGCTCTACCGGGCCAAGGGGGAGGGCCGCAACCGCTGCCTCGCCGACTGCCCGGAAGGAGTCGGGTAAGACCGTGAAGGGAACCACGAAATACGCGAAATATCCGAAATGTTTTTGGGGCGAGACACAGCCTTGCGGTATCGGTGCTGTTACACGAAAACGGGCCCTGGGCGTGGGGCGGGGTTGCCATGGCAGTTGAAACCAAGCTGCATCGGCGGCTCACCTCTACCGCGCGCCGCTCGATGGGGTTCCTTTTCGTATTTTTCGCGTATTTCGTGGTTTACGAAGTATAGTTTCTATATCCGTATGTTTCGTGCTTTACCGGGTCTCAACCTCCACTGGCAGGTCGTCGCGGTTGCCCCACTCGGACCACGCCCCGTGGTAGCCCCGGACGCCATCGAAGCCGAGGGCCTTCAGCATCACGTAGGTATGGGACGAGCGATGGTGGGTCTGGCAATAGACCACCACTTCCTTGTCGGGCACCACGCCGAGGGCTGCCAGCTCCTCCAGCAACGCCCCCCTGGCCCGCAGGCGCAGGTTGCGCGACGGGTCCATGGCCCGTACCCAGTCCATGTTCACGGCCCCCGGGATGTGCCCGCCCCGGGCCGAGTAGCGGCGGGCGCCGCTGTATTCGTCGGGGCCCCGGCTGTCCAGGCACACCACCGCCGGGTCCGCCAGGTGAGCCATGATCCAGTCGCCGTCGGCCACGCACTCGGGATGGATGGCCACCTCCCGGCGCAGGGGCTCCGGTTCCACGATGTCCACCGCCGTGGGGTGCCCCTCGTTGGCCCAGGCATGGAGGCCGCCGTTCAACAGCGACCAGCGCCGATGGCCCACCGCGTCCAGGGTCCACAGCAGGCGTCCGGCCTTGCCGCCGCCCTCATCGTCGTAGGCCACCACGTGGGTGTCGGGGGTGATGCCGAGGGTGGACATCACCGCCATCAGGTGACCGGCGTCGGGCAACAGTCCGGCCACCGGCGGCCGCGCCGCCACCAGGGCACCGTAGTCCAGGTAGACGGCACCGGGCACGTGAAGCTGCTGATGGACCTCGGGACGGGACACGTCCACCACCAGCAGGTGGGGGGTACCGAGGGCGGATTCGAGTTCCCCGGGCTCGACGATGAGGGGCAGGTCGGGTTTGGTTTCCATGGCCACAGCATAACGCGGCGGGGACTCCGAAACAGGGGGTCTGACGGGTGGAATGGGGGCGGCCCGCCCGGGCCCACACCGCGGCATTGACATGGGACAAGGATTGCTCCCCCCGGGGCCTATACTCTTGACCGGAGACCGTCCCATGGGTTGGAGTCCCCTCATCCATGTCCATCGCGTCACCAGCACCGCAGCCGGCAGCCGCCCTCGGCGCCATCCTCGAACGCCATGACCGGCGCCCGGAGCAACTCCTGCAGATCCTGCGCGAGGTCCAGGAACACCTGGGCCACGTGTCCGATGACATCCAGGCCCACATCGCCCGGGAGCTCCACCTGCCCCTGACCCGGGTGCGCGGCGTGGTGGGCTTCTACGCCTTCCTGTCCGCCACCCCCTGGGGACGCTACCGGGTGCTGTTCTCCGACAACATCACGGACCGCATGCAGGGCAACATGGACTTGCTGGACCACCTGTGCCGGCGCCTGCTGCTGGAGCCCGGCCACCCCTCCGAAGACGGCCTGGTGTCGGTGGACACCACCTCCTGTACCGGCCTGTGCGACCAGGGCCCCGGCCTGCTGGTCAACGGCCGGGCCATCCCGGCCATCAGCCGCGAGCGCCTGGACCTCATCGCCGAGTTGATCCTGGAGGGGCGGCCGGTGACGGCGTGGCCGGCGGAGCTCTTCGCCATCGTCGATAACGTGTGCCGCGCCGACATGGTGCTGGACAACGACCTCGACCCCGGCGATGCCGTGCGCGCCGCCCTGGCGCGGGGGGACATGTCCCAGGTGGAACAGGCCGCCAACACCCGCTCCTGGCGGGAGGCCAACGTGGCACCGCCCCAGGGGCCCCTGGCCACCCTCAACGAGATCCGCAGCGCCAACCTGCGGGGCCGGGGGGGCGCCGGCTTCACCACCGCCTACAAGTGGGAGTCCTGCCGCAACGCCCAGGGTGAGCAGCGCTACGTGGTGTGCAACGCCGACGAGGGCGAACCCGGCACCTTCAAGGACCGGGTGCTGCTGGCGAGCCATGCCGATCTGGTGTTCGAGGGCATGACGGTGTGCGCCTACGTGGTGGGCGCCGGGCGGGGTTTCCTGTACCTGCGGGGCGAGTATCGCTACCTGCTGGGGGCCCTGGAGGAGACCCTCGCCCGCCGCCGCCGGGACCACCTGCTGGGGCGGGACATCCTCGGCACCCCCGGTTTCAGCTTCGACATCGAGATCCACGTGGGGGCCGGGGCCTACGTGTGCGGCGAGGAGTCCGCCCTCATCGAGTCCCTGGAGGGCAAGCGGGGGATCCCCCGCAACCGCCCCCCCTACCCGGTGACCCACGGCTACCTGCAACGCCCCACCACGGTGAACAACGTGGAGACCTTCTGCGCCGCCGCCCTCATCGCCGCCCACGGCGGCGACTGGTACCGGGCCACCGGCACGCCCAAGTCCGCCGGCACCAAGCTCATGTCCGTGGCCGGCGACTGCGCCCGTCCCGGCATCTACGAGGTCCCCTTCGGCACCACGGTGGCGGAGCTTCTCGCCATGAGCGGGGCCGAGCATACCCAGGCGGTGCAGATCAGCGGCCCCTCGGGCACCTGCATCGGGCCCGACGAGTTCGAGCGACGCATCGCCTTCGAGGACCTGGCCACCGCGGGCGCCTTCACCGTCTTCGACGAGTCCCGGGACATGTTCGAGGTGGCCCGCAACTACGCCCATTTCTTCGCCCACGAATCCTGCGGCTTCTGCACCCCCTGCCGGGTGGGCACCACCATCCTCGCCGCCACCATGGACAAGATCCACGACGGCCACGGTACCCCCTACGACCTCGAGGAGATCGCCACCCTCGACCGGGTGCTCAACCAGAGCGCCCACTGCGGGCTCGGCCACACCTCGTGCAACCCCACCCTGGATACCATCAAACGTTTCCGGCCGGCCTACGAGCTGCATCTGAAGGACCTGGATTTCGAACCGGCCTTCGACCTCGACGGGGCGTTGCGGCGGGCCCGCCAGATGACGGGCCGTGACGACCCCGGGGCCCACCTCACCACGGAGCCCGAATCATGAGCACCTCCCCCACCTTCACCCTGGACGGCCGGGAGATTCCCTTCGAAGCGGGGCAGACGGTGCTCCAGGCGGCCCTGACGGCCGACGTCTACATCCCCCACCTGTGCTACCACCCGGAGTTCAAGCCCCACGGCAGTTGCAAGGTATGCACCATCAAGGCCGACGGCCGCCATGTCTCCGCCTGCACCTGGCCCGCCCGTCACGGCATGGTGGTGGAGAACGCCACGGAGGAGCTCGACGACCTGCGCCGCACCCTGGTGCAGATGCTGTTCGCCGAGGGCAACCACTTCTGCCCCTCCTGCGAGTACAGCGGCCACTGCCTGCTCCAGGCGGTGGGTTACGATCTCCAGGTGGAGACGGCAGGCTTCCGCCACTTCTTCCCCGTCCGCCCGGTGGATGCCTCCCATCCCGAGGTGTGGCTGGATCTCAACCGCTGCATCCTGTGCGAGCTGTGCGTGCGGGCCTCCGACGAGGTGGACGGCAAGCACGTGTTCGGGCTGTCGGGGCGCGGCGCGGGCAAGCACCTCATCGTCAACGCCCTGTCGGGGCGGCTGGCGGACACGGACATGGCGGCGACGGACAAGGCCGCCGAGGTGTGCCCGGTGGGGGTGATACTGAAGAAAAAGGCGGGGTTTCGCGTGCCCATCGGCGAGCGCCCCTTCGACAGGGAGCCGGTGAGTGCCCAGGCGGCGCGCTATGCCCCGCGGCCCCCCGCCCGCCACCGGGAGGAGGACTGACATGGCCACCCCCGCGCCCCGGCTCAAGGTCGCCACAACCTCCCTGGCGGGCTGCTTCGGCTGCCACATGTCCTTCCTGGACATCGACGAGCGGCTGTTCGAACTGCTGGAGCACATCGAGTTCGACCGCAGCCCCCTCACGGACATCAAGACCTGCGGGGCCTGCGACATCGGCATCGTGGAGGGCGGCGTGTGCAACGCCGAGAACGTCCATGTGCTGCGGGAATTCCGCAGTCAGTGTCGCATCCTGGTGGCCATCGGCGCCTGTGCCATCACCGGCGGCCTGCCGGCCCAGCGCAACCATCTGGACCTGGCGGACTGCCTGCGGGAGGTCTACCAGACGGACCCGGGCACCCCGGGGGGGCGCATCCCCAACGACCCCGAGCTGCCCCTGCCCCTGGACAAGGTGCACCCCATCCACGAGGTGGTGCGGGTGGATTACTTCATCCCCGGCTGCCCGCCATCCGCCGACACCATCTGGAAGTTCTTCACCGATGTCCTGGCGGGCCGCACCCCCACCTACCCCCATGGCCTTATCCACTATGACTGAACCGAGGTCACCATGAGCTTCGAAATGGAAACCGCCCCCCACCCCGAACAACTGCGCCGGGTGGCCATCGAACCCGTGTCGCGGGTGGAGGGCCACGGCAAGGTGACCCTGCTGCTGGACGACCACAACCGCGTCCAGCAGGCCCGCCTCCACATCTCCGAGTTCCGGGGCTTCGAGCGTTTCATCCAGGGCCGCCCCTACTGGGAGGTGCCGGTGCTGGTGCAGCGCCTGTGCGGCATCTGCCCCGTGAGCCACCACCTGTGCGCCGCCAAGGCCATGGACCAGGTGGTGGGGGTGCACCGTCTTACCCCCACCGCCGAGCGCCTGCGCCGCCTCATGCACTACGGCCAGATCCTCCAGTCCCACGCCCTGCACTTCTTCCATCTGTCCTCGCCGGACCTGCTGTTCGGCTTCGACTCGGAGGTGGCCCGGCGCAACATCGTGGGCGTGGCGGCGGCCCACCCGGACATCGCCCGCCAGGGGGTGCTGCTGCGCAAGTTCGGCCAGGAGGTGATCCGCGTCACCGCCGGCAAGCGGGTCCACGGCACCAGTGCCGTGCCGGGGGGTGTCAACAAGGCCCTCGCGGTGGCGGAGCGGGACGGACTGCTGAAGGACATCTACGACATCATCAAGTGGAGCCGGGAGGCGGTGGCCCTGACGCGACGGCTGTTCGAGCAGGACCCCGACACCTACGCCCGCTTCGGCCGCTTCGACGCCGGCGCCCTCGCCCTGGTGCGGGCCGACGGCGCCATGGACCTCTACCACGGCGGCCTGCGGGCCCGGGACGTGGCCGGGGAGCCCATCTTCGACCATGTCGCCCCCGATACCTATGACGACTATATCCACGAGCAGGTGAAGCCGTGGTCCTACATGAAGTTCCCCTACATCCGCAGCCTCGGCCCCGACGACGGCTGGTATCGCGTGGGTCCCCTGGCCCGCATGGCCCTGTGCGATTTCATCCCCACCCCCTTCGCCGAGCGCGAGCGCAAGGCCTTTCTGGCCTTCGACGACGGCCGCGCCGCCGGCTCCACCCTGGGCTACCACTGGGCCCGTCTCATCGAGATGCTCCATGCCGCCGAGGTCATCAAGGACCTGCTCCAGGACGAGCAGACCCTGGGCACCGAGCTGATGGCCGAGGGCGCCCGCCAGGGCCGGGGCGTGGGCATCATCGAGGCCCCCCGGGGCACCCTCATCCACCACTACGAGGTGAACGAGGAGGACCTGGTGGTGCGCGCCAACCTCATCGTCTCCACCACCCACAACAACAACGCCATGAACCAGTCCATCCGCGAGGTGGCGCGCCAGTATTTCGATGGCCGGGAGCTCAGCGAGGGCCTGCTGAACCATATCGAGGTGGCCATCCGCGCCTTCGACCCCTGCCTGTCCTGTGCCACCCATGCCCTCGGCCGCATGCCCCTGGAGGTGACCCTGGTGGATGCCGGCGGCCACACCGTGGACCGCGCCCTGCGCGACCCCGGGGAGGCCTGTTGACGGCGCCCCGCCTGGTCATCGGCATCGGCAACCCCAGCCGCGGCGATGATGCCCTGGGCCCCGCCTGCATCGACGGCCTGGAGGCCCTGGCACCGCCCCGCACCGAGCTGCTGACGGACTTCCAGCTGCAGGTGGAGTACCTGCTGGACCTCGCCGGCCGCCGCGAGGTGATCTTCGTGGATGCCGCCGCGGGGGGGCCGGCACCCTTTCGCTTCGCCCCCGTCGCCGCCAGCGACCGGCCCGGCTGCTCCACCCACGCCGTCCCCCCCGCTGACGTCCTGGCCGCCTACCGGCGGCACTACGGCACGCCGCCCCCGGCGAGCCATGTGCTGGCCATTCGCGGCTACCACTTCGATCTGGGCGCCCCCCTGTCGGCGGCGGCCGCCGCCAACCTCGAGGCCGCCCTGGCCTTCCTCTCCCAGCGCCTCACCGCCGGGCCCGGCGCCGAGGCGGCCCTGTCCCCTCAGGGCCCGCGGTAGATTACCCGCAGGGAGGCCGCCTGCAGCGGCAACGGACCGAGGTCCACCTCGAAGCGGCCGCGGCTGGTATGGCGGGCCGGCGTCATCCGCCTCACTTCACCGTGATCGGCTGCCAGCACTGCGCCGTTGGCGTCGAGCACCTCCACCCACACCCGGCCGGCCAGGCGACGCCCGGGATGGATGACAGCCGCCCTCACCTCGCCACTGACGCGCACCCCCTCATCCCCCGCCTGCGCCCGGACACCGTAGGGCGTACCCCACACCGTTGCCGCCACCGTCACGGGGGTTGGGACAGGTATCCCGGCCATGGCGGTGGCGGCCGTCATCAGAGCCAACGCCGTTAACCAGCCACCCGGAAACCATCTCTTCATAGCGACACCTCCACATGCTTGAACCGCCGGGGCCCCGCGCAACCGCGGGCCCTCTTAGGCATCAAGGATGACCCCGAACGGCTGACCAAACCCTGAAGGCCGTCGTCAGCCTTTCGTCAGGTGGGCTGTGGCTGAATGGTGTCCTCCAAGCCATGTCCCTGTCGGGCCGTCCCATCAGGAGAAATTCCCGTGTCCCCATCACCCGCCAGCCCCCTGCCCCGCTGGATCATCGTCCTCGTCCTGACAGCGGGCACCGGCGGGGCCGCGGCGGCGAGTCTCGGCGACGCCGTGACGGCGGCCTACGAGCGGCACCCCGAACGTGCCCTGGTGGACGCCCGGCGCGGCCTCGCGGCGGCCCTCGAGAACCGCGCCGACCAACCCTTCGCCGCCGATCCCGCCTTCAATCTGCGTTACGACACCGACGCGGTGGGCGCCGACAACGGTTTCCGTGAGTGGGAAGGCGGAGTCACCGTGCCCCTGTGGTGGCCCGGACAACGCGCCGTCCAAAGCCGGGAGGCACGGCGCACCCGGGACACCGCCACCGCACTGGTGACGGTCCAGCGCCTGGAGGTGGCGGGGGAGGTACGGGAGCGGCTGTGGACGGTTGCCCTGGCTCGCGGCGCCCACGCCGAGGCGGGCCTCGCCGTCGACAGCGCCCGCCGCCTGGAAAAGGACGTCGCCCGGCGCGTGGCGGCCGGTGAACTGGCCCGCCGGGACCTGTTGCTGGCCCGCCAGGAGACCGCCGCCCGCGAGGATGACCTGGAGCAGGCCGCCAACCATCTGGAACAGGCGCGAGGGCGCTTCCTGCGTTACACCGGCATGGACGAGGTGCCCGCCGCCCGCGCCGAACCGGTACCCCGGGACCGCGAGCTGGCGGACACCCATCCCCGGCTGGTGCTGGCCGCGGCCGCCGTTGAACGCGCCCGGGCCGGCCGCCGGCGGGTGGCCGCCGAGGGCCGCGCCCCGGCCGACCTGTGGCTGGGGGGAATGAAGAGTCGCGACGCCAGAGGCCAGGACTTCGACTCCTCCATCGCCGTGGAGATCACCGTGCCCTTCGGCATAAGCGCCCACAACGCCCCGGCACTGGCCGCGGCGGAGTCCGAGCTGACCCACGCCGCTGCCCGCCATGGGCAGATCCGGCGCACCTTGCGGGACGGCCTGGAGCAGGCCTCCCTGGAACTCGAACGCGCCCGCATCGCCTTGGGCCGTGCCCGCCAGCGGCAGCAACTGGCCGCCGAGACCCTGGACCTCAGCCGCCGCGCCTTCGAACTCGGCGAGACGGATCTGGTGCGACTGCTGCAGGCCCGGGACGCCGCCGTCGCCGCCGATGGCCAACTGGAGGCCCGGCGCCTGGAAGCCGGCCAGGCCGCCGCCCGCCTCAACCAAGCCCTGGGAGTGATACCCCGATGAGATCCATTGTCGCCACCCTGTTCCTCATCCTCCCCCTGGGGTCCCTCGCCCAGGCCCCCGAACTGCTGGAACTGGGCCCTCAGCAGATTCAGGCCTTCGGCATCGAGACCGTGGCCGTGCGGGCCGCGGGGCGCACCCTGGGCAGGAACTATCCCGCCAAGGTGACGGTGCCCAACGCCCAGTTGCGGGTGGTGAGCACACCCCTGGACGGCGTGGTGGAGGCCCTGCTGGTGGCCGAGGGCGAGACCGTCGCCCGGGACCAGCCCCTGGCCCGCATCCGCAGCGGCGACCTGCTGGAACTCCAGACCGCCTATCTGGAGACCCGCTCCCGGCGTCTGCTGGCCGCCGAGACCCTGGCCCGGGAACGCCAGCTTCACGCCGAAGGCATCATCGCCAGGCGGCGATTGCTGGAATCCGAGGCCCGTCACCGCGAGCACCGCAACGCCGAGGAGCGGGATCAGCAGGCCCTCGGCCTTGCCGGCATGACGGCCGAGGCCATCCATGAGTTGGCCCGCACCCAGGGTCTCGATGCTACGGTGGAGGTCCGGGCGCCGCTGGCCGGGGTGGTGCTGGAGCAATTGGCCACCGCCGGGCAGCGCCTCATGGCCGCCGATCCCCTTTACCGTATCGGCCATCTGTCACCCCTGTGGGTGGAGATCCACGTGCCCCTGGACGACCTGGGCGATGTGGCCCCCGGCAACCGGGTGGAACTGCCGGTCCCCGGCATCGACGCCCGTGTCATCACCGTGGGGCGCATGGTCCACGGCACCGATCAGGGGGTCCTGGTACGGGCCGAGGTAAGCCAGGGTAGCGGGCGGCTGCGCCCCGGCCAGTTCATCGAGGCACGGCTGGCGCTGGAGGTGGATGGCGATGCCCTGCGGATACCCGCCGGGGCCGTGGTGCGCCACGGCGGCGTCACTTACATCTTCACGCGCCGGGCGGGCGGCTTCCTGCCGATGGCCGTGACCCTGGTGATGCAGGAGGGAGACGAGGCCGTGATCCGCGCCCCTCTGGAGCCGGGCGCGGCCGTGGTTTCCCGCGGCACCGCGGCCCTCAAGGCAGCCTGGACCGGGGGCGGCGAGTGATGCTGGCCTCCATCGTGCAGTTCGCCCTCACCCAGCGTCTGCTCATGGTGCTGGGGGTGCTGGTGCTGGGGGGAGCCGGCTGGTACGGCTTCGCCCATACCCCCATCGACGCCTTCCCCGATGTCTCCACCACCCAGGTGAAGATCATCGTCAAGGCCCCGGGCATGACCCCCGAGGAAGTGGAGACACGCATCACCGCCCCCATCGAGGTGGAGGTGCTGGGGATCCCGCGCCAGGAGATGCTGCGCTCGGTGGCGAAGTATGCCCTCACTGACATCACCGTGGACTTCGCGGAGGGCACCGACATCTACTGGGCCCGCCAGCAGGTGGCCGAACGCCTCAACGCCATCTGGGGGGACCTCCCCGCGGGGGTGAGCGGCGGCATCGCCCCCATGACCACCCCCCTGGGGGAGATGTTCATGTTCACCATCGAGGGCGGCGACCTCGACAACATGGAGCGCCGCGACCTGCTGGACTGGGTCATCCGCCCGGCCCTGCGCACGGTACCCGGGGTGGCCGATGTCAACGCCCTGGGCGGGCGGGTGCGCACCTACGAGGTGGTGCCCGACAATGCCCGCATGACGGCCCGGGGTATCCATCTGGAGGCCCTGCGTCAGGCCCTGGCCGCCAACAACGCCAATGACGGGGCGGGCCGGCTGACGGATGGCGAGGAGGCCCTGCTGGTGCGCACGGTGGGCAGCATCGACACCCTGGCCGACGTCGCCGACATCGTGGTGAAGGCCGACGCCGCGGAGCCGGTACGCCTGGGGGACGTGGCCACCGTGGGCCTCGGTGCCCTCACCCGCTATGGCGCCGTGACCCACGACGGCCAGGGCGAGATCGTGGAGGGACTGGTGCTGGGGTTGCGGGGCGCCAATGCCCGGGAGGTGGTCTCGGGCGTGAAGGCCAAACTGGCCGAGCTGGCACCCACTCTGCCTGAGGGGGTCGAGACGCGGGTGTTCTACGACCGCGGCCGGCTGGTGGAGCGCGCCGTGGGCACCGTGTCCCGGGCCCTGGGGGAGGCCATCGTGCTGGTGCTCATCCTGCTGGTGCTGTTCCTCGGCGACCTGCGGGCCGCCCTCACCGTGGCCCTCATCCTGCCCCTGGCGGCCCTGGCCACCTTCACCCTCATGTACGCCTTCGGCCTGTCGGCCAACCTCATGTCCCTGGGGGGCCTGGCCATCGCCATCGGCATGCTGGTGGACGCCGCGGTGGTGGTGGTGGAAAACGTGGTGACCCACCTCGCCCGCCATCGCGAGGCCCCGCGCCTGCCGCGCCTGCATGTCATCTACCGGGCGGTGCGCGAGGTGGCGACGCCCGTGACCTCCGGGATCCTCATCATCGTCATCGTATTCCTGCCCCTGCTCACCCTGCAGGGTCTGGAGGGCAAATTGTTCGTGCCCGTGGCCCTGACCATCGTGTTCGCCCTCACCGCCTCCCTGGTACTGTCCCTGACGGTCATCCCGGTGCTGGCCTCCTATCTGCTGAGGCGGGTCAGGCACGACGAGCCGTGGCTGGTGCGGCGCATGCTCCAGGCCTATCTGCCCGCCCTGAGGTGGAGCCTCGGCCATACCCGTGTGGTCCTGGTCCTGGCGTTGGCACTGCTGGCGGGTGCGGGTTTCGTCTATACCCAGGTGGGCAAGTCCTTCATGCCTACCATGGACGAGGGCGACCTCATCGTCCAGCTGGAGAAGCTGCCGTCCATCAACCTGGAGGAGTCCATCAATCTGGACCTGCGGGTGCAGCGGGCCCTGCTGGACCGGGTGCCCGAGATCACCGGCATCGTGGCCCGTACCGGCTCCGACGAACTCGGACTCGACCCCATGGGCCTCAACGAGACGGACTCCTTCCTGGTGCTGAAACCCCGGGAGCAGTGGCGGATGGCCGACAAGGGGGGCCTCATGGCGGCCATTCGCGAGGTCCTCGCGGACTTCCCCGGCGTCAACTACGCCTTCACCCAGCCCATCCAGATGCGGGTCGACGAGATGCTCACCGGGGTGCGGGGCGACCTGGCCATCAAGGTGTTCGGCGACGACCAGGAGCGCCTCAACCGCACCGCCGAGGCCATCGTTGCCGCGGTGAGCCGGGTGGAGGGAGCGGAAGATGTCTTCACCCCCCGCAACGAGGGGGCCCAGTATCTGCGCCTCGAGGTCGACCCCCTGGCGGCGGGGCGCCTCGGCCTCGACGTGGAGACCCTGCAGGCCACCCTGCGGGCCCAGGTGGAGGGCATGAATGTGGGGACCGTCTACGAAGGAGCGAAACGAGTGCCCCTGGTGATCCGCGGCCCGGCGGCGATACGGGACTCCAGCGCCGTATTCAAGGGCCTGAACCTCACCCTGCAGGACGGGGGCACCGTACCCCTGTCCGCCCTGGTCAGCTTCGAACGTACCGAGGGGCCGGTGGCCATCCAGCGGGAGCGCGGCAACCGCATGGCGGTGGTGGTGGCCAATGTGGCCGGGCGCGACCTGGTGGGCTTCGTGGAGGAGGCGCGGCGTCGGGTGGCGGCGGAGGTGGAGCTGCCCACCGGTTACTACTACGAGTGGGGCGGTGAATTCGAGAACCAGCAGCGGGCGGCGCGGCGCCTCGCCATCGTGGTGCCGGTAGCCGTGGGCCTGATCTTCCTGCTGCTGTTCTCCACCTTCGGCTCGGTGCGTCAGGCCGTCCTCGTCCTCACCAACGTGCCCTTCGCCATGATCGGCGGCATCGTCGGTCTGTGGCTGACCGGCGAATACCTGTCCGTACCCGCCTCCGTGGGCTTCATCGCCCTGCTGGGCATCGCCGTACTGAACGGCGTGGTGATGGTGACCTATTTCAACCAGCTCCGCGCCCTGGGACGGCCGGTGGCGGAGGTGGTGGTGGAAGGCTCGCGGCGACGCCTGCGGCCGGTGCTCATGACCGCCAGCATCGCCGCCTTCGGCCTCGTGCCGCTACTGTTCGCCAGCGGGCCGGGTTCGGAGATCCAGAGGCCCCTGGCGGTGGTGGTGATCGGTGGACTCATCTCCTCCACCGCCCTGACCCTCATCCTGTTGCCCATTCTCTACCGCCGCTTCGGCGTCGAAACACCGGGGACCTGACATGAACGAGCTGTGCCTGCTGAACCTGGTGGTGACACCCGAGGCGGAAGACGCCATCACCGACTGGCTGCTGGAACGCGAGGAGGTGTCGGGCTTCTCCAGCATGCCCATCGCCGGCCATGGCAGTTCGGAGCACGCCATGAGCCTGGCGGAACAGGTGGCGGGACACCGCCGCCAGGTACTGTTCCAGATCCATCTGGCGCTGGCAGACGCCCGCCGCCTGACGACCTCCCTGGGGGAGGAGTTCCACGGCAGCGGCATGCACTTCTGGCTGACTCCGGTGCTGGACTCGGGCCACGTGGCATGAGCCCGGGTTTCCGTTTAAGGTCGTATGCAACATGGCGCCAGGAAGAATACTTGCCTTGAGCAGCCGGCCCCGCCGCCTCGCCCTGGCATTGTTGCTGGGGGCCTGGTGGAGTGCGGTCGGCGCCGCCCCGGGGGACCGGGAGTGGGCGGACGACGACCACTCCCACGACCGCGCGCGCCGCGCCGTGGAACGGGGCACGGCCCTGCCGGTGACGGAGATGCTGCAACGACTGAGGGAGCGCTATCCGGGGGAGGTGGTGGCCACGGAATACGAGTACGAGTTCCAGCGCTGGGTCTACGAATTCAAGGTCATCGACGAAGACGGCCACCTGCGCAAGGTCCACCTCGATGCCGCCACCGGGCAGGTGGTGGATGGGACGGCAGAGGATGACCGCGACTGATGCGCATCCTGCTGGTAGAGGACGACCCACGGGTGGTGGCCAGCGTACGGGCGGGCCTCGAGGGGGCCGGCTACGTGGTGGACGTGGTGACGGATGGTGAGACGGCGTGGTTCCGGGGCGACACGGAGGAGTACGCCGCCGCGGTGCTGGACCTCGGCCTGCCGGGACTGGACGGGTTGTCGGTACTCAAGCGCTGGCGGGCCGGTGGAAGGCCCCTGCCGGTACTCATTCTCACTGCCCGCGGCAACTGGGACGAGCGGGTGGAGGGCATCGACGCCGGCGCCGACGACTACCTGGCCAAGCCCTTCCGCATGGAGGAGCTGCTGGCGCGACTGCGGGCCATCCTGCGGCGCAGCGCCGGCCTCGCCAGTCCGGTGGTGACCATCGGTACGGTGACCCTGGATCCCCGCCGCATGGCCGTAAGCGTGGAGGGCGCGCCGGTCCACCTGTCGCCCCAGGAGTACCGCCTGGTGGCCTACCTCATGACCAACGCCGGTCGCGTGATATCTCAGCTCGAACTCACGGAACAGCTCTACGCCCAGGATTTCGAGCGCGATTCCAACGCCGTGGAGGTACTGGTGGGCCGTGTGCGGCGCAAGCTGAGGGTCGACCTCATCGTCACCCGGCGCGGCTTCGGCTACATGGTGGAGCGACCCCCACCTTGAGGGTGCGGTCTCTGCGCGCCCGCCTGCTGGCGGCGGCCGGCGTCTCCATTCTCCTCGCCCTGACCCTGGCCGGCTTCGGCCTGGTGACCCTGTTCGAGCGCCACGTGGAGCGACGGGTGGACAGGGAGTTGGCCACCTACCTGCACCAACTGGTGGGGCGGGTGGAGCTGGATGGCACGGGCCGGATACACATCACCCGTGAGCTCATGGACGTGCGTTTCGACGAACCCTTAAGCGGGCTCTACTGGCAGGTCCAGGACGACGAGCGGCCCACCCTTCTGCGTTCCCGCTCCCTGTGGGACGAGACCATTGCACTGCCCAGGGATCGCCTCAGCCTCGGTGAAGTGCACCGCCACCGCCTGCCGGGTCCGGCAGGCCAGACCCTGCTGGTGCGGGAGCGTCAGGTGGTACTCGAACCCGATGGCCGGGGCCGCCGCCTGCGGGTGGCAGTCGCCCTCGACCGCGGGGAGGTCGAGACCGCCCGCGATGCCTTCGCCGCCGATATGCTGCCCTACCTCCTGGTGCTCGCGGCGGCGCTCATGACGGGCACCTGGCTCCAGGTGCGGGTGGGCCTGTCGCCCCTGGAGCAACTCAGAAAAGGTGTCCTGGCCATTCGCGGTGGCCATACCCGGCAACTCCAGGGGAGGTATCCCCTCGAAGTGACGCCCCTGGTGGACGGCATCAACGAACTGCTCGAGGCCCGCGACCGCTCGGTGGAGCGGGCCCGGGCCTGGACCGCCGATCTCGCCCACGGCCTCAAAACCCCCCTGGCGGCCCTCGGCGCCGATGCCCAGCGGCTGCGGGACGCCGGGCACGGGCGCATGGCCGATGATCTGGACCAGCTCTCCGAGACCATGCGGCGACGGGTGGACCGGGAACTCATCCGCGCCCGCCTGCGCAGCGCGGGCCCCGCGGGGTCCGGCCGCAGCGACGTGGTGCGGGCGGTGGAGGGCGTGGCCCGCACCCTCCAACGCACGCCCCGGGGCGCGGAACTGCAGTGGCTCATGGGCCTGCCCCGGGAGGTCCCGGTGGCCATGGATCGCGAAGACCTCATGGAACTGGTGGGCAACCTGCTGGACAACGCCGTCAAGTGGGCCCATGACAGTGTCAGGGTGCGGGTCGAGGCCGGCCCTGCCGTCCGGGTGCGCATCGGCGACGACGGTCCCGGGGTCCCGCGGGAACATCTGGAGCGTCTCGGTGACCGCGGCCTGCGCCTCGACGAGCAGACCCAGGGCCACGGCCTCGGTCTCGCCATCGCGCGGGATATCGTCACCGCCTATGGCGCGGATATGGCCTTCTCCCGCGCCGACCTCGGCGGCCTCGAGGTATATCTGACCCTGCCCCGGGGCTGACCCCCGCCCCGCCACCGGTGGGGACCGAGGGGCCACCATTGCACCTTCCGTGGCGGGATCCCCTCCTGGCGGTGGCTATGCCGGCGGGCCCGGACAACCCCGCGGTGGCCGTGCATCGACCTCACCGCCATGGCCAAGCCTTTGCCCGCGGTGGCCCCCTCACCCCACCTCTGCCCCATTCTTTCCCAGATCGCGGGGCATTTGCCCCGGGCCCGTGCAAGAGGGGCACCCCTCCAGCTCAAGCCATGAGATTTATTATCTCGCCATTTCAATGAGTTGGATCAATAACTCTATATCTTGGCACAGATTCTGCATCAGTAAATCATTAATTACTTAAATTATGTCAACAATTAACAAACAAGCACAATTCCATGTTTTTCAGGCTTTTTTAATCTAAATGAAAGGCATATATTTTAGAGTTTAATAATATACTGTTATATCATCAGGAGTGTGCCATGAAGATCATGAACTTTGCCTTTGGGAGGCTCGGCGCAGTTGTCGCTGTCGCTGCCGCCCTCTATCTCACCACCGCCGTCGCGGCCGATACCACCGCCAGCAAGCCGGCGGCGGACATCAAGGCCACCGGCTGGTATCCCGCCCGGGTCATCGACCAGCGGGGCATGGACCGTTATACGCAGGCCTGGGACCTCGAGCCCTGCATCAACGGCGGCGCCTCCGGCGACGGTCTCCACGGTTCCCGGGAGGAGGCCGAAGTGCTCGACGAGTCCGTGGCCGACACCCGCGGCGCCCCCGCCCCGGCCGGCGGTTCCCCGAGTCATTCAGGTAGTCACTGAGTCCATCACTACGGTGCCCCAGGGGGCCCGTACCAGCGCGAAGGAGAAGCGTGTGTTATATATTCTGTTCGGACTGATCGTGGCCATGTGGGTGGGGCTGGCGGCCCATTTCTTTCACCAGAGTCAGGCCCTGTTCTACCTCACGTGGCTCGACCCCCTGTTCTGGGGCTCCATCGTCGCCGGCGTGGTGGTGGCCGTCGTCGACAGCTACTACTGCCCGGTGCTGCATTGCCTCATCTCCCGGGTGTCGAAGCGCCGTCCCCCCTTTTCCTGCCCGGAGGCGGACTGCGGCGGGAAGGCCTGAGCCGCCTGCCACGAGGGCCGTGGGGCGATTTCAGGGGACGATGCGGGTCACGTGGAGGGTCACCGCCGTGCCCACGGGGGGCGCCACGGTCCCGTCTCCGGCCAGCGACCCGTAGCGCCCGATGCCGAGTCCCGTGCGATGCTCGATGATGCTCTCGGGGGCGTGGACCAGGCCCACCAGGGTGCCGTCCATGGCCGCCAGGAACCGGCCATCGGGGGTGAAGTACGACCCCACGTATACCCAGTCGCTGGTCACCGCCGGCCGCTGGGCCTCCCGCAGGAGCTCGGCCGCCGGCCGCCGTATCTCCTCCCCGTCCACCAGCCAGCTCACTTCCAGGCGCACCGCCGGGCCTTCCAGCACGTCGGGATCGAAATGGGCGTCCGGCGCCGCGCCCGGCGGGGCCTCCAGGCCGATGAGGATGCAGGCGAGATTGAAGGCCACGGGTAACACCTCGGTCTGCAACAGGCTCTCGTAGGCGCGCTCCCACGGCGGCCCCACCACCAGGAACTCCAGGGGCGGAGCGAGGCGGATGACCCGGGCCGGCAGGCTGAAGCTTTGGGCGTGACGGTCCACGTGGATGCCCCCCACCAGGGCGCGGCCGTCGCCCAGGTCTTCCATGGGCGGCCCGGCGGGCGCCGCGGGTGTCGCCTGGCGGGCCGCGGCATCGGCCGGGGGCAGGGCGACGGCCAGGGCCAGGGCCAGGGTCAGGGCCAGGGCATGGAGCACGTCCCGGCCCCGGGGAAAGGATACACACGGAATGGAAAGTCGCAGGGTGGGTGTCGTCATGGACAGGCTCCGGGTCAGGGGAGGGTAGCGGTGATCACCGTATGGGGCATGGGGGGTGGGAATGGCCGGGGCGGCTCGACCCGCAACCCGGCGGCGGTGAGCCAGCCGGTCACATCGGCGGTGGAATGAACCCCGCCGTCGGGGGCCGTGAGCAGCATATTGAGGCCGAACAGGGTGGCGAAGGCGGGACCGTCGTCCCCGGGGGCCGTCATCACGTCGCTCACCACCAGCCGGCCACCCGGAGCCAGGGCTGCCACCGCCCGGGCGATGAGATCCTGGGCGCGGGCGGGGCTCTCCCGGTGCAACACCCCGGAGATGAGCACCGCGTCCTGCCCCGCGGGCAGGGCCACCTCATGGTAGTCGCCGGGCAGCAGCCTCACCCGCCCGGCCACCCCCATGGCATCCAGGATATCCCCGGCGAGGGCGGCGATGGGCGGCAGATCCACCACCGTGGCAGTGAGGCCGGCGTGGCGCTGAAGGAACAGGGCCGCATAGGTGCCGGGACCGCCGCCGAGGTCCAGCAGGGTCGCACAGTCCCCCAGGTCCACCAGCTCCACCAGGGCCCGGCCCACCCCCAGGGCCCGGCCATGCATGCCGTAGACGAAATGACGGGTGCGCTCGGGGTCGTCGCCGAGGTACCCTTCCGCGCGCTCCACGCCGCCCTCCCGCACCACCCGGTCCAGCTCCCCCCACTGGCCGTAGACGTCTTCGCCGTAAGCCAAAGCATCCCCCATATAGGTGGGCCGATCCGGCACCAGGAAGGCCGCGGCGGCGGGCGCGTTGGCGTATCGGTCGCCGGCCTTGACCAGCAGCCCCAGGGCCGTACAGGCGTTGAGCAGCAGGGCCAGGGCGCGCTCGCCGGTGGCGAGGCGCCGGGCCAGGGCGGGGGCCGTCGCGGGCCCCTGGTCCAGGGCCTCGAAGACCCCCAGGCGGCGCGCGGCGAACAGGGTCTGGGAACCCCAGTAGGCGGTGGCCAGGGTCATGATCCCGGTGGGATCCGGCGGGCGATGTGCGCTGTGCTCAGCCATGGTGCGGCCCCTCTCGGCAGTGAATGACGTTATGATAGCGGAGCCTGGCCACACCCTCCCCCCGGATCAAACCCCTGGCGACATGACCAACCCGCGCCGACTCCTGCTCGTCATCATCCTCGCCCTGCTGGTGCCCATCGTGCCCTTCCTCGTCATCGGCGAACTGCCGGGGGAACGCTGGCTGACCGCCACCACGGACGACGCCCTCGCCTTCGGTGCCACGGGGGCCGGCCTGCTCGCCCTGGACGTGCTGCTGCCGGTACCGTCCAGCGTCGTAGGCACCCTCCTGGGGGCGCGCCTGGGGGCACTGGAGGGATTCTGGTGGGCCTGGATGGGCATGATGGCGGGCAGCCTCGCGGGCTATCTGGCCGGGCGCCTGTTGGGACTCGCGGTGCCGGCCCATGCCCCCGATACGCCCACCCTGGCCATGGTATTCCTGTCACGGCCCGTGCCCGTCCTCGCCGAGGCCACCACTATCGCCGCGGGTGCCACCCGCATGCCCGCGGGCCCCTTCGTCGTCGTGGCGGCCCTCGGCAACGGCGTGGTGGCCGCGGCCCTGGCTGCCAACGGCGCGGCCCTGCTGCCCGGCGCCCTGGCGGGCCCCGGGCTCATCCTGCCCATGGCGTTGCCGGTGGCGGGGTGGTTGCTGTGGCATTACCGGGGGAGACGCGCGTCATCCCCCGCAAAGGATTGAGCCCCGCCCAACCGGACTCCCGCGCTCGCCGGCTATCCAGCGACCGTCACCCGGACATCACCCGTCCATAGGTCCCCGCGCTGCGGCCGGGCCATGGCGCCCCGGCCCGGGCGTCAGCGGCGCCGGATGGTGCGACGGCGGCGCTCCTGGGGCGTGGCGCCGGCCTCGTTGGAGTGCAGGGACTCCAAGCCATCGTCGATGGAGGTCACCACATAGTAGTAGGTGACACCGCGCAGCAGGCCGAAGTCCGTGTAGCTGCAGTAGGTGTAGGGACAGGGCCCTATGGTGGACAGCAGGGTGTAGGTACCACCCGCCTCTTCGGTGCGGTAGATGTTGTAGCCCTCGGCATCGGCCACCGGCGACCAGCGCAGGCCGATCTTGCCCCCGGTGGTGCGCTCGTACTTGGCCCGCGCCAGGAGGTCGAAGATGGTCTGCTCCGGCTCCACGGCACCATCGGTCACGGTCACCGTGAGGTCGTCCGTACCCACGCCGCCGTCGTCATCGGTGACGGTGAGGACGGCGGTGTAGGTGCCGGGCGCCCCATAGGCGTGGCCGGGCTCGAGGTCGCCGGTGGCGCCGTTGCCGTCTCCGAAGTCCCATTCGATGGTATGGGTGTCCTCGACGCCCGGGTCCGAGAAGCTGCCGGCAAAGGACACGGTCGCCCCGACCACGGTGTTGACGTCGGCGCCGGCGTCCACCGTGGGCGGTACGTTGTGTACCGTGACCTCGGTCCCCGCCGCCACGGACAACTCGCCGTCGCTCACCCGGACACGCACGCCGTAGCTGCCATCGTCGACGCCGGTGAAGACCACCGTCGGGCCGCTGCCATCATCGAACAGACCATCGCCATCCAGGTCCCAGGTGAAGCCGAGACCGCTGCCGGGCCTGTCGTCCTGATCCCGCGAGGCACTGGCATCGAGGGTCACGATGGAACCCTCGTCCACGTCATAGGGCCCGCCGCCATCGGCGACAGGCGGCAGGTTGTCGGTGGACACCACCACCTGGAAGGTGTCGCTGCCGGCATCCCCCTCGTCGTCCGTGACGGTCACCGTTACCGCGTAGCTGCCGTCGGCACCGTAGGTGTGGGCCGCCGTCACCTGGCCGGCCCCGGGGCCCGTGGG
>JAABTG010000204.1 GCA_011389995.1 Thiotrichales bacterium
CTATGCAATTCCTTGCCGCCCCACCAACAGCTGGCGCGCAGAAAGTCGTCGACATCCAGCGGTTCACTGGATTTAAAGACAATGAAGCCGCGACTGGCCATCTCGCGCTCGAGCGCGTCGATCACCTCGGCGGGCGGCGGCGACTCCGACGACAAGTCAATGCCGTGCACTTCGGCCCCGATCGGGTCGATTGGGAGGATTTTTCCACCGGCCTTTTCGATTGTCTCAACGCGTGACGAGTCGAGTGGTGAAATTCTCGATGAGCCGGTTTTTGATGCTGGGGTTTTTGATGCTGGATTCGTATCAGTCATGCGAATCAGGGTATCGCAATCAACGTTTCAGGTCAGGCCTGTGGGCGATACCAAGGCTTCTCCGCGCAAAGACGCCGGCAGGCCGGTTTGGCGCGGTCAGGCAATCGCTTGGACAGTCAGGCGTTTCGCCCAAACGAAATCCGCTAACTTGTTGATTTAATGGTGCCGGAGAGTGGAATCGAACCACCGACCTACTGATTACGAGTGTCAGGGCATCCTGATACGACTCACCTTGGCGGCAGCCCGGTGCGAAAGGTGCTCGATTTTGCCAGCCGGAGTACGGCAAACTTGATCAACCTCCATCACAGGAATCACGCCATGCAAAATCGTATCGTCTCCCTGGCAGTGGCCGCCGCCCTCATCTCGACGGGTGTAGCCTGTGCGGCGACCGAGCAACCGGAGATACGATTCGTGGCAGGACAGGGCTCCGTAGAGGCATTGGACGCCGAGCAGCGCGCCCTGGCGCGGCTGGCTATCGCTACCCTGGCGGATGACCGCGGCATCTCCAGCGACCGAATCCGTGTCGATACCATCCGCGCGGTGCAATGGCCGGACAGCAGCCTGGGCTGTCCCCAGCCGGGCCAGCAGTACCTCCAGGTGGTGACGCCGGGACACAGGATCAGCCTGCGAGTGGACGAACAGCTCTACACGGTGCACGAGGCCGGAGGCAAAGCCTTCGTCTGCCACCAGCGCAAGTCCGGCGGCGTTCCCCTGACGCCCCAACTGGAGATCGTCTGGGGCGAGCAGATGCTCGAGGCCAGGGCGGACCTGGCGGCCCGGCTCGGTGTGGCGGAAGAGGCCATCCGGCCCATGGGCGGCCGTCCGGCGACCTGGGAAGACTCCAGTCTCGGCTGCCCTGCGCCGGGCGGCACCTACGCGCCCGGCCCGGTGGAAGGCTATGTGCTGGTGCTGCGGCACGGCACGCGCCAGTTCACCTACCACACCGACATGGAGCGAACGATTCCGTGCCCGGCAATCACCGCTGACTAAGGCTCCGGCCTGCCCAATTCCGCCGGCCCCCGTACCGGTCCGGCCCGGGAACTCCAGAAAAGAAAAGGCCGCCCGGGACAACCCGGGCGGCCTTTGGCCATACCCCTTTTGGGGCCGTTACTCGCAGCCGATCAGCGGCCCGAAGTCACACAGGGTGAACCCCTCATCGTTCTCGATGTTGATCAGGGTCAGGTCCTGCACGCCGGAGGCATCGCTGTGGGAGATCGCCCCGAGCTGCTTCGAGCCCGGCTCGACCGGCAGGCTGAACCACTGGACCTCGAGGGCGGCCGTCTCGCCGATGGTAGCCGAGGACGGCGCGCTGACGGTCATGTTGTCCCGGTCGTCCACCACGCCGAAGGCGTGATTGAACAGGATGACGTCGGCATCCGGACCGTCGGTCTCAAAGCCGTGAGCAAACACCAGGTACGGGTCGGGAATATTCGGATCGTTCTGCGGGAACAGGACCTCGACGGACTCGTTGGCGTCCACGTTGGTGCTGCTGTCGATCTGCGTACACTGGAAGTTCGGGCAGTAGTACAGGTACAGATCGATGTCGCTGTTGCCGCTGGTGTACTCGTTGAAGGTGGACCAGCGGGCCAGGGCTGTGCCCGCCGGCACCTCGGCGAGGTAGGCGATCTCAACGCCCGGCCCGAGGAACACGAAGCTGTTAGCCGGATCATCCTGCAATGTCGCACGGGATAGCTCGGGGTTAGCCAGCCCGTGCACGCCCGCAGTGTACGGCCCGGTGTAGCCGAAGCTCACGTCGAACTCCGCAGAGTCCTCGGTGCCGGCACCGAACACCTCCGGCGGCGCCACGAAGGCCTTGGCGTTCACCGCGATGGGGCTGCGGATCTCGTAGCGGCCCTTGCGATCCTTCCAGGTCAGCGACCCGAAACGCCAGCTGTTCGGCGGCGCGGTGACGTTGGTGATGGTCACCTCGAAAGTTGCCATCTCCCCCTTCTTCATGGCCAGGCGGCTCGGCGACACCGTGACGTCGAAGCCCTCCGGCGCCTCCACGTAGGCCTCGTAGATGCTGTTCTTGCCCACGTTGGTGACGGTCCGGGTGATAGTCTTCGTCCCCGGCAATTCGCCGATGCCGATGGCCGGCAGGTTCAGGTCCGCCGGATCGGTGGAAAAGCCCAGGCCGGAGCCGAGGAGATCACAGGTACCGGGGTCCACCAGCGGGGACACCGTCTCGCAGGTGGCTGCCAGGTAATCCAGCAAACCGGTGTCGTAGATCAGGCCGGGGTCGATGGCCTTGTTGGGGTCCACGTGGCCAGCGCCGAAGTCGAACGGATCAGCCGGCGTGACACCATCTTCCTTAACCACGTCCTGGCGAGCCGTGGTCATCAGGGCCGAACGCACGGCGGCCGGGCTCCAGTCCGGATGCTCCTCGATGACGAGAGCGGCCAGGCCAGCGATGTGCGGGCTCGACATGGAGGTGCCGCTGAGGTAGCCGAACAGGCCGCCGGCAGAGCCGTCCGCCTGGTCAGGCGAATAGCCGGCCAGGATGTTCACGCCGGGTGCGGTGATATGCGGCGCAATCCAGTCGGACTCGGTGAGGTAGGGCCCGCGCGAGGAGAACCCGGCGATGATGTTGCCGTCCCTGGGCTCGGTCACGAAGATGCCGTCGTCCAGGGTCACGTTGACGGTCTCGCCGGCGTCGATGGCCGCCAGCAGCTCCAGGCCGATGTCGTTGTCGATCATCACGCCCGGCACGCTGAGGGTAAGCTTGGTGGCCGTGCCGCCCATGCCGGTCTTGGGCCGGTCGTCGGTGTACATCAGGATGGCGCCAGCGCCGGCCACCACGGCGTTCTCGACCTTGTCCGTAAACGGGCAGTTCCCGCGCACGATCAGGGCGATCCTGCCGTCGATATTGTTGCTCAGCGGCACGCAGGCGTCGATGGGCGCCGCGGCTGCCACGTCGGCGGTCACGGGGCCGAGCTCGGACAACGGCCCGGTGATGACGCCCTCGATGGCCGGATAGTCGCCGGCGAGAGACGCCGGCGCGTTGACCCGAGCAGCCGTCGTGAACAGGGTCCCATCGGCCGTGGAGGCGGCCACGGACGTCACCCAGGGTTCACCGGCGTTGGTGGTGGCGAAACCCGGACCGGAGTTGCCGGCGGAACGAGCGACGAAGACGCCCGCATCGGCGGCGTTCAGGAAGGCAATGTCCTGGGGATCGTTGAACGCGGGGGCGGTGCCGATGGAGTAGTTGATCACATCCACGCCGTCGGCCACGGCATCCTCAGTCGCCGCAGCCGTGTCGGAGAAGAAGCAGCTGAAGCTTGTGGCGTCGGGCGCCAGCCAGCAGGCCTTGTAGACGGCGATGCGGGCCCGGGGCGCCATGCCGCTGATGGTGGCGACCTCTGTGCCGCTCAGGGTCGCGATCACCTCGTTGCCGGCGGCGGTGGTCGCGGTATGGGTACCGTGGCCGGAGGAATCCCGGGGCGAACGGAAATCACCTTCGACGGCTCCGCCAGTGCCTTCCCGGAAGCCATCGTAGTACCAGCGGGCCCCGATCAGTTTGTTATTGCAATCGCTTTCTGCGAAGCCTTCGCCAGTCTCGCAGTCACCGTTCCAGCGAGCCGGCGGGGCGGAGTAGGTCTTGACGCTGCGCTTTTCACGGATGTTGTCGCAGATCCGCGCCTGCTTGCGACTGGGGTTGTCGCAGAACGGCGGCAGGTGCAGCACCTTTTCGTCGGAGAGGCTGGGATGCTGGGGGACGATGCCGGTGTCGATGATGCCAACGATGACGTCCTGGCCCCGCAGCTTCTCCCGGGTCCGCAGCCCGTCGCGCGAATCCAGCAAGCCGAGGAAACCCGGGGTGTCGTTGGTATCGATGGAAATGGCCTGGTCTTCCCAGACCTGCATCACGTCCTGGTCTTTGCGCACCCGCTCAACTTCCTGCTGGGTCAGGCGGGCAGCGAACCCGTTCAGGGCATGCTTGTAGCTGTACATCTTATCGGCCTTGCCTGCCGCGCGGCGTAGCACCTTTTCCTGCTGGCGCTCCAGGTGCGCAGTGTACTGCTGCACGTGGCCCGCTTTTGAGTTGTAACGCTGACCCTTACCGGGGGCCGTGGCGGCGAATCCTTTGATGCCGCCGGTGTAGCTGATAGCCGGGTCGGCCTTGAGCTGCACCACGTAGGTCTTCCGCGACGCTTTCTGGGGCGCAGGGGCCGGGCTTGCTTCCCGGAGCTGCGGAGGCACTTCGATGGGTGCGGCTCGAAGCTGCGGCGGATTTGCGGCCTCATTAGCGGCGGCCGGAACAGATGCGATGGCCAACAGGCATGCACCGAGAGAGGAAATAATCTTTCTCATGACTCCCCCTGGATGGGTACGGGACGATAACTTGTTCTTCTGGACCGCCCCGGGTGATGCCGAAATTGGCCGGCCGGCTCAGCGGAGAACCTTTTTTACTAGACTTCGAAAACTGTGACAAGCGTCACGCGTTCTGTTCAATCCTTTCGCGAACCAAAGTAGCGGAAGAACGTGCGGCGCGATCCTTATAGCCCCGTAACTGACGGCTTGTAAAAGTTTTTTGTCTACACTATGCGCGCCCCCTTGCGCCGGGAGCCCGCCCGCCATGCCTGCCCGAACCACGCCCGGTGAGGAGCTGAGATTTGTTCGTATTACCGCACTGGACGCGCTCGAGGGGGGCGAAGCGCAGAGAGATGATGGGATTCAGTGCAGGCGGGGCGGACACGCCCAAAGGCCCTTGATATTTGATTTCCGCAGGATGTAGGCGGAAAAAGTCGCGCAAGTTGGTGCCGGAGAGTGGAATCGAACCACCGACCTACTGATTACGAATCAGTTGCTCTGCCGACTGAGCTACCCCGGCACGAAGGGACCCTGGAAGGCCGCTCAGTATAAGAGATGGCTGCGAAGGCGGCA
>JAABTG010000205.1 GCA_011389995.1 Thiotrichales bacterium
CCCTATGGGAGAGGGATGGGGAGAGGGGACGCTCCGCACCGGCTTCCAGCCTCTCAATCCCTTACATGATGGATGGGATGACTCTCATCAGCCGGCGCAGTCCGGCGCCGCGGACGGGCCAATCTCACCCCGGGCTCCATGGAAAGCGTTGAATAGTCCAGCATTTCCTCAGGGTGCCGGGAAGGGGGAGGGGTCAAATTCAAAAATCCATGCCTATAATTCATAATCTGTCTTGTTCGCAAGAATCCCTATAGTCTTTGCATAACCATCCCCGGGACCCCCAGGGTCGACCCGAACCAACCCCATGAGCCGGATTCCAAGGAAACCCCGATGTTGTTAATCCCTGCCATAGACCTCAAGGACGGCCAGTGTGTGCGGCTGCGCCAGGGCAAGATGGACGATGCCACCGTATTCTCCGACGACCCCGTGGCCACCGCCCGGCGCTGGGTGGAGGCGGGGGCGCGGCGGCTCCACCTGGTGGACCTCAACGGTGCCTTCGAGGGCAAGCCCAAGAACGCCGAGGTGATCCACGCCATCGCCGAGGCCTTCCCGGATCTGCCCATCCAGGTGGGTGGCGGGATCCGCGACGAGGAGACCATCCTCACCTACCTGGACGCCGGGGTGAAGTACGTCATCCTCGGCACCAAGGCGGTCACCAACCCCCATTTCGTGCCCGAGGTGTGCGCCGAGTTCCCGGGCCACATCATCATCGGCCTCGATGCCCGGGAGGGCAAGGTGGCGGTGGACGGCTGGTCCAAGCTGTCCCACCACGACGCGGCGGACATGGCCCGCCAGTTCGAGGACGACGGCGTGGAGGCCATCGTCTACACCGATATCAGCCGCGACGGCATGATGAGCGGCGTCAACCTGGAGGCCACGGTGCGTCTCGCCCAGTCGGTGCACATCCCCGTCATCGCCTCCGGCGGCATCACCAATCTGGAGGACGTGCGGCGCCTGTGCGAGGTGGCGGAGGAGGGCATCAGCGGCGCCATCACGGGGCGCGCGATTTACGAGGGCACCCTGGATTTCGCCGAGGGTCAGCGCCTGGCGGACGAGTTGACCGCCGGGCTTCCCTACTGACATGGGGCTCGCCAAACGCATCATCCCGTGCCTGGACGTGGACAACGGCCGCGTGGTCAAGGGGGTCAGGTTCCTGGACATCCGCGATGCCGGCGACCCGGTGGAGGTGGCCAAGCGCTACGACCTGGAGGGGGCCGACGAGATCACCTTCCTGGACATCACCGCCTCCTCGGATGATCGTGACACCATCGTCCACGTGGTGGAGGATGTGGCCGCCCAGGTGTTCATTCCCCTCACGGTGGGTGGGGGGATCCGCAAGGTGGAGGATATCCGCCGCATGCTCAATGCCGGTGCCGACAAGGTGGGCATCAACACCGCCGCCGTCTTCAACCCGGAATTCGTGGGCGAGGCCAGCGCCCGCTTCGGTGCCCAGTGCATCGTGGTGGCCATCGATGCCAAGCGGGCGGGCACCGAAGACGGCTCCCCGCGCTGGGAGATCTTCACCCACGGCGGGCGCCGGCCTACGGGCATCGACGCGGTGGAATGGGCCGTCAGGATGGAGGAACTGGGTGCGGGGGAGCTCCTCCTCACCAGCATGGACCGTGACGGCACCCGGGCGGGCTTCGATCTGGAGCTCACCCGCGCCGTCTGCCGGGCGGTGGACATCCCGGTCATCGCCTCCGGCGGCGTGGGTAACCTGGACCACCTGGTGGCCGGCGTACTGGAAGGGGAGGCCGACGCCGTGCTGGCCGCCAGCATCTTCCATTTTGCCGAGCACACCATCGGCGAGGCCAAGCAACGCATGGCCGAGCGGGGCGTCGAGGTACGCTGAGGCGATGCCTGTCGAGTCAATGGCGCAGATCCAGGAACAACAATAATGGCCATCAAGCTAGAGGTCTTCGGCAACCAGATAGACGGCGCCCGGGACTATCAGGAAGACGCCTTCATGACCACCCGCCTCGGCGAGGGCGAGGAGTCCAATGCCACGGTGCTGGTGATCATGGCCGACGGCATGGGGGGCCATGCCGCCGGCAACGTGGCCAGCAACATGGTGACCACCACCTTCAACCGCACCTTCGCCGGCCTCTATCCGGCGGATGATGTGCCCGGGGCCCTCAAGCAGGCCCTGCTGAAGGCCAACGATTCCATCCGCCAGTCGGTACTGGAGACGCCGGGACTCAAGGGTATGGGCTGCACCATGGTCAGTGCCTTCATCCAGGGCACCCGGCTGTGGTGGGTGAGCGTCGGGGATTCCCACCTCTACCTGCTGCGGGAGCGCAGCCTCAACAAGCTGAATGCCGACCACAGCTATGGTGGTTACCTGCAGCGTATGCGCGAACAGGGCATGGCCATCGAGCCCGATGCCAACCTGTCGCCCAACATGCTCATGAGCGCCATGATTGGCGACGAGATCGCGGAAGTCGACCTGTCGTCCGAGCCCCTGGATCTCCAGCGCGGCGACCGCCTGCTGATCTGCAGCGACGGCCTGGACACCCTCGGCCAGGGCTCCGTCATCCAATATTCGTCGTGGGCGGAGAATCCCCGCGACTGCGTAGGTGCCCTGCTGGAGGCGGTGGAAGAGGCGGGCCAGCCCAAGCAGGACAACACCACGGTCATCTGCGTCGACGTCCTGGAGACGGCCTCTGAACCGTCCAGAAAAGGCGGCGCCGCGATCAAGGGTGAACTGCTGCCGGAAGGGGTGCCCGAGCCCGCCAATGTCCCGGAACTGGAGCCGGACCCGGAAATGACCCTGGAGCCTGCGCCGCGGT
>JAABTG010000206.1 GCA_011389995.1 Thiotrichales bacterium
GCGGAATACGATCGCTTCGCCAGGGCGACGGGCCGGCCGTTGCCCCCGGCCAACGGCCTCGACCGGGAAACCCGGCCCGTCACCGGGGTGAGCTGGGACGATGCCTACGCCTATGCCAACTGGTTGTCCGCCCAGACCGGGGAGAAGTACCGCCTGCCGAGTGAAGCCGAGTGGGAATACATGGCCCGCGCCGGTACCACCCGGGAGTACTGGTGGGGACGCGATATCGGCCGCGAGAATGCCCACTGCTTCGATTGCCAGAGCGGCCTCCATCCCCGGCAGCCGGCCAAGGTGGGTTTCTTCGATGCCAACCCGTTCGGGCTTTACGATACGGCAGGCAATGTCGCGGAATGGGTGCGTGATTGCTGGCACCCGGACTATCTCGGGGCCCCGAGCGATGGCAGCGTATGGGAGGGCGGTGACTGTACCCAGCGGGTGGTGCGGGGAGGCTCCTTCAGCAATGCCTCCTCCGCGTTGCGCTCCGCCGCGCGGGACAAGCTGCCCGGCAATAAGGGTTACGACAACGTGGGCATCCGCCTCGCCCGGGACCTTTGACATGAAAGACCTGCCCCGGGCGCACCATTTCTTCCTCGCCAAGGGGCGGGAAAGGCAGGCCCGGGTGGGGCCCCCAGGCGTGGTTCTCCCCCGCCCGGCCATACTCCGGGTATCCTGCCCTGCGCCCTTCGGGCCACCGCTTCGCGGTGTCCAAACCCATGCATCTTCCCCCTTCTCCCCGGCACGCCTCTCTCCCTCCCCACTGGTGGGAGGGCCGGGGTGGGGAAGCCGCGCCTGCAGCGTCTCCGGACGCCGGGCTTGCCCCATGATTCGGCACTTCTTCTGATGCACGGCCCAGGAACTCTCTCATGACGGCGACCCCTCATACCGATCCCGACTGCCTGTTCTGCCGCATCGCCGGCGGCGAGGTGCCGGCGGACCTCGTGTATCGCAGCGACGAGCTCATCGCCTTCAACGACACCAACCCCAAGGCGCCGACCCATATCCTCATCTGTCCCACCGAGCACATCGCCACCCTCAACGATATGGAGCCCCGCCATGCCGGGACGGTGGGACGCATGTTCCTGCTGGCCGCCGATATCGCCCGCGAGCAGGGCTTCGCCGACCAGGGCTACCGCACCGTGTTCAACTGCAACCGCCTGGCGGGCCAGTCGGTGTTCCACATCCATCTCCACCTCCTCGCCGGCCGCCTCATGGGGTGGCCGCCGGGCTGAGGGAGCGGTGGTGACGGCATGAACTGGACCCGGGTGGCCCTCCTGGTGCTGGCTGTGGCGGCCCTCGCCGTGGTGCTGCGCCTCGGCGTCGATGAATGGCGTGAACGGGCGCTGGTGGCGGAGGTGGACGAGGCCGTGGAGGACATCAGGACCCGGGCGGCCCGCAGGCATCCCGGCCTGCCGGAGCCCGCGGCCATGGAACGGGAGGCCTCGGAGAGGGTGGCCGCCCGGCTGGCCGCGGAGCCCGACGGGACCAGGCGCCGGGTGATGGCCGCGGGTAATTTCTTCGGCCTCTACTTCCTCAATACCCGCCAGCGCCCCGCCTTCTGCCGTGAGCTGGGGGTGGACATCGGCCCCTTCGTGGCGGCCTTCGAGGGGGTCAACGCGAAGGTCCTGGCCGCCGCCCGCGCCGCCCTCGAGGCCTCGCCGCTGACGGAGGCGGAACTCTATGGAGTCCTCGAGCCCCAGCTCCAACGGCTCAT
>JAABTG010000207.1 GCA_011389995.1 Thiotrichales bacterium
CCGCGATTGGTCTACGTGCTCACCGTCGTGGTGGCCCTGGGGATGTTTCCTGCCACGTGACCCCGGACGCCCGTGACAGAGTACCGGCCTTCCTGCCGGGGCCTCGCCCGGCCTAGTCCTTCTTCAGTTCAGGGCGCTCCAGGTAACGCACGTTCCGCGGGGAGAGGGGAATGGGGTTGATATAGGTGTAACCCCGGGACTGGAGATAGGCGATCTCCGGGAAGCCCGCGGGGACCACGGTGACGAACCCGTGCATGTCCTGGGGCTCGTAGCCGGCGGCGGTCAGGGCGTTGTTGCACATGCGGAAGTCCACCCCGGCCTCGGCCAGCGCCGCGAGCTTGTCCATGATCCCCTGGTACTTGATGTAGTTCTCCTTGGCGAAGGCCCGCAGCTCCGGTCCGTGGGTCACCACCACCATGTGGCCTCTGAGGGGCTTCGCGGTGTTCTTCACGAAGGCATGGAGGATATTGAGGTCCTTGGGGTCCTCGTAGTTGACGTCGAATACGGCGTCGATGAACGGGTACTCGTGCAAGTGGGTCTTTGCGGTGCCATAGGGCGCGATTTCCTCGGCGAGGGCGGGCTGGACGGCCCACAGCGATACGGCACAGGCCGCGGCGATGAAAAAGGTTTTCTTCATGATGACTCCTTCTCTCGGTGGGTGGTCAGGCCGGTCCCCGCCATCCGGCGGGGGCTCCTGGATATAGACCCGGGGCCTTCGTTAAACCTGGCGGAGCCGGATCAGGCCCCGGCGGGAAAGCTATGGAGCCGCCACGGGTATCCTGCCCCGTCACGATGGTGCCCGTCGGTCGAGGATGTGGGTATCCAGCACGAAACAGGCCAACTCACCCTTCAGGACCTCGTTGCCCGCCACCCGCACCACCACCTCCACGGTGCGCCTCTTGCCGGCGGAGGCGGTGACGGTGGCCCGGGCCGTCATCTCCTGCCCCACCACCACCGGCGCCAGGAAACGCACACTGGCCTCGCCGAGCACCACGTTGGGATGGTTGACGGCACACATGGCCGCGTAGTCGGCGAGGCCGAAGGTAAAACCCCCGTGGACGAGGCCGCGGGCGTCGGCGGCCATCTCCGGGGTGGCGGTGAGGCCCACGGTGGCGCCGTCTTCGGTGATCTCCACCACGGCGCCGACGAGGCCGGCGGAGATGGCGAGATGGGTACGCCGCTCCATTGGCGAGGTCCTCCCGGTCATGGGCCCGCGACCCTCACTTGGGCCACAGGGCGAAAAGGTAGAGCCCATAGAGGGCAAGCAGTACGCCACCCTCCAGGCGGTGCAGAACCCGCCCGGTATAGAGCAGAGGGATCAGGAGCACAGTGAAGATGATCATAGTGGCGTAGTCCAGCATCGATATGCCCGGGGCGCCAATGGCGCGAGACCGCCGATGCCGCCCCCAATATGCCGGGGATGTTGAATATAGTCGACCCCACGACATTCCCGTCTCCCGCCCCTTGCCCACAGACACCGCCGGTGCGCGCGGCAAACGCCAGCGGTTGGTGATGAGGGATCACGGCGCCGGACCCGTATTGTTGCCCTATCCCCCCACGCGGCCCCGGACTTGATATATGTCAATGTTATTTTATGTTTTTCGAATATTCTTAACTAAGGTTATTCGGATAGGCTAAAGTTTGCTCCCGGTGATACCGCTGCAGGTATCACACCGTTCCCGGCCCCGGCACGGGTACGGGCACTCCAGGCCCGGGCGCCCGACGGCGTAAGTTACGGGCCCCACGCCTGGAGGACTTACGCGGTTCGTTGCGTTGACCCTTGGAGGTGGAAAGATGGCTACTGAAGTACTGGTGCTCGGTGATGGGACCGGCGGAATCGTGACCGCCAACCTGCTGGCGTCGAAGGCGCGGAAGAAGGACCTCCAGGTGAACGTGAAGCTCATCGGCAACTCGCCGATGCATACCTACCAGCCGGGTATGCTGTTCCTGCCCTTCCAGAAAGCCGGCTACCGCCGCCCGTCGGACATCCAGCGGCCCACGGCCCGCTATATCAAGGCCGGCGTGGAGTACATCACGGACCGCATCACCGCCCTCGATCCGGAGAGCCGCACCGTGACCACCGAGGCGAGCGAGTACCACTACGACTGGCTGGTACTGGCGCTGGGCGCCCGCACCGTGCTGGACGACGTGGAGGGTCTGCCGGACTTCTGGGGCAAGAAGGCCTTCGGCTTCTACACGCCGGCCAGCGCCATGGCCCTGGCCGCGGCCCTGGAGCGCTTCCAGGGCGGCAACCTGGTCATCGACGTGGCCGAGATGCCCATCAAGTGCCCCGTGGCGCCCCTGGAGTTTGCATTCCTCGCCGACGAGTACCTGCGCAAGCGGGGGCTGCGCGACAAGACCCGCATCACCTATGTGACCCCTCTGAACGGCGCCTTCACCAAGCCGGTGTGCAACGATGTGCTCACCCATATGCTGGTGGAAAAGGGCATCGAGGTGGTGCCGAACGCCTCCCTGGCGGAGGTGCGCGAGGACGCCATGTACTGCCCGGACGGCCAGGAGATCCCCTTCGACATGCTGGTCACCATCCCCCCCCACGAGGGCGCGGATGTCGTGGACGAGGCGGGCCTCGGCGACGGGCTGGGCTTCGGCGTGACCGATAAGTACACCCTCAAGTCCAGGAAGGCCGACCGCATCTTCCTGCTGGGGGACGGCACCAACGTACCCACCTCCAAGGCGGGCTCCGTGGCCCACTTCCAGGCCGACGTGGTGGTCCACAACCTGTTGCGCGAGATGGCGGGCGAGGACGCCGAACCCATCGCCGACGGCCACTCCAACTGCTTCATCGAGACCGGCTTCAACAAGGCCGTGCTCATCGATTTCAACTACGACACCCAGCCGGTGCCCGGGACCTTCCCCCTGCCGGTGATCGGCCCCATGTCGCTGCTCAAGGAGACCTATGCCAACCACCTGGGCAAGCTGGCCTTCAAGCAGGTCTACTGGCACATGCTGCTGCCGGGCCGGCCCATACCCCTCGTCGGCTCGCGCATGAGCACTTCAGGCAAGCACCTCGAGGCGCTGGAGCAGCACGCCTGAGGAAGCCCGTCCCCGCCCCCCGCAGGAGGGCGGGGGCCTGGCGTATCCAGGGGGCTCGATCCGGTACGGACTGGATAAGACGTCGCCTGGGAAAACGCCGAATTAATCAGTGTTTACCGGGCGGGGCAGGATGCCCCGCCAACTCGACACCATAAGGCGTTGAGGTGAAGGCAGGTGGAAACCGCGTTTTTGCCTGCCGTGCTGATTTTGGCCAGGGATGGCCAATAATCAGCGTTAACTTAGTCCAGAGAGGAGATATGCTCGATTATCTTGTCTTGAACCTTGATGAACTGGTCGACCATCTCGTTTTCCCCACGCAGATCACCAATCGCCTCCATCAGGCCCGCCTGGATGGTTTGAAATAATCGTATGGCATCCGCTTTTTCAATCTCTCCGTCGCTCAGCCTGAGCATCCACACATCGGCACCCGTGGCCGACAGCTCCATCATGCGGTCGAAGCTCAGACTCTCGTTCTTAAAATACATCCTGATTAACGCATCCCCCCGTTCCAGAAGGACCGAGACGGTGGAGAGCGCCTCACTGACCTCGCCGTGGGTATCGTCCGCCGCCGCGGCGTATATGGGCCCGATGGATTCCAGCAGGCCCGCCCACTCACTGCTCTCCTTGCCGCTCAACATGATGGCCGCCATGGGCGTCGTCACCAGCAGCTTGTAGCTCGGCGCCTCCATCTTCTCCAGGCTCGTCGCCATATCGTCTTCTTCCATCTCATCCTTCCTCTGTCGTCATTCAATCGTTGGCCTTCGCCGCCGGCCCCGGAGCCGGCGGGACACCGTCCCCGCCGTGCTTGCGGCGGATATCCTCGAGTACCTCCCGGTCGATAAGGCCGTCGTCACGGATGCGTTCATCGTAATTCTCCCAGCCCATAAAGTCGTGCAGGGCGCGGCGCATCAGCGGGCCGCACTCGCCGTCCATCGCCCCGCGGTAGAAGCCACGCTCCCGCAACAGGGCCTGGAGCTCCCGAGCGAGGGCCCCGGCGACCGGCACCAGGTCATCGGGGCGGCTGCGGAAGTAGGTCAGGCGGTGGATGGCATAGAGGCGCTCGAGCTCTGCGATGGGGGTGGGGTGGTCGTATACGGAAATGGATACCAGACGGTCGTCGTGCCCACCGTAGCCGCCCCCGGCGCGCACCACCAGCAGGCCGGCGGACTGCTGGCCGCGCACCTCGCCCCCCGCCGCCTGGCCCGCGGCCAAGGCCGCCAGCAGGCGCTCCGCCAGGGGGCCGGAGGCGGCCGCGAAGGTCTCGGCCATGGCTCCCACCACTCCGGGGCCGGCGAGGACATTGCCCTGGGCGGTGAAGTGCTCGCCCTGGAGGGCGCCGCACCAGGGAAAGCACTCCGCTCCGGTGTAGGCGGCGCTGCGGCCCCGGGCATCCACCATGCCCACCTGGCGTACGGCCCGCTCGGGGTCGCCCCCCACCAGGATGTCCAGGGCCTGTTCGGGGCTCGCGCCGTGCTCCAGCAGCACCAGGCCGCGATGACCGAAACCGGGGTTCAGGTAGGCCTGGGAGGCGATGGCCCCCACCCCGGCCCGCGCGAAGGGGATGGTCACCCCGGCGTTGGGGAACTTGGACTGCACGGCCACACCGAGATCCCCGCTGTCCGGGTCGAAGGCGACGATGGAATAGGTCACAGGCTGTTTCTCCGCTTCATATGATCGTCCGCCGGGGCCGTCCACCAACGGCCGCGGCTACAGTGAGTAGTCCCATCGAGGGCCGTTGACACCACCCAACCGTTGCGCCCCAAGCCGCCCGTGGCGGTTCCCCGCCCATGCCCGGGCACGGGG
>JAABTG010000208.1 GCA_011389995.1 Thiotrichales bacterium
GGATAGCCGTGAGCACCTGCCTGGAGAAAGGCCTGCCACTCGGCATACAGCCCCGCCATCTCCGGATCGGTGCCCTGACAACCCAGCACCGTCACCACTGCCCCGCCGAGTTTCCAGGGCCCTTCGCCCCGGACCTCGCCGCGGGCGAGATGGATGGCCCGCGCCGCCGGACGGTGCAGGTGCCAGAAGGGTTCGAAATAAAGGATGCCTTCGGGATGGGGGAAGCGCTCCGCCATGATGTGGCGGCTCCCGTCGGTATGGCGGATCAGCAGCGGCGCGGTGACTTCGAGCAGTTCGGCCATGATACCGGCTTACGGAATGCGTTTCAGACCGTGTCGAAGTCGTGCTCGGTCATGTCGCCTTCGAGATTCAGGTGCACGGCCCGGATGCCCGGCATGCGCTTGAGCAGATAGGCGGACATCATCATGCCGAGACTTTCGTTGTGGCTCTCCAGTGCGGTCAACAGCTTGTCGGCGACGATCTGGCAGCGCATGTAGGCGTCCGGGCTGTCCACCCAGGTGCGGCTCATCTGGTAGCCGCGGCTCATGTCCTCGTCCATCCGGCTGAAGAATTCCTCCGCCTCGTCGAGCATCTTCTCCGGTACGTCGATGGAATAGGTTTGTTCCCCTACGTTCACTTTCAGTATCATGGTCGACCTCTTCTGACTGGAGTTCCTGAACATGTTATTGACGCTCTCCGGCGTACTCGCCGCCGAACAGCTGCAGCAGATCCGCACCCTGCTCACGGGCGCCAGTTTCCAGGACGGCCGGCTGTCCGCCGGTCGCGAGGCGCATCAGGTCAAGCAGAACGAGGAGATGGTTCAGGACCCGGAACTATACACCAGGCTGAATAACATTGTGATGGGCTCCCTCGTCCAGCATGCGGTTTATCAGCAGGCGGTACTGCCGCATCGGGTGGCCGCGCCCTTCTATGCCCGTTATACCCCCGGCATGAATTACGGCGACCATGTCGACGATCCGGTCATGGGGCCCATGGGCCAGCGTTACCGCTCGGATGTCTCCGCCACCGTGTTCCTCAGCGCCCCCGAGGACTATGAGGGCGGCGAGCTGGTGATCCGCTCCAGCTTCGGCGAACAGCGGATCAAGCTGGCGGCCGGGGATGCGGTCATCTACCCCTCTTCCAGTACCCATCATGTCGCGCCGGTCACTGCCGGCGAACGCCTGGTCGCGGTGACCTGGGCCCAGAGCCTGGTCCGGGATCCGGCTCAGCGTGAGCTGCTCTACTCACTCTCCCGGGCGCGCGACCTGCTGCTGGAGAAATCGCCCGGCGAGCAGGAAACCACCATGGTCAGCAACAGCTACACCAACCTGGTGCGGATGTGGGCGGAGGTCTGATCCGGCCGGACACCGGATCGAGTAGGAGGAAGGGGGCACCCCCTCCGTCCTCTCACACCACCGGGCATACGGTTCCGTACCACGGCGGTTCATGCATTACATTTGAGCCGATGGTAATGATCCATCAGCGATACCAGCCCAAGGCGATCAAAGAGCTTCTTCGGCAGCGCCTGATTCAGGTGCGAGGCACTCGAGTTCCACCAAGGACCCCGGCCGTTGGTGGCACTCTTCCAGGCTCGCACCTCCGTCAAGCCCAATCGCATCAGCTTCTTTACCCGTGTGAATGGGCGTTTCCACTGCCGCCAGAGGATCTTCCGCAGATGCCGACGGACCCAGCCGTCCAGCTCCTCGAAGACCCCTTTCACCTCCGCATGGCGGAAGTAGTCGACCCAGCCCCTCAGCTTTGGGGCCAGTTCGGCAATGGCTCGACTGATGGAGCGTCCTCTCGCTGCACGGAAGAACACCTTAAGGTTCCCCTCAAGCCGTTGAAGCGACTTGGGGGCCACCTTCAGACGTACATTACGCCTCCGCTTGCAGACGGTGTAGCCAAGGAAGCTGCGCTTCCACGGCCGGTCCACCGCGCTCTTTTCCCGGTTCACCCGCAGTTTCAGCCGGTGCTCCAGGAATCGCGTCATCGAGGCCAGTACCCGCTCACCTGCCCGTTGACTGCTGACGTAGATATTGCAGTCGTCGGCATATCGGCAGAAGCGGTGGCCCCGTCGCTCCAGTTCTCGATCCAGATCGGTGAGCAGAATGTTCGACAGTAGCGGCGAGAGAGGTCCGCCTTGCGGCGTCCCCTCGTTGCGCGCTGTCGTGACTCCGCCATCCATGATCCCGGCCCGAAGATAGCTGCGGATCAGCCGGAGCACCCGCTTGTCTCTGACCTCGCGGGCGACCCGCGACATCAGGATGTCGTGGTTCACCCGGTCAAAGAATTTCTCCAGGTCGGCATCCACCACCCAACGACGGCCCTCTTCGATGTGGCGCCGGGATTGCTGCACCGCCTGCGCGGCGCTGCGCCCCGGTCGAAAGCCGTAGCTGTGGCTCGAGAACTTCCCCTCAAACAGAGGACTCAGGATCTGATGCAGGGCCTGTTGGATGAGCCGATCCAGCACGCTGGGAATGCCCAGCAGGCGCTGACCGCCACCGGGCTTGGGTATCTCGACCTTGCGCACCGGCAGCGGCTGGTATCGCCCTTCCCGCAGTTGCTCCCTGATTTCGGGCCAGTGGGCTTTCAAGTAGGGCTTCAACTCCCCCACCGTCATGCCGTCCACGCCGGGCGCCCCTTTGTTCCGGAGTACCCGTTCATAGGCCCGCATCATGTTGCCTCGTTCCAATACCGCCGACATCAACTCCATGTCGGCCCCTCATGGGAGTTGGCCTGCACCGCCGTGAACCTTGCCGCCCCGGCCGGGTACTCTCGCGGGTACTGCCCGCTACCCTTCCCAGTGGGGAAGAGCACTTCCGCTCTTCTGTCTGCGACTCTTGTGATCATCGAGGTCAGGGTTCCCAATTCGTACTACATGTTCCGCCCTTCAGTGGTCGGTCAGGCCACCTACTACGGCTTCTGCTGACTTCTGCCATCCCATCCCGACACCTCACGATGCCGGTAGCACTGGGCAGGATGGCAGACCTCCCAGGGTAAGACGCGCGACCTTCACACTTATGCCCGCCGCATCTACGTCCGCCGTTTCCGTGCAAGTACCGGGCTTTGAAGATATGTGCCTTCTCACCCACGGCGACCGCCTCATATGCGATTTCTGTTCGTCGGGCCAGTGCTTTGCCTTCGGCTTCCTTCAGATTCCACCTCGCGGTGGACACCCTTGCCGTTCGGCTAATCGTTCCCCTTGCCGGGCCGATAGCGGACTCTCACCGCCAAGTCGCCCCGGGCGGCCACCACAGCGGGCCGGGGCAGCGCCAGTTCATGACGCTTCGCGCCATGCCTGGCGCACACAATAAAAAGGCCCGCACGGCGGCGGGCCTGGATCGGGGGCGATCGCGCCGGGCCTCAGTCGCCGGCGGCCTCGCGTTCCTGCTCGATCAGGTGGTTGGTCACCTCGATCATGGCCGCGTGACTGCCGGCCTCGGAGGCCGAGGTGCGGTACTTGCCGTTGATGATCAACGCCGGAACGCCGCGCAGCTGGTAGCGCCGGGTCATCTCGCGGGCCCGGTTGATCTTGGCCGCCACCCCGAAGGAATGGAAAGTGCTGTCGAAGTCCTCACCCGACACGCCCTGCTCGACAAAGAAGTCCCGGAGCTGGTCGACGCTGGTAATGCGCTGACGGTCGGCGTGGATGGCTTTGAACAGCGGCTTGTGAATCTGCTCCGTCACCCCGAGCAGATCAGCGGTGTACCAGGCCCGGGCCAGCAGTTCCCAGCGCGGGCTCAGCACCGCCGGCATGCGCACGAAGGCGACATCTTCGGGCCTGGTCTCCAGCCATTCCTCAATGTGCGGTTCCAGCCGGTAGCAATGCGGGCAGCCGTACCAGAACAGCTCCACCACCTCGATCTTGTCCGGCATGGCGGTGGGCTGGGCGGCGGACAGGCGGGTGTAATCCTTGCCTTCGGCGAAGTCCGCCGCCTGGGCGGTGGCCAGGAACAGGCCGGTGAGCAGCAGGAGGGTGGTGTTGAGCAGTTTCTTCATTCCATGCCCCTTGGTTGTTCTTTGCTTGTGTAAATGTAGGTTGGGCTGAACAGAGTGAAGCCCAACATGAATGCGCCGACTGTTGGGCTTCGCTGCGCTCAGCCCAACCTACATCACTCTCCCGTCATATGGAGAGGTTTTTTTCCTCATCTCCCCTCCCTTGATGGGAGCACCCGCACGGGCATAAAGGGATGGGGGAGGGTGTGCGTCGGTAACCCAGCAATGCATGGTACCGATACGCTCCCCCTCCTCACCTCCCCCATCAAGGGGGAGGGAACAAGGCAATAAACACCTTATTTCACAGTTCCCCGTAGGAGTGCAGCCCGGAGAGGAACATGTTCACCCCCAGAAAGGCGAACAGGGTGATGAACAACCCGACGATGGCCCACCAGGCCATGGGCGTGCCGCGCCAGCCCTTGGTCAGGCGCATGTGCAGCCAGGCGGCGTAATTCAACCACACGATCAGGGCCCAGGTCTCCTTCGGGTCCCAGGACCAGTATCCGCCCCAGGCCTCGGCCGCCCACAGGGCGCCGAGAATGGTGGCCACGGTAAAGAAGGCAAAGCCCAGGGCGATGGACTTGTACATCACATCGTCCAGCATCTCCAGACTGGGCAGCACGCTGGTCTGCGCCGCCTGCGGATTGCGCCGATCCTGGGCGCTGCGGAACAGGTAGG
>JAABTG010000209.1 GCA_011389995.1 Thiotrichales bacterium
CTCCGCCCCTTCGGGGGCCGCCGCTTTGCGGCGTTCAACTCCGCTCCCGGCGGAGTTGTCCCCCGCGAGCGGGGGAGGAGAAAGAATGGGGAGTTCCCGCAAGCGGGGGAGGGGAAAGGATGGGAGCCCCCCGCAAGCGGGGGAGGGGAAAGGATGGGAGCTCCCCCGCAAGCGGGGGGAGAAATTTAGAGTGGAGTTTCCCCCCTTATCCCGGTCCTCTCCCGGGGGGCGCAGGAGTTGGTCACACGGTTGTCGCGTCGACTTAGAGGTCAGACTCGTCGATGCCCGCGACCTTCATCAGGTGCCGTTGCAGGCCGGTTTTTAGGGGTGACTTACCGTGCACAGGCACGGAAATGGATGCCCATGCATGGGCCTTCGATACCGGTACGACCGTTGGTTGAGCAGGGCGGCGTCGCGGTGCCAGGTTTGCTTCGTGCTTGAAGTGAAACGACCTTTTACTTAGAGTTGGACCAGCTGGATGGACCATGTGGAGGGGGTATGACGATCGAAGTGAACATCAACGAGGCGAAGGCAAGGCTCTCCAACTTGGTGGCGCGGGCCGAGCAGGGCGAGGAGGTCATCATCGCACGGGCCAACAAGGCGGTGGTGCGGCTCGTGCCGGTGAAGGCTGGCTCCGGCGGCCGGCGCCTCGGGGAGGCCAAGGGGTTGGTAGAGATCGGTCCCGATTTCGATGACCTTCCGGACGAGTTCATGGACCATTTCCGGTGAGGGTGCTGCTGGATACTCATGCGTTTCTGTGGCTGGTGACTGACGACCCGAGGGTCTCTCAAAAGGCGCGTGAGATCTTCCTGGATGCGGGGAACGTGATTTTTCTCAGCGGGGTGAGCGGGCTGGAGATCGCCGTCAAGTACAGCCTGGGCAAACTGAAGCTTACGGCCCCGCCCCGAGAGTTCATCGAGGCCCGTATCGCGAACAACGACCTGGCCCCCCTGCCGGTCGCGCTGGCCCACACCTACCGGCTTGCCCACCTGCCTTTCCATCACCGCGACCCGTTCGACCGCCTCCTGGTCTCCCAGGCTATGGAGGAGGACCTGCCGATCGTGACCAGCGATGCCGCGCTGGGGGCCTACGACGTGGAGACGATGTGGTGAGCAGGGGGCAAGCACCGCCCGGAATTTTTGGGGTCAGAGTAAAAACTTCAGTTTTTGCTCTGACTCCACTGACTGCGGTCCTCCAGGACGGTCCGTGGCGACAGTATCGCCAAGTCATGGAACGGGTGCAGGCTTTTGCCCCATTCGCCTTGGATCGGTCACGGCCGGAATACCTGTAGCTCCAGCTGGGGAATGAAGCGGTAGTGCCGGTCATTGGCCGTGATGAGGGGCCGGCCCAGTTCGAGGGCGGTCGCCGCGATCATGGCATCGGCCAGCTGCAGCGACTGAGCCAGGGTGTGCTCTTCCACGAGGTAGCAGGCCCGGGCGGAGATGGACTCGGTGACATGGATGATGTCGGCCTGCCAGAAGGTGAGTGCCTGCCGTAGGGTTCTAAGTTCAAGGCTATCCCGTACCCCTTGAACCAATTCCATCCACGTTACGGCCGACAGGGCGAAGCCCCTGTGCCCGTCGAGGAGTTCGGCGGCGGCGGGGTTGCCGCGCAGGTTCCAGATGAGGACGTCCGTGTCCACCAGGCTCACGGTAGCGTTCTCCTCTGCCGCAGAGCCCGGACTTGGGTGTCCACGTCGCCGCCGAGGTCCGCCCATAGGCCGAATGCCGGGTTGCGCCCAGCGGTCGTGGAGGTCGCTTCGGGCTCCGTGGTCCAGCGCATCAGCCTGGCTCGCTTTTTGCCCCGCCATGTGATGATGACCTCTTCGCCGCGATCAGCTGCGGCGAGCAGCTCCCGGGCGCGGAGGCGAAGGTCCTTGGTGGTTGCTTCCATAGGAACTCTCCGAAAGTTTCACTTCAAGAAGTAACTATGCCAGCCCGCACCGTCAAAGTCATTTCGGGGCAAGTATTCGTAGGTCGGCTGCTCTTGCGGTTCCGGCGGTTACGGGGATATTTTACTTAATTCGCTGTAAGGCACGCCAAGACCGGGGCCTGCGTGGTGGCGGTGGACCCGCGCTACTTCCGCCCCACGGAGGTGGAGACCCTGCTCGGGGACCCCACCAGGGCGAAGGAGAAGCTAGGGTGGACGCCGCGCATCACCTTCGAGGAGATGATGGAGAACGACAGCAGGGCGTCGCGGCGTAGCCGGTCATGGTCGTTGAGATCCTCGTAGCCCAGCGCCAAGGCGAACACCCGCTGCGCCTTCAGGTCTCGAACGCTGTGCTCGATGGCCTCGGGCTCGCAGTCCCTCGTGAGAGAGATGCCATCTGTCAGGCAGGAAGCGCACGCAGATGGTCGGACACCATCGAGAGAGACCGGCCCTTACAGGTTCCGGGCAGCTTGCAGATCGTCATGCTCGAAGGCGCTTGCCATGCGGTTTGTCTGGGCCTGATCCAGTCCGATCCGGGCGGCCTCCTGCCGCCAGGTGGAGACAGCCTCGGCCACCTCTTTGGCGATGGCGGAGGCCTGCCCGCCGTCGAGCCCGAAATACCCGGCCATCTCCTGCGCCAGATCAAGGGAGGCCGTCCCGTCCTCAAGATCGATGGCGGTACTCAGCACGCGGGGCTTGATGTCCACGGGCACGGGGTTGAGGTCGTAGGCCGGCGCGAGCCGCCAGCCGTCGGTTCCCTCGTACAGGAAGCCGTGATTGCGCAGGTGATCATCGGTGTTGGAGATCAGGATGTTGAAGACGATGCGCCGCCAGAGCAGGTGCATATCTTTCTTTGGCGATGCCCCGTACTGACGCAAGGCGTCCACGAACTCCAGGTAACTGTGAGTTTCATTATCGGACGCGCCGAGCATGCTCATGGCCGACAGAAAGGGGATGCGCACATCCCCGGCACGGTCGAACCGGCGCAGCAACAGCACAGGCTTTTCTGCAATGGCTTCAAGCCGCCATACCGGCACCGGCAGGGCCGCCTTTTCCGCCAGGGCAAGCGCAACGGCTTCCCAGCGCACCGTGTCGATCTCATCATCCCGGTGCGGAAACTTGGCAATGACGAGCGCCCCGTCACTGTCCCGCACGGAGGCCTTGGGGCGGGCACCGCCCAGGGACGAGCCCGGGGCGAGGAGCAGGCGCAGGTCCTCATCGCTGTCGGAATCACTTGCGACATGGTCGGCGGCAGAGAGCAGCCGCGGCAGCTCCACAAGCGGCGGGATAGGCGTGGCGTCGTCCGCCGCCAGGAACGGCCCGCCCGGGTCCCGCGCGAAACGCAGCGCGCCCTGCCGGGCCTCGTCATTGACCATCAGCAGATAATCGATCTCCCGCAGGGTGCGGGGTGTCTGCCGGGCCCGCTCCGCCCGCCGCCGCTCGGCGCGGCGCATGAGCACGCGGCCCCACCTGTCGGGGGCGGAATCGCCGATGGCCCCGAACAGAGGCTTGCCGGCCGGCGTATGAAACGGGCCGGGACCGAGCTGAAGTGCCGGCTCCAGAGAGAACCTGGCCGGATGGTCGAGCCAGCCGCCATCGTACTCGAAGGTGGCGCTCTCCCGGCCCCGGCGCTCATGTGCCCACAAGCGGCCAACGAGGGTCGACGTTCCTTCAAGGTCGAGGTAAACGAGCGCTTCCGTGTCCATCATTCCGTTCCTTTCCGGTCCGGCGTTGGGCGCATCTTGCGGGTACGGCGGATGCGCTTGGGCAGGTCTTCCCCTTCCAACTCCAGCCCGACGGTGTCTTTCCGGATGTCCGCGAGCTCGCCGAGCTTGTCCGCAAGGCCAAGGACAAACAGCACCGTGGCGTAGTTTCCGAGAGACACCCCGGGATCGCCCTTCTCGACCTTGCCGAGCGTCGTGCGGCTGATCGAGGCCCGCTCGGCCATCACGGCCGTGGGAATGCGCCGCCGTAGCCGGGCGTCACGAATGTCGCCACCGAGCTTACGCAGGACGCGCTGAACGGGGAGAGGCAGAGGTTTTGTCGTCCGGCGCTTTTCCATAGCTTGTGTCCATATTTACAAGCGTTCCAAAATCATAACGTATACAAAACTGGACTTTAAGGGAAGCGCTGAACAATTCAGCGCTTCCCGTGCGGTCCAGGGACGGACCGCCGCATCAATCGCGTAAGCGATTGAAATGCGTGAGGCGGGCCCGGGCATGTACCGGGCCTGACGGGGCTGATTTAATCCAGGACGGATTAAATCAGGTTTTCATAAGACAAGGGAAAAACGAGATCCCGCCAACCATACCGTCCATTATCCTGGGCATAATATGGCTTAATCCGTGTCTTATTGGACACTATGGTCCAAGGAAGGCAACCGCGCCCTGGCGCGCATCCACCTGGGCCTCCAGGACACCCTGTACCTGGGCAACATGGACGCCCTGCGGGACTGGGGCCATGCCCGGGACTACGTGGAGATGCAGTGGCTGATGCTGCAGCAGGACGCGCCGGAGGACTTCTGCATCGCCACCGGGGTGCAGTATTCCGTGCGGCAGTTCGTGGAGCGGGCCTGTTCCCACCTGGGCAAGACCATCCGCTGGGACGGGAAGGGGGTGGACGAGAAGGGCTTCGACGCCGAGACCGGCGCCTGCATGGTGGCGGTGGACCCGCGCTACTTCCGCCCCACGGAGGTGGAGACCCTGCTCGGGGACCCCACCAGGGCGAAGGAGAAG
>JAABTG010000210.1 GCA_011389995.1 Thiotrichales bacterium
GTCCCCGGCGCCGACGAAGTGGCCGGTGTCCAGGGCATCGGGGTTGGGGTCCCCTGCCCGCTTGACCTCGTAGAGCTCCTCCGTCGCGAAGAACCCCCGGTAGGAGAGCAGGGCCTCGTAGACAGCGCCCAGCTGGTTGATGCCGAGGCGGGCATAGGAGATGCGCCCGCGCCGCCGGCGCCCCCGGGCGGGGCGGGACAGGGACATGAGCCGGATGACCTGCTGCAGGGTGGTATTGGTGAACACCACCCGGTTGAGCAGCGGCGTGCGATCCGGGTCGAAGAGGTGGGAGGGCAACGGCGCCATGGTGAAGGCGTCCCCGCCCGTGTTGCGGGCCAGGAGGTCGTCCTGGGCCTGCTGATAGCCTTCGTGGACCAGCCTGAACAACGTGGCCAGGGTGTCGTGGAAGTAGCGGCCCTGCTGCTCGGCGGGCTGGGTCAGGGGCACCAGCTCCAGCTCCCGCAGGTGGTCCAGGCTGTAGCCCGTGAGGTAGGTCTCCGAGGCCATGGGGGCGTAACCCAGCTCCGGCCGGGCCTCGATGTAGAACAGGAACAGCAGCCGGTACATATAGCGCAGGCACTCCAGGCTCAGCTGGTTCTCGTCGAGCTGGCCCGAATAGATGCCCTGCTTCTGGGCCTGGGCGCTGGCGATGAGCTGCTCCGCAGCCTCGTTGCCCAGCAGCTCGATGCACTCCCGCAGGGCGTACTTCAGATCCTCGGAGACTCCGTAGGCGTGCCGGTGGGCGCTCTCCTCCAGGGTATCCAGCAGGCTCTGGCCACCCTCCGCCACCAGGGAGTCACGGTGCACCAGGGCACTGGCGGCCTTGAGGGCCTCCGTCTCGCGGCGGGTGAAGAGCTCCACCCAATCGAAGCGCAGCACCCGCCCCTGGGCAAGCTTGGCGCGGTCCACCAGCAGCCACTGGCGGGGGCTTGCCAGCAGCACCCAACGGGGCGGGCGTGGCTGGGCAAAGACGAAGCGGGCGAGCACTCCCTGCCAGTCCAGCAGGCCGTTGCCGTTGGCCAGCGCCTTGGGCACCGGCGTGGGGCCCAGGGTGAGGAACTGCTGCTCCTGAAGGGGCACGGCCAGGGGGTCCATGTCCGGCTCGTCCAGCGGGACGGCCTGGGCCACCCACAGCAGGGGCGCGCCGGTGGCATCCTGGTACTCCGCGAGGACCGGGATCTCAGCCTCATCACCGGCGGGCGCCCGGCGCGGGGACCATTGGTAACCCAGTGCCGCCAGCAGCTCACGCACCAACTCCCGCTGGGCCTCCACCCGCCGCGCCGGGTCGCGCTCGCGCTCCAGCATGGAAAGCCCCTGGACATAGGCATGGCCCATGCGGCCCAGGCGGTTCCAGGGCGTCAGCTCGTGGTCCGGCAGCTGGCCCTTCCTGCCGGCGGCCTCGGCAGACTGGCGGGCCGCGGTCTCGGCCTGCTGCCAGCCGTCCAGGGCATCCTTGATGTCGCCGAGGAAGACCTCGGAGAGGTAATGCTCGGAATAGAACTCGTTGTCGTTGATGATCCCCGCCCAGGACACCGCTACGCCTCCTGCCCGGTGAAGGCGGCGATGACCAGGATGTAGGGCTCCTCCGCGGTAAGCTGAGTGTCCTCCAGCCAGTCCTCGTAGTCCTGGAAGATGCGCTCGATGTGGGCCATGCGCTCCTCGCGGCGCCGCGCCTTGAAGGTGTCGGGTTGGTCGCTGGCGGCCAGCTCCAGGTCGAGCTGGCGGATGTGACGCTGCTTGAGGGCGTCCATGGCTTCCATCTGGCGGTTGAGCTGCTCGTTGATCCCCACTTCTTCCACCTTCTTGTGGGCGCGCAGTCGCTCGTCGGCCCGATCCACGACCCCGGGCAGCTGCTCCTGCAGGAACCGGGTATCCCCAGCGACACCCCGGTTGGGCAACTGGCCCGGGACCAGGCCGAGGCGCGCCATGAAGGGCTCCAGCGCCAGCTCCTCCACCACCTCGCCGTCGCGAAGCAGGACGCCGTGCCAGGAGTGGATCAGCAGGTAGCCGCGGCGATTGGGGAAGCCGCCCTGGATAAGAAAGGCGGACTCGTTGGCGGCCAGCCGGTCCGGCAGCCGCAGGACCGGGGCCGTATGGCGGCCGAAGGCGTTCAGGGCGCGGTCGGCCAGCCACTCCATCACCGGATGCAGGGGCCAGAGGTACTGGCGCTGGGCCCAGGGGCTGTCTTCGTCCCGGCGCTGGCGCAGTTCCTCCTGAATGAGCCGGGTGTCGGCGCTGAGGATGAAGCGGTCCCCCTCGGGGCGGGATTCAGGCGGCAGGCGCCGCAGGCGCTGCTGGAGGTCCGGCGGGGCGGTAAGCGCGACGCGGCGGGCCTCCCGGTTCACCTCGGCCTGGAGTGGCACGCCGCAGGCCCGCAGCCATTCCAGGGCGGCGGCGGCGTAGTGGAAGTCGTCCTCGTAGAGGCTGAAACCCTCTGCCGCCACCTCCGCCATGCTTCGGCTCGGGGCGGCAGCCGGCGTGAACTGTTCCAGCGGCGTGGCGGCCGCGGCCTGCTGGGTATCGAGGATCTGGGCGAACAGGGCCGCCAGGTCATCGTCTTCCTGCTCGATGATCTCCGCGACCTTGTCCTCCTCGCCTTCCACCGTGTACTGGCCGAGGAACTCCGAGGGATCACCGATGTTGTGCTGGGCCTGCTCGTCCTTTTCAATGAGGACCTCCAACACCCGCTGCTCGCCCTGGATGCCTGGCTTTGAAGATTCCGTGATCAGGTAACGGATCTGGGGGCGGTGCTGCTGGCCGTAGCGGTCGATGCGGCCGTTGCGTTGCTGGAACAGCATCAGCGACCAGGGGACGTCGAAGTGGATGAGGCGATGGGACAGGTGATGGAGATTGATGCCCTCCGCCGCCACGTCCGAGCACAGCAGCAGGCGGACGGGACTGTCCCCGCGCCCGAAGGCCTCCACCACCTCCATCAGCTCGTGGTCCGGCCGGTCGCCCCGCAGCACGGCGAGTTGGCCCTTCTTGAGACGGAGGTCCTTGGCGAGTCGTGCCTCGAGGAACTCCAGGGTCCTCAGGCTCTCGGTAAAGAGCACCAGGCGGTCAGTGGGGTCGTTGGGCGCCCAGCCGAGGCCTTCCTTGCCGTCGCCGAGCAGAGCGAGGAGGCGCTGGTACTTGCTGAAACGTGCCGGCGCGATGGCCTCCACTGCCAGGCGCAGGCCATGGAGCTTGTCCAGATCAGCCGCAATCTCGGGCGTGGGCTGGCGCTGCTTCAGGCGCCGGGCGCGGTTCTCCAGGGTGCCGAGGCAGGCCGCGGGGCTGGAGTACAGGGCCTTCTTCAGGGTGGTGCGGAAGAGCTGGGCACCGCCCCCACCCCGGCGGCCGTCCAGGGTATGAAAGGTCATGCCCTCCAACTCGGCGTAGGCGGCCTCCTCCTCCAGGGACGCCGGTGTCTTGACCACCGCTATTTCCCGTTCCGGCAGGTGGCCTCCGAGGTCGTGCTTGACGTCCGCCTTGAAACGGCGGATGACCAGCCCCTTGTCGCGAAAATCCTCGTGCTGGTAGTCGTCCGGGTTGGCGATGGCCGTGGGGTCCAGCATGTTCACCAGGCTGGCAAAGCTGCGGGCCTTGCCGTCATGGGGCGTCGCCGAGAGCATGATCAGGGTGTCCGAGCGGGTGGCCAGCAGCCGCGCCAGGCGGGCCCGTTGAGAACGGCTGCCCCGATCGGCCACGTTGTGGGCCTCATCGATGATGATGATGTCCCAGTGGGCCTGCTCCAGGTAATGGCGGTACTCGATGTCCTGCTTGAGGGTATCGATGGAGATGATGCTGCGGTCGAAGTAGTGGAACGGGTTGTGGTTGGCGGGGATGCGGTTGCGCACCCGCTGCAGCCCGAGGGAATCCAGACGCACCAGGGGGATGGTAAAGCGGTTCCAGAGCTCTTGCTGGAACTGGGCCAGCATGGATTTGACGGCCAGGACGAGTATGCGCTTTCCGCGCCCCCGGGCGATGAGCTCGGAGACCAGAATGCCGGCCTCCAGGGTCTTGCCGAGGCCCACGGCGTCGGCGATGAGAATGCGCGGGCGCGGCTGGCCGAGGGCCTGCACCGCCGGGTCCAACTGAAACGGCAGGGGATCGAGGGCGGCCCGGTGGCCGATGTGGATCCGGTTGCCGGATACGGGAGTCTTCCGGATGACCGTGTCGAGATAGAGCAGGCTGGCGAGATAACCGCTGGTGGTGTCGTCCTCGAGGACCGTATCCCGCGGGTCCAGGACACGCAACTGCCGTTCGAGCCGCGTGAGAAAACGCGCCTCCCGCCCGCGCACGAGCTCGGACAACCCCTCACAGGTGAGCAGGTGGCCTCCGTCTGTGCTCCGGTCCACCTGCCGGACCCGCCACTCGGCATCTCTGATCTCGACCCGCATCCCAGGCGAGTAGTGCCCCTCCACCCCCTACTCCTTATCGCATCCGTGTCTGACGATCGTATTGAGCGACAGAGAATTTCCTAACTGCAGCCCTGGACAACACCAACATTCCGAGCCCAGGTCGTTATTCTTCTCGGTGATTTTTGCTTAAGAATCCTGCGCCTACGAGGACCGCCGGGTCAAGCGGCCCCGCCGCATCGTAAGACCG
>JAABTG010000211.1 GCA_011389995.1 Thiotrichales bacterium
CGGCGGCACGTTTGGACGCTGGGATTCGCGGGCAAGCCCGCTCCTACAGCGCTGGGGATGGGCCCCCGTAGGAGCGCCCTTGGGCGCGAACAAACCACGGCGCCCCTTCGAACGTCGGCGTTCGCGGGCAAGCCCGCTCCTACACAGGCAGGGCGAGCCCCCGCCGCCGGCACGGCGCCGGGGTACCGGAAGGACCTGAAGGCTAAAGAGAAATTGGCTCCCCGGGACAGGCTCGACAATTCCGCCGGGAGCGGAATTGGTCGCGCGGCAGCGCGCCCGCAGGGCCAGGACCAGGGAAGGTCCTGGACCACTGCCGAAGGCAGGGCGAGCCCCCGTCGCTGGCACTGCGCCAGGGTACCGGAAGGACCTGAATATCACGAAGGTAATTGGCTCCCCGGGACAGGCTCGAACTGCCGACCCGCTGGTTAACAGCCAGCTGCTCTACCGACTGAGCTACCGGGGAAAAGAGCGGAGCAGTGTACTGATTTCAGAGGCTGGTCGTCAACCGCCCGTGGGACTCAGTCGTGGGGGCGGCACACGTCCCCTTCCGCCAAGTCACGGAGGTAATTGCAGAAGTCCGCCTTGAGCTCCTCGTGCTTGAGGGCGTATTCCACGGTGGCCTCCAGATAACCCAGCTTGCTGCCACAATCATAGCGCTTGCCCACGAACTCCCAGGCCAGCACCTGCTCCTCCTTCAACAGGGCGGCGATGGCGTCGGTGAGCTGGATCTCACCGCCGGCGCCGCGGCCGGTGGTCTCCAGGAGGTCGAATATCCGCGGTGTCAGGATATAACGGCCCACCACCGCCAGGCTGGAAGGGGCGTCGGCGGGGGCCGGCTTCTCGACGATCTGCTCCACCCTGGAGGTGCGCTCCGCCACCTCCGTGACCCGCACGATGCCGTATTTGTCGGTTTCGGCCGGGTCCACCTGCTGCACCGCCACGACGCTGGAGGCGTGCTCGTCGTACTGCTTCACCATCTGCTGCAGGCAGCTGCTGCCGAAACCGTCGATGAGGTCGTCCGCCAGGATCACCGAGAAGGGCTCGTTGCCCACCACCGGGCGGGCGCACAGCACCGCGTGGCCGAGACCGAGGGGCTCCATCTGGCGGATATAGATGCAGGTGACGCCCTTGGGCACGATGTTGCGCACCTGCTCCAGCATATCCTCCTTACCCCGTTCCTCCAGCTCGTACTCCAGCTCGGGCATGCGATCGAAGTGGTCCGGGATGGAGCGCTTGTTGCGCCCGGTGATGAACACCAGCTCCGTGGCGCCCGCACTCACCGCCTCCTCCACCGCATACTGGATAAGCGGCTTGTCGACGATGGGCAGCATCTCCTTGGGATTGGCCTTGGTGGCGGGCAGGAAACGGGTGCCCAGTCCGGCGACCGGAAATACCGCCTTCTTGATCCTGTCGGACATAATCACTCCTCGATGGCAATGGCTGATGGGCGGGCAGTTTAGCGGATCTTAAAAGACCCTGCCGTTACGGTAGGTTATTCAGCGCAGCACCCGCGCCCAGTGGATCTCCACCCGGGGCAGTACGACGCCTGGGAGGCAGCCTTCCAGCTCGGTGACCCGCGGCTTGCCATAGCCACCGGCCGTCAGTACATAGACACTGACGATGCCATCCATGGGATGCACCAGCCACAACTCCGGCACCCCCGCCCGCTCGTAAATGTCGCGCTTCTTGACCTGGTCATGGCTGGCGGTGGAGGGGGAGATCACCTCCAGGACCCAGTCCGGCGCCCCGCGGCAACCCCGGTCGTCCAGCTTCGCGGCGTCACAGATGACCGAAAGGTCCGGCTGGACCACGGTATCGATGGCCTCGTCCGCCTCACTGCCCCGGGGCAGGCGCACGTCGAAGGGCGCCACGTAGACCCGGCAGGGGTGGTCGTCCAGGGCATCGGCAATCTGGCGCAGCATTTCCACAACCACTTCCTGATGGCGGCGCCCGGGGGCCGGCGTCATGGCATAGGCGACGCCGTCGATGAGCTCATAACGCTCCTCCTCGGGCCAGGTCAGGTAATCGCCGTAGGTATGGTGTTGGTGGTCTCTCAAGGGCAGGCCCATGGCAGGCATCCTCCTCCGGCTTCCGTGTCCGCTGGTGTGCTCATCTTAACGCGAACCGGCGCGACGCCCTACAGCGCCGGGGAGGGGTGTGGGGCTGCGTGGGCCGCTATGCCCTCATCCTGTCCTTCTCCCCGGGGGAGAAGGGACCTGCCCGCTGGCGTTGGGGCAACCCGAATGAAACGGTTCCTGACACCGTTTTTGCATTCATCAGACCGTGCAGGCGCCTTGGGCCGGCGTTCCAGGATATGCTGAATGGCCACATGGCTGCGTTGCCGGCGGCGGGCGCGCTCTACGGACTCGCGCATGAAGTCGGCGATGATGGCACTCTTATGTTCTGCCCCTCAAATTCGGCGTTGAAGGCGTCCTTGATCTCATCCGGGACACTGACATTCACCGTCGCCATACAGGGCAACCTCGGTTGTTGAACATTTCAACAAACGTTAGGCCCGGGGCGGGATGGGGGTCAATATCGCCGCTAACGAAAAAACCCTTACGACCGGGCCAAAAAGGGACCGAGTTAAACTCACCGCGGGTCAGTGTGCTGTCGTGATTCTATGGTAGATTCAGACGCCTGAGAGATTGATCGATGCATGCCGCAGCGAGGCCGTCCATGGGCTTACCCGTCAGAGACCAAGGGTTACACACCTACGGAGAATATCTGGGCTGGACCGATCCCCAGCGTTACGAACTGATCGACGGCATTGCCTATGCCATGACACCGGCACCCACGCGCCTGCACCAGAAGGTCCTGCTCGAAATCGCCCGCCAGATCGCCGACGCCCTCGATACCTCGCCCTGCGAGGTCTACGTGGCGCCTTTCGACGTGCGCCTGCCCCGGAGTGACGAGGCGGACGAGGACATCGACACCGTGGTCCAGCCGGACCTCTCCGTGATCTGCGACCCGGGCAAGCTGGACGAACGCGGCTGCCGGGGGGCCCCGGATTGGGTCATCGAGATACTTTCGCCTGGTACCGCCGCCCACGACCAGGCCCGCAAGCGGGCGGTCTACGAGCGGGCGGGCGTCGGCGAGCTGTGGCTGGTGCACCCCACGGACAGGACCGTCACCATCTACCACCTGGAAGCCACAGGCTACGGTCGGCCCGACATCTTCGAATTGTCGGGCACGACCCCCTCGGCGGTACTGCCAGTGGTCTCCATCGAATGGCAAAGGGTGGTCTGAGGGTTCCCGGCCGGCGCCATCCGAGCGCGGCACCTGCTCCCCTTCGACAGGACACCGCTTACGGCACGTCACTACGGGCAGCCCTGCTTGAACCAAGTCACGGCCCGCACTATGATGCTTTCGCATCAACGCATCATTTGTGCCAGAGGTCAGGGAATGCGCACCACCATCGACATCGAAGACGACGTCCTGGAGGCGGCCAAAGAGATTGCCCGGCGCGAACACATATCGGCAGGGCGTGTGATCTCGCGCCTGCTGCGCACTGCGCTCACTCAGCCGGCAAACCACGCGACAAATACCGACACCAAGACCGTCGGCGGTTTCCGTCCCTTCAACGCCCCGGACGCACGCATCGTCAGCAATGACAAAGTCAACCAGCTGCGCGATGAAGAAGGCGTCTGATGCGGGCGCTGTTAGACATAAACGTCATCATCGCCCTGCTCGATACCGCTCACACCATGCATCACACCGCCACCGAATGGCTGGAGGGTGAAGTCCATAATGGCTGGGCCTCCTGCCCGATAACGGAAAACGGGGTAGTGCGGATCATGTCCCAACCCGCCTACCCCAACTCACGGCCACCCACGCAGATTGCACAGAGACTGCACGAAGCAAAGCAGAACTCCGACCACAGCTTCTGGCATGACGATATAAGCCTCACCACACCCGAAACAATAGATTGGCGCCACATGCTCGGGCACCGGCAAATCACCGACGCCTACTTACTCTCCATCGCCGCACGCAACGAAGGGCGCTTCGTCACCCTCGACCAACGCATTAGTCATGCGGTAGTGAAAAACGCAGCAGAGAGACACCTGCACATCATCTATCCATAACCGCGGGTGGAGCCGGACCCTCGCGGCAAAGGGAGGCACCACACCCGGCGCATCATCGCCTTCAATGCACCGTGCCGGCCCTCGCCGCCTCCGGCAGGGCCGCGGCCTCTGCCGCCGGCGTCTCCTGATACTCGGGAACCACCCGGCGCAGCAGGTGGCGCACCGTGGCGTCGTCCCGGTCCGTGCAGGCGCCGGCCAGCTCCGCCAGCTCGTCCTGCAGTACCCGCCAGGCCACCTGACGGGCCCGGGCCAGCAGGATCTTGGGATGGGCCGTCCCCAGCAGGTTTTCCTCGCGATGGAACAGCTCCTCGTGGAGCTTCTCGCCGGGACGCAGGCCGATATATTTGATGGCGATGTCCACATCGGGCTCCCGCCCCGACAGACGGATCATCTCCCGGGCGAGGTCGACGATCTTC
>JAABTG010000212.1 GCA_011389995.1 Thiotrichales bacterium
GCGTATGCATCGCCTCGGGAAAGGTATCCACGAGGCGGATCTTGTCGCTGATGGCCACCTCCGTGCCGAACACCACGCCTGCGGGCACCTCGCCGCGTTCCACCATGGCCGTCCCCGCGCGCACGCTGTTGGTGCGGGCGAGCCGGGGCTCGATGCCCTCCCAGGAATCCAGGTTCTTCATGGCCTCCTTGAAATAGATTCCCACCGCAGTGTGGTCCGGGTCACCCACCGCCAGGCGCCCGCCGTCCAGAGCCGCCGCGAGGTCGAAGCCGGACCCGATGTCCACGGCGAAGTCGCGGTCCGTCTGAGTGATGATGGCAAGGGAATTGCGCACAATCTGGGTACGTGTCTCTGGCATGATCCTGCCGCGCTCCTGCAGGTAGTCCATCCACCCTTCGTCGGCGCTGAAGTAAAGGTCCGCCGGCGCGCCGCGTTCCACCTGACGGGCCTGGGTCGACGTGGCACCCATGGCCAGGGTCACCTCGCCGAACCCTTTCGCCTTGTAGAGATTGGCGATCTCCTCCATGGCATTGGTCGTGGAGACCGCGCCGTAGAGGGTGACGTCCTTCCCATGGACGGGTGTGCCTGCGGCAAGCAGGCCACCGAATATGGCTCCCAGAATGGTTCTCTTGTTCAACATGGTCTTAGTCCTCTCTTGTGGCTGGATTGAAGCCGCGAAGCACGGCCTTTGACGCTGGCCCCGCCGCGGGGCCGTCACCATCTCCTTGGGTCATGGAAGGCAGGGGCACGTCATTGGCCCATGCACGGGGGGCATCACCGGTGGGTCCGGTGCCTCTATCCGGCGACTCTCACGCCGATCATCATGTCGCGGCTCACGCGGGCGACGGTCTCTTCTTCAGTCAGGGCCTCTATCCCGGCGGGCGGTAGAGGCAGCACCAAGTAGCGGAGGTCGGCCGTGCTGTCCACCACGCGCAGCTCCACGTCCTCGGGCAGCCCGGTGCCGAATTGCGCCAGCACGGCGCGGGGCTCGGCCACCATCCGAGCGCGGTAGCCGAAGCTCTTGTACCACTGGGGGGGAAGGCCCAGAACGGCCTTGGGGTAGCAGGAACACAGGGTGCAGACGATGACATGGTGGACCCGGGAATCGTTCTCCAGGACCGCGATCTCCGGGTGTTCCGGCAACCGCATCCCCAACAGCTGCCACGCCGCCTCCTTCGGGTCCGCCACCAGCAAACGTCTGAAGGCTTCGTCGCGCCAGGCGCGGGCCACCAGCTTCGCGCCTATGGTGTGGTCGGTGCGTTCCAGCTTGTCCAGGCGCGCCCAGAAGTCCGCCTCCGAGAACACGCCCTTCTCTATGAGCAGTTCCCGTACGGCACACTCGAGCGCTGCGTAATCGGCCTCGCTTTCCAGCAGGGTCTGTGCACGAAATTCTTCAGTAATCGTCGACATGGACCGCCTCCAGCCAGTTCTCATACAGGTCCACGGTGACGGTATGAGATGCCTCCACCCCGACGCCGTGGACATCGCGGCTCGAGAAGTGCACGCGGTAGAGGTTCAGCCGTGGCGCCTTGGCCACGCCCCGGGCGAGGGCACTCGGGTCACCGTAAGTTCCGAGTACTTGAAACACGGTGCCGCTGCATCCCCTGACGTAATAGGGCGTGCGGATATGGGTGCGCGAACAGGTCACGGCGTGTACCCGCACCCTACTGCCCGGCATGAACATGGAACGCACCGGGTTCGTTGCAGGTGTCGGCGGCCTGCCGCCGCTTCACGGCATCCAGGCGCGCGACGAGTTCGGGGGCGCCGACGATGCCCTTTTCCACCAGTATGTTCGTCACCCCCGCGAGCCATCTCTGGTAATAGGAAAACGAGTGGTAGGCTTCGTCATCCAACTCTTCTATGCCCCGGCGCCTCTCGTCCGGCCGCACCCGAGATATCTCCGGGGCCGCGAGCAGGTTGACCATGGCGTCAACCCGCTTGTCCACGTCGCTGGCCTCATGCTCGTCGAGTTCGAAGGGCGGGTGCTCCGTCGCGCCCAGGTCATGCTGGCGTCGCTGCTGGTCTGAAATCATGGAAACCTCAATCTCCTAGACGGCGATTCGGGGCCGGGAGTCGGCCTGTGCCACGGCACCCGTCGCCCCAGCGAAGGCCTCCGCGATGCTGCCCGATGCCACTACCTTGCCCTCCTGCATGCGGATGACGCGGGTGGCGAGCCGCTTCACCTCGTCGGTGGAGTGGGTCACGTAGATGATGGGGATATAGAACTCGTCCCGGACCCGCTCGACGAAGGGCATGATCTCGGCCTTGCGCTTCTCGTCCAGTGCCGAGAGAGGTTCATCCATGAGCAGCAGGTCGGGGTTCGTGAGCAGCGCGCGGCCGATGGCGACCCGTTGTCTCTCGCCGCCGGACAGGTTATGGGGCCGGCGCTTCAGGAGCTTGCCGATTCCCAGCAGGTCGACCACCTCGTCCATGCGGATCTGCCGGCCCTTCTTGTAGCCGTAGTGGAGGTTGGTGGACACGGAGAGATGCGGAAACAACAGGCTGTCCTGGAACACGTAGCCGATGTTGCGGTCATGGGTGGGGATGTTCACCCGGGCCTTGCGGTCGTAGAGCACCCGGCTGTTCAGGACGATGCGGCCACTGTCCGGCTTCAGCAGGCCCGAGAGCATGTTGACCACGGAGGACTTGCCGGAGCCGGAGGGCCCGAAGAACACCACCAGTCCGGTGGGCGGCACCTGGACGTCCACGTCGAAATCCATCTCGCCCAGCCGCTTCTGCAGGTTTATCTCGATCATTTAACCCCCGGGGATGCTTCGGTGATGGTTCAACCGTGGATGTAGCGCTTCATCCGGCGATTGAAGTACTCGGATACGATGAGTGCGAATAACGCCACGGCGATGGCGATCACCACCAGGCGCGCGGCGAGGGCTTCGCCGTCGACCACCTGGGTGAGGCTGTAGATGGCAAGGGGTATGGTCCGGGTCTCGCCGGGTATGTTGGACACGAAGGTGATGGTGGCCCCGAACTCCCCTAGGCTGCGGGCATAGGCCAAGATCATTCCAGCCAGGATCCCCGGTGCCATGAGGGGCAGGGTGATGGTGAAAAATATCCTTCCGGGCGGCGCGCCCAGAGTGGCGGCCGCCGTTTCCAGGCGCTTGTCCACGGCCTCGAGACCCAGGCGGATGGAGGTGACCATGAGGGGAAAGGAGGCCACCGCGGCGGCCAGAGTGGCGCCGCGCCACGAGAACATGAAGGTGAAGTCGAACCACTCCTTCAACGGCTTGCCGAAGATGCCCTGGCTGCCGAAGCCGATGAGCAGCAGGTAGCCCATCACCACCGGTGGCAGGACCAGGGGCAAAAAGATGATGCCGTTGAAGATGTTCTTGCCGGGGAAGTTCTTGCGCGCCAGCACCCACCCCGTGGCGATGGCGAAAGGCACGCTCCAGGCGACGGCGAAGAATCCCACCTTGAGGCTGAGCAGGAGTGCCTCCTTCTCCAGGGCGCTGAGTTCCATCGACGTACTCCGGTAAGGGCGGGGGAGTACCGTCCGTGGTATTTAGTGGTCCTATCGGTTGCCGGCCCGCGCCCGCGTGATTGGTTGCATCGGTCCCGTGCGCTGGTGCACAGCCCGACCCCTCGGTTGCCGGTGCCGTTGCACGGCGCCGGTCTTGCTCCCTCGTTGCGCGTCCGTAGTCGATTACATTTCCGTGGCGGCCATGGCGTCTTGTCCTACGCGCCCATCCCGGTTCGATTAGGTTGATGCACGCGACGTGCCAAGGGGCATGTATAGGGCTGAAGGCGGGGAAAATGGCTTTATTAACCGCCGATTAGAGAAGGCGTGAACGAAGGGTGGAATGGCCTGGGGGACGTCGATGGTGCCCCCGGGTAGGGCGGAGGGGCCAGCGATGGCACCACTACCGCGCCGTCCCGGGGAGCAAGGGCCGGTCGCACTCAGTACAAGTGCGGCTTGTTCATGGCGAGGCCGGAGTACGTCCTTAGGGACCAGGACTCCCCGCGCGTCGGCCATGGCAGGGGCGGGCCGACCGTTTTTGGGCACATTACAGGAATGCCGGGCGTCTTGATCTCCCGGGCAGGGCCCGGGTGCGTTTCGCCGACAGGACCTTCGACGAATAGGCGACGAAGTGCCGGCGGAGTGGCACCGCCGTGTCGGTGGGGGCCCTGCACGGTCAGGGGCCCGCGCCGGGATATTCCCGTTGCCGGGAGGGGTTCTCCGCGCGGCGGATTTGACCGAGGATTAAACTACTATCGTTGCTCCCACGGCACCCGGCCGGGAACAGAGACCGGCTGCCCCGGTGGCCGACGGCCACGGCCGGGGGCAACACGGAAGACATGAACCACAACCGAGAGGACAAGCTAATGATGCGTTTATTCCCTTTGCTGCTGTGTCTGGGGTTC
>JAABTG010000213.1 GCA_011389995.1 Thiotrichales bacterium
GCGCCGCCCCCGGCGGTGGCCACCGCTCACTACCGCGGCCGGCCGGACGCCATGGCAAGGGCACCGGCGACGGCCCCACCGGTGGCGCCGCGGCCCGGGACAAGGTGGTGGCGCTGGACAGCGCGGACCTCGACGACTTCTGACGGCGGACCAGACCCCCGCGGGGCGCGTATCACGGCGCGGTTTTCCGGCTGACATCAGAGGCAGCCCATGGAGCCCTGATATCCGGGTCGGACGGGCACAGGGGCCGGTTTACGCCGAAAGCGGGGGGTTGCGGGACACGGAAAGATCGTCCCCGACCCCGCCATTGCGGGATCTAAATGCCCCGGTCTGGTGCCCCTGTTGCAATGACCGTCCTGAAAGAAGCAAGTGACGGAGGCCGCATCGATGGCAACACAGACCAGGATCGCCATTGCGGGCAGCGGCTTTGCGGGGTTGGAGGCCGCGTTCTATTTGCGCCGCCGGCTCGGCGACGAGGCCCGGATAACCGTGGTGTCCGACTCGAAGCAGTTCCTGTTCCGGCCCAACATGATCTACATCCCCTTCGGCAAAGAACCCGAAGGCCTCACCTTCGACGTCAGCGCCACCCTCGAGGACCACGGCATCGAGTGGGTGCACCAGCCGGTCACCGGTATCGACCCCGATGCCCGTACCCTGATCACCGCCGGGGGCGCGGACGTGGAGTACGACTACGCAGTGCTTGCCACGGGTGCGGACATGGTGCCCCAGGAGGTGCCCGGCCTCGAGGAGCATGCCTACACCATCTGGACGCCGGACAGTAACCTGGCACTTCGCGGCGCCCTGGGGAGGGCGGTGGAGCGGGCCCGGGGGGGAGAGCGCCAGCGCGTGGTGTTCGCGGTCCCGCCGAAGAACATGTGTTCAGGGCCCCTCTACGAGATCGTGCTCATGTTGGACAGCTGGCTGCGGGACCAGCCGGCACCGGTACGGGACAACATCACCATCGACTTCGCCACCTTCGAGCCTGCGTACATCATGGTGTTCGGGCCCCGTATCAATGCCGTCGTGGAGCAGGAGTTCGACGCCCGCGGCATCACCGGGCATCGGGAGCACGGCTTGGAGCGGGTGGAGGAGGGCGAGGCCGTCTTTGGCGACGGGACACGCCTGTCTTATGACCTGCTGATCTCCTTCCCACCCTATGAGGCGGCGGTGCGCTACGAGTCGCTGCCCGGCGACGAGCGGGGATTCATCGACACCGATATGGAGAGTCGGCGGGTCCGGGGTCATGACCGCATCTTCGCCATCGGTGACGCCGGAGACTTCCCGGTGAAGCAGGCCTTCCTCGCCCTGCTGGAGGCGGATGCCGCGGCGGATGCCATCGCCTGCGATATCCTCGGCGAGCATCCCGACAAGGCCTTCGATCCCGTCAGTCTGTGCATCATGGAGCAGTTCGACAAGGCCACCTTCGCCAACGTGCCGTTGCAGCTCAGCGGGCGTTCCGTCCCTCCGGTGGAAGTGCGCGAGGGCGCCGAGGACGAGTATCAGGTGGGTTCCGGCCGGGTCTGGCGGGTCGGTAAGAAGATGCTGGGTCTTGCCGTGCCCATGCATTTCCGCCACGGCCGGCCCTTCCACGCGGGAATGAGCTGGAAGTTGATGGAGCCGGGTCTCAACGGCATGAAGTCGCTGTTTGCCGATTAGCGGGCTATGATCCCCGCGAGGCCCGGGTCGCCGCGCACGGTGAGCCGCCGGCGAAGGTTCACCAGCCGCCACGGGCCCGGGCACCGGTCCCTCGACTCCCGCCTCCCGCGGCGGACGATGGCTGCCGGCGCGGCAGATTTCCCTGACGTTGGCCCGGCGGAAGTCCTTACGGGACAGCCCGTCGGTGGCCCCTTCGTCGGCAACCACCGTCACCTGGCCACCTTATCCGTGGACTACACCCTGGGGTGAGCATGGGTCGCTCCCAGACGCTGCACTATGCGGCCCGCTGGTCGCTAATCGCCAAATACCTCGGTCTGCTGGCGATCATGCTGGCGTTGCTGACGACGGTGCCGCTGGCCGCAGCGGTGCTGCTAGGCGACAGCGTCGCCGCCTGGCGTTACGTGGTGGTGGTGACGGTGTTGTTGGCCGTGGGTGTACCCCTCGGCCGGCTCCCCGTCTCGGAGCAGATTCAGGTCAATGAGGCGTTGACCGTGGTGGTGCTCGCCTTTCTGTTGGGGGCGGCCGCCATGGTGTGGCCCATGCAGGCGGCGGGCCTGCCATGGATCGATGCCTGGTTCGAGGCCCTGTCGGGCATCACCACGACGGGACTGTCCACCGTGGGGAGGGTGGAGGACAAGCCACCGGCCTTCCTGTTCGCCCGCGCCTGGATGCAGTGGTACGGCGGGCTGGGCATCGTGGTGCTGTCGGTGGCGCTGTTCCTGCGCCATAGTGCGGCCACCCGCCGCCTGCTGGACCCGGAGGTCACCGGCGATACCCTCGTCACCACCACCCGCGCCCATGCGCGGCGGGTCTTCGTGGTGTACAGCGTGCTCAGCCTGTTCGGGCTGGCCGTGGTCTGGCTGGCGACAGGCGACGGCTTCGAGGCCTTGTGCCATACCCTGAGTGCGGTCTCCACCGGCGGCTTCTCCACCCACGACGACAGCCTGGACGGACTGCCCGGCCGCGTGGCGCCGGCCGTCCTGATGGGGGTGGCGTGGCTGGGCGCCGTTTCACTGCCCCTCTATTACCGCATCTGGAACGATGGCTGGCGACCGCTGACGGGGGACCTGGAAGTGCGCGCACTGGTGGTGGCAACCCTGCTCATGTTCGCCGCCCTGTACCTGCTCGCGGATCCGGCCCTCAGGGCCGGTGGCTGGCTGGACAGCCTGCTGCTGGGCGCGACCGCCCAGACCGGCACCGGATTCACCAGCGTGCATGTCGCCGGGCTCGACCCGTCGACCAAGCTGCTGCTCGTCTGCTCCATGCTCATCGGCGGCAGCATCGGCTCCACCACCGGCGGCATCAAACTGCTGCGCCTGTTGCTGATCGTCCGTCTGGTGCAGTTGCTGCTGCGGCGCGCCGCCGCACCGCGCCATGCCGTCATCGAGCCCCGCCTCGGTGGTCATCGTGTGGATGACGATGACCTCATCCGCGCCCTGCTTTTGCTGGTCATGTTCGGCGCGCTGATCCTGGTCTCCTGGTTCATATTTCTCCTGTATGGCCATGACCCCATGAATGCGCTGTTCGAGGTGGTCTCGGCCGCCGCCACCGTGGGATTGTCGACAGGCATCGCCGCACCCGATTTGGACCCGGTGCTCAAGGCGGTGCTATGCATAAACATGCTCGCCGGGCGGGTGGAGATAGTGGCGCTGCTGATCGTACTCTACCCGGGCACCTGGCTTGGCAAACGGAGAGTAAATCCATGAGAGCGGTATTTGTCGGCGCCGGCTCGCTGGCCGTAATGACTGCCCGGCTGCTGCTGGGCCGCGACCACGAAGTGGTGATAATCGAGCGCGACAAGACGCGTATCGACACCCTGGCCGAAGAATTGGACTGCGGCTTCCTGCAGGGCGACGGCAGCAAGCCGGCGCTGCTGCGGGAGGCGGACCCCTCCAAGGCGAAGATCCTTTTCTGTCTCACCGATAACGACAAGACCAACATCCTGGCCAGCCTGGTGGGCCGTTCGGTGGGCTATTCGCGCGTCGTCACGCGCATCGAGGACCCGGAGTACGAGCATCTGTGCATCGAACTGGGGCTGGAGGACGCCATCATCCCCGCACGCACCATCGGGCGCTATCTCGCCGACATGTTCGAAGGCCGGGACCATATGGAGTTGATCGCCATGCTCAAGGATGAGGCCCGGCCGTTTTCCTTCGTGGCCCGCGAAGAGGACGAGGGGCCCATCGAGGACCTCGAATTGCCCGGAGGGGCGCGCGTCATGTTCTTTTACCGGAATGACAGCTTCAAGCTGCCGGAGCCTGACACCAAACTGAAGAAAGGCGACGAAGTGGCGGTGATCACCCACAGCAAGAACCTCGACAGGCTGCATGAGCGTTGGAGCGGCTCGGAGTAGGCGCGCCCCCATGTTCCATGTCCTGCACTTCGCCCATCGGGTCCTCCGGGACTTCCGTCTCAACCACGGCATCCTGCTGGCGGGGGGTGTGGGCTATAACATCCTGCTGTCGGTGATTCCCCTGTTCGCGGTGCTGGCGGTGGTGTTGTCCCACGTGGTGAGCGAGGAACGGCTGCTGCAGGTGATCGCCACTCAGGCCCGGCTGATGACGCCGGGCCAGGCGGAGCTGGTGACGGGGACCATCAGGACCCTGTTGGAGAACCCCCAGCTGGTGGGCTGGGCCGGGTTCGCGGT
>JAABTG010000214.1 GCA_011389995.1 Thiotrichales bacterium
GGAGGCACGGCGCCGGGTGGGGGAGACGGTGGCCCTCCAGGGCAACCTGGATCCCAGCGTCCTCTACAGCTCCGGCGACAAGATCGAGGCCGAAGTGGCGCGCCTGCTGGCCAGCTACGGCACCGGCCCCGGCCATGTCTTCAACCTCGGCCACGGCGTCCACCCGGAGATCGACCCCGACCACGTGAAAGCCCTGGTGGACGCGGTGCACCGTCTCAGTGTGCCTTACCATCAGGCAGGCGGTTGAAAAGCCTTTAACTACGAAAGACGCGAATTACGCGAAAAAGGAAAAGCTTGAAGGCTCGTCGGCAGAAGCTGTGGGTGGACCCAAGCCCTGACCCTGCAACCACCCCTTTACCGTCATGCCGGGCTTTGACCCGGCATCCAGGGGAAGGTGGCACCGGTAAATTCTGCGGAAGAACCAGATTGAATAACCCCTTTCCGGCAAAGCCCCGCCCCTTGCGCCTCATCATGGAAGGGGAGGCCTCCAGCCCGGCATCCCGGCCGCGGTGTCCGTATTCTTCCGGGCGCCCCCCTTTTCGCGCCTTTCGCGTCTTTCGTAGTTCCAAAAAGTTGTCTTCCATCTTAGGTATTTCGTGGTTAATAACCGCTTTTCCCCAAGGCCAGCCATGACCCCTCGCGAGTCGATGCTGGTGGTGGCCAAGGGCGTCTGCATGGGCAGTGCCGACGTGGTGCCGGGGGTCAGCGGCGGCACCATGGCCTTCATCCTCGGCATCTACCAGCGCCTGCTGGAGGCCATCCGGGCCTTCGATCTGCGCCTCCTCGGCCTGCTGCGCCGGGGCCGGCTGCGGGCCGCCGTGGACCACACCGATCTGGTGTTCCTCGCCTTTCTCGGCCTCGGCATCGTCATGGCCGTGTTCTTCTTCACCCGCGTGGTGCCCCTGCCCATCCTCATCCACACCCACCCGGAACCGGTCTACGGCCTGTTCTTCGGCCTCGTGGTGGCCTCGGTGGCGGTGCTGCTCCTGGGGCTGGAGGACTTCCGCGGCCGGGACCTGATACCCGTGGTCCTGGGCACCGCCCTCGGCCTGGGGGTGGCCAACATGGTGCCGGCCCATACCCCGGAGACCGCATGGTTCGTGTTCCTCTCCGGCGCCCTGGCCATCTGCGCCATGATCCTGCCGGGGGTGTCCGGCTCCTTCATCCTCCTCATGCTGCGCAAGTACGCCTATGTCTTCGATGCCCTGGGGCGCCTCGACATGACCGTCATCATCCCCTTCGCCCTCGGCGCGGTGGCGGGGCTGATGCTGTTCAGCCGCCTGCTGGTATGGCTGCTGCACCGTTTCCACCGCGCCATGATACTGGGCATCTGCGGCATCCTGGTGGGTTCCCTGTGGGTCCTGTGGCCCTTCCAGGAGCGGGTCTACGAGACCGTGCGGGGCAAGGCGCGGCTGGTGAGCTCGAGCCCGGTGCTGCCGGCGCACCTGGACAGCGGCCTGCTGTGGGCCGTGGCCCTGGGCCTGACCGGTTTCCTGGCGGTGATGGCCATCCACCGCCTGTCCCGTGGCCCCGTCGCGCCCTGAGTCTTTATAAACTACGAAAGACGCGAAAAGGACAGCACTGCGGGACCCATGGGCAGCGGCAGACTGGATGCTGTCCTGGATGCCCGCTCAAGGGTGCAAAGAAGACCGGATAGCTGGACCGCGCGGTCTGCCGGCCACGAGGATAACCGCGAGGGGAGAAGCCCTCGCGCCGACACCCCAGGACAACCGAGGGCGCCGGGTTCATTTCGCGCCTTTCGCGTCTTTCGTAGTTAATGCCTTTTTGTGGTTAATGGACTTCCATGAAGCCCGCGCCCACGCGGGCGCTCCTATGGCACCGCGGATGGATGCATAATCATCCCAGTCCCTGACAACACGCCGGCGCCCCATGCCCCTCTCCGAAACCGTCCTGGTCATCATGCTCCTGCTGGGGGCCGGCATGGTGGTGGCCGGCCTGACCCGCCGGCTGCCGGTGCCCTACACCGTGCTGCTGGTACTCCTGGGGGCCGTTTTGGGCAACCTGGGTCACCTGTGGCCGCCCCTTCAGGTGATGAACCAGGTGCACATCACCCCCGAGCTGGTGCTGTTCATCTTTCTGCCCGCCCTCATCTTCGAGTCCGGCCTCAACCTCGACGCCCGCCAGCTGGTGCGGGACATGGGTCCGGTACTGACCCTGGCGGTGCCGGCCCTGCTGTTCTCCACCCTGGCCATCGGCGGTGGCCTGTGGCTGCTGCTGCCGGTGGAGCCGGCCACCGCCTTCGTCTTCGGCGCCCTCATCTCGGCCACGGATCCGGTGGCCGTGGTGTCGCTGTTCAAGGAACTGGGTACGCCCCAGCGCCTGACGGTGCTGGTGGAGGGGGAGTCCCTGCTCAACGATGCCACCGCCATCGTGGTATTCAAGATCCTCCTGGGCATGGCCCTGCTGGGCACCTTCGAGTTCACCGCCGTGGGCGGCGCGGTGCTGGAGTTCCTCAAGGTGTTCGTGGGTGGCGCCGTGGTGGGCATCGTGGGCGGCCTGCTGTGCGGCCAACTCATGAGCCGCCTCCAGTTGGGCGCCGCCGGGGTGATGGTGCTGTCCCTGGTACTGGCCTACGCCGGTTTCGTGGTGGCCGAGCACACCCTGCACCTGTCGGGGGTGATGGCGGTGGCCAGCGGCGCCGTCACCCTCGGCGCCTTCGCAGTGCCGCGGCTGCCCCGGGAGACGGTGACGGCCCTCGGGGACATCTGGGAGTTCCTGGCCCTGGCGGCCAACACCCTGCTGTTCCTGCTGGTGGGGATGGCGGCGGACTACCTCAGCATCGCCCGCCAGCTCGACGGTATTCTCATCGCCGTGCTGCTGGTGCTGGCGGCGCGGGCCAGCATGGTGTATTCCCTGGTGCCCGTCGCCACCCGACTGTTCGGCCTGCCCAAGGTCACCATGGGCGAGCGCCATATCATGTGGTGGGGCGGGCTCAAGGGTGGCCTGGCCCTGGCCATCGCCCTGTCCATACCCGAGGACCTGCCGGGCCGCCAGGTGATCCTCGACCTCACCCTGGGGGTGGTGCTGTTCACCCTGCTGGTGAACGCCCCCACCATCAGACCCCTCATCAAGGCCCTGGGGCTGCATCGCCTGTCGGCCGACGAGGGGGCGGAGCTCAAGCGCGCCGTGGGACTGGTGAAGCATCACGCCAGCACCACCCTGGAGCGCCTCGCGGCCTCCGGTCTGCTGACCCCCCGGGGCGGGCGCCAGGCCGCCTCGGTGGTGGAGGGGGCCCTGACGGTGGCCACCCCGGTGACGGCGGCCCACCAGCACCGCCGTTACCGCAAGCAGACCCTGCGGGTGGAACTGGAGGCCCTGGAGGGACTGTTCAAAGGGGGCATCATCCCCCAGTACACCTTCCTCGACCTGCGGGGCGAGCTGCGCCGCAAGCAGGACGAGGTGGCCGGCGCGACGAGCCACCGCGACAAGGGGCTGCCGGGGGCCCGGCGCGCCAACCCCTTCCTGCGCCTGGAGGACACCCTGGTGCGCTGGCTGCGGGAGCACGACTGGGCGGCACCGCTGCTGAGCCGTCTCCAGGGCAGCCGCACCACCCAGCATCTGCTCCAGGACATGGCCCGCATCCTCATGGCGGAGGCGGCCCTCGCCTACGTGCGCGGCGACGGCGAGCTGCCTGAATCCTACCGGGCCGAGCTGGTGGCCCACTACGAGGGGCGCATGGCCGCCTGCCGGGCCCGGGTGGCAGACATCCGGCGCGACTTCCCGGCCTTCTTCGAGGCCTTCGAAGGCGGCTTCGCCCTGCGCGCCGCCCTCGCCCAGGCCGCCAATCTACTGGAATCCGAACGCCACCACGGCAGCATCAGCCCCAAGCCCTTCGCGGTCCTGGAGCAGCGCCTCGCCCAGGCGGGGAGTGAGGTGGCCCCCCTGGCCAACCCGGTGGCGGAGCTGGAGACCCGCGATCTGCTGGCCGGCGTGCCCCTGCTGGGGCGGCTTCCCGCCGCGACCCTGGACCAGCTGGCCGCGCGGGCCACCACCGTCAGCTTCCTGGTGGGGGACACCATCATCGCCGAGGGGGCCCACGGCGATGCCCTCTACGTGGTGGCGCGGGGACGGGTGGCGGTATCCCACGGCGAGGACGACGGCCACAATCGGGTCATCGCCGAGCTGGGGACCGGCGACTTCTTCGGCGAGACGGCGTTGCTCGGGGACAGCGTACGCACGGCCACGGTGACGGCCCTGCGGCCCTGCTCCCTGGTGCGCCTCGGTCGTCGCGACGTACTGCAGATCGCCGAGGGCTACCCCGAG
>JAABTG010000029.1 GCA_011389995.1 Thiotrichales bacterium
GCGAACGGGCCGCGGCGGCTCGTTCATAGGCCGGTGTTCGCGGGCAAGCCCGCTCCTACAGGGCGGGGAGGATCCCCCTGTAGGAGCGCCCTTGGGCGCGAACGGGCCGCGGCGGCTCGTTCATAGGCCGGTGTTCGCGGGCAAGCCCGCTCCTACAGGGCGGGGAGGATCCCCTTGTAGGAGCGCCCTTGGGCGCGAACGGGTCCCGGCGGCCCGTTCGAAGGCCGGTGTTCGCGGGCAAGCCGGCCGGGGAGGATCGCCCTGTAGGAGCGCCCTTGGGCGCGAACGGGCCCCCTCAGTCCAGGAAGCTGCGCAGGGTCTCGGAGCGGGACGGGTGGCGCAGCTTGCGCAGGGCCTTGGCCTCTATCTGGCGTATGCGCTCCCGGGTGACGTCGAACTGCTTTCCCACCTCTTCCAGGGTATGGTCGGTGTTCATGTCGATGCCGAAGCGCATGCGCAACACCTTGGCCTCCCGCGGGGTGAGACCGGCGAGCACGTTCTGGGTGGTCTCCCGCAGGCCCTCGAAGGTGGCATTGTCCACCGGTGCCTCGATGGTGGTGTCCTCGATGAAATCCCCCAGATGGGAGTCCTCGTCGTCGCCTATGGGTGTCTCCATGGAGATGGGCTCCTTGGCGATCTTCAGCACCTTCCGGACCTTGTCTTCGGGCATCTCCATCTTCTCGGCCAGCTCCTCGGGTGTGGGCTCGCGGCCCATCTCCTGGAGGATCTGACGCGAGATCCGGTTCAGCTTGTTGATGGTCTCGATCATGTGCACCGGAATGCGGATGGTGCGGGCCTGATCGGCGATGGAGCGGGTGATGGCCTGGCGGATCCACCAGGTGGCATAGGTGGAAAACTTATAACCGCGCCGGTATTCGAACTTGTCCACCGCCTTCATGAGCCCGATGTTGCCCTCCTGGATGAGGTCCAGGAACTGCAACCCGCGGTTGGTGTATTTCTTGGCAATGGAGATCACAAGCCGCAGGTTCGCCTCCACCATCTCCTTCTTGGCCCGGCGGGCCTTGGCCTCACCGATGGACATCTTGCGGTTGATCTCCTTGATCTCGCCGATGGAGATCTGGGCATCCGCCTCGATATGGGCCAGCTTCTTCTGCAGCCGCTGCACCTCGGCCACGACGGGTTGCAGGGTCTTGGCCTTGGACTTGTTCTGCTTGAGGTACTCGGGCAGCCAGTCCAGGTTGGTCTCGTTGTCGGGGAAGCTGGTGATGAAGGTCTTGCGGTCCATGCCGTTGCGGGTGACGCACATGGCCATGATGCTCCTCTCCAGCTCACGGATGCGCTCCACCACATTCCGCAGGTTGTGGGTCAACACGTCCACCAGCTTGGGCACCAGCTTCAGGGCCATGAACTTCTCGGCGATCTCCACGCGCTGTTTCTGGAAGCGCTTGGCGGCGGCGGTGTCGCGCTTCTGCACGCCCTTGCCCCGCTTGCAGCCGTTCTGGAACTTCTGATAGGCCTCGCGTACCTCGTGCGCGTAGGCGGCGACGCGCTCGGGGTCGGGACCGGTGTCCACCGGCGAGCTGTCATCCTCGTCACTGTCATCATCGGCATCGTCGGCGGCGGCCGTCGGCGTCGCCGGCTGGTCCGTCGCCGGGGCCGCGGGGGCGGCCGGCCCCGCTTCGTCGAGGTCGATGGTGAAGCCACTCACCACGTCGGTGAGCTTGACCTCGCCGTTCTCCACGGCGTGGTAGGCCTTCAGGAAGGTGTTGATGGTATTGGGATAGGTGGCCAGCGCCGAGAGGACCTGATTGAGGCCGTCCTCTATACGCTTGGCGATGACAATCTCGCCTTCCCGGGTCAGGAGGTCCACGGTACCCATCTCGCGCATGTACATGCGCACGGGGTCCGTGGTGCGTCCGAACTCGCTGTCCAGGGTGGCGAGGGTGGCCACGGCCTCTTCGGTGGCGTCCTCGTCATCGGCCGAGGGCGCCGTCTCGCTCATGAGCAGGGCATCGTCATCAGGCGCAATCTCATGGACAGTAATGCCCATGTCATTGATCATGCTGATGATATCCTCGATCTGTTCAGGATCGACGATGCCATCGGGAAGATGGTCATTGACCTCGTGGTAGGTAAGGAAGCCTTGCTCCTTGCCCTTGGCGATGAGCGCCTTAATCTGGGATTGCTGCTGATTCAAATCCATGGTCGACCGGCAAAGTTGTGTGGGCCCTTTTTCGCGGGCGAAGCTCTCAATAATGACACGGAAGCATTGAAAATTCCATGTTCATTCCCCTTCGGATACCAGGCCTTTGGCCGTGGCCAGGGCCCGTTGATACTGTTTCAGCTCGTCTTCGGAGGCTGTCCCGGCCTTGATTTTCTGCCGCAGGGGCTGGATCTGCTGTTCGTCCATGAGGCGCGCCAAGGCCCCTTTGAAGTCCGCCTGGGGGTCGAAATCCGCCGGTTCCGGCGCCATGGCCCGGGCGATCCTGTCCAGGAATATCCCGGTCTCCGTGTCTCTGAAATGCTCCATCATCACTCCCATTGAGACTTTGGGGCTTGCCTCCAGGAACTCAAGCATGGCGTGGAGCACGGCGGCGCCGGCGACGGGCAGGTCACGGACCGCCTGCCGCTCCGGGACATGGACGGCGAGCTCGGGATGCCGCAACAGCAGCGTCACCAGGTTGCGCATGGGCGTCTTTTTTGAATGGCGCGGGGTGCGAAAGTTCGACGCCCGCATATCCTCACCGGGGACGCCGTCGCGCAGCACCCGCTCCAGCTCCGGCCCGGCCATGCGGCAGCGCTCGGCCAGATTGTCCACCACCACCCGCCGCAGGGCTCCCCGCGGGAGGTGTGCGATGTAGGGCCTCGCCAGATCGACGAGATGGGCGCGCCCGTCGGGAGTCGCAAGGTTTGTCTTTGCCGCCAGGCCATCCAGCAGGAAGCCCGAGAGGGTGGATGATGCATCCAGCAGCGCCTCGAAGGCCGCCGCGCCCCGGGCACGCACCAGCGAGTCGGGGTCCTCGCCCTCGGGCAGGAAGGCGAAGCGTGCCTGGCGTCCTTCCTGCATCCGTGGCAGGGCGTTCTCCAGGGCCCGCCACGCCGCGCGCCGGCCCGCGTCGTCGCCGTCGAAGCAGAACACGAGCTCCGGTGCGGTCTTGAACAGCGCCTCAATCTGCTCCGTGGTGGCGGCGGTGCCGAGGTTGGCGGTGGCGTAGAGGATGCCGTGCTGAGCCAGGGTCACCACGTCCATGTAACCCTCCACCAGCACCAGCCGCTCGAGGCTGCGGTTGGCCTGGCGGGCCTCGTGGAGGCCATAGACCTCCCGACCCTTGTGGAATATGGGGGTCTCGGGGGAGTTGAGGTATTTGGGCTCGCCGTCGCCGACGATGCGCCCGCCGAAACCCACGATGCGGCCCCGGCGGTCGCGGATGGGGAAGATGACGCGGTCCCGGAAGCGGTCGTAGGCCCGGCCCCCGTCCTTGCTGTTGGCCAGCCCCGCCTCGACCGCCAATTCCCGGCGACGGCTATCACCCCCGAGGGTGCCGACGAAGCCGTCCCAGCCTGGCGGGGCGTACCCGACGCCGAAGCGCGCCGCCGTCTGACCGTTCACCCCACGCTCCTTGAGGTAGTCGATAGCCTTGGGTGCCTGACGGAGCTGGCCGCGAAAGTAACGCGCGGCTTCCTCCATGATGTCGAACAGGGGCCCGTCGTCATGGCGCGCCGGGGCCGGCCCGCCGCCGCCCTCCCGGGGCACCGCCAGGCCGGCGCGGTGGGCCAGCTCCTCCACCGCCTCGACGAACTCCATGTGCTGGTATTCCATGAGGAAGCCGAGGACCGTGCCATGGGCCCCGCAACCGAAACAGTGATAGAACTGCTTGTCGGCACTGACGGTGAAGGATGGCGTCTTCTCGCTGTGGAAGGGGCAGCAGGCCTTGTATTCCCGACCCGCCCGCTTGAGGGGGACGAAATGATCGATGAGCTCCACGATATCCGTGCGGGCCACCAGGTCATCGATGAACTCGTTGGGAATGCGTCCGGCCACGTTCAGCGGCCTGCCGGACGTCGGGCGTTGGGGTAATCGGGATCTGCAAGGGGTTGACGGTCCGCCATCGAGGCCTCGAAGACCGGATGGGAGGGGTCAGGCCCCGAGGCGCTGCTTGACCAGCCCGCTTACCCGGCCCATGTCGGCGCGGCCCTCGATGCGCCCCTTCAGGAGGCCCATCACCTTGCCCATGTCCTTGACGGAGGTGGCTCCACTCTCGGCGATGGCGGCGTCGATGAGGCCCGTCAGCTCGTCGTCGTCGAGGGCCGCGGGCATGTATTCCTCTATGATGCCGATCTCCAGGCTTTCCTGGTCCGCCAGGTCCTGGCGGCCGGCAGCGGTGTACTGTTCCAGGGAGTCACGGCGCTGCTTCAGCATCTTCTGGAGGATGTTCACCACCTCGGCATCGCCGAGTTCCGTGCGTTCGTCCACCTCACGCTGTTTGATGGCGGCACTCACGAGGCGCAGGGTGTCGAGGCGTGCCTTGTCCTTGGCCCGCATGGCATCCTTGATATGATTCTGGATGGTGGCCCTGAGGTCGCCGGCCATGATCGCCGGACCGTCAGTAACGCCGCTGGGGCTTGGAGCGTAGGATGTTACGGGCCTGGCGTTTCTGGGAGCGTTTGACGGCAGCCGCCGCCTTGCGCTTGCGTACGGAGGTGGGCTTTTCGTAGAACTCACGACGACGGACCTCGGTGAGGATGCCCGCCTTCTCGCAGGAGCGCTTGAAGCGCCGCAGGGCGATGTCGAACGGTTCGTTTTCCTTGACTTGTACGGTTGGCATAAGGGAACCAAACACTCAGTGTGGTGAATAGAGCACGGCATAGTAATTAGAATGGCCCGGTGATGTAAAGTGCGGGTTTTCCCCCGGGGACGCGGCCCATGAACATCCTTGGTATCGAGACCTCCTGCGACGAGACCGGCGTGGCCCTCTACAGCGGCGACGGCGGTCTCCTGGCGCACCGCCTCTACAGCCAGGTGGCGCTGCACGCGACCTACGGCGGCGTGGTCCCCGAACTGGCCTCGCGGGACCACGTGCGCCGCCTGCTGCCCCTCATGACCGAGTTGCTGGAGCACACTGGCCTGGCGCGCACCGACATCCACGGCGTGGCCTACACTGCCGGGCCGGGTCTTGCCGGGGCCCTGCTGGTGGGTGCCGCCCTCGGGCGGGGATTGGCGTGGGCCCTGGAGGTACCTGCGGTGGGGGTCCATCACATGGAGGCCCACCTGCTGGCCCCCATGCTGGAGGATCCCGCCCCGGATTTCCCCTTCCTCGCCCTGCTGGTGTCCGGTGGCCACACCCAGCTGGTGGCCGTGGAAGGCGTGGGACGTTACCGCCTGTTGGGAGAATCCGTGGACGATGCCGCCGGCGAGGCCTTCGACAAGACCGCCAAACTGCTGGGCCTCGGCTACCCCGGCGGGCCGGCCATCAGCCGGCTGGCGGCCGAGGCCAGCGGGGGGCGCTATCGTTTTCCCCGCCCCATGACCGATCGGCCGGGCCTCGACTTCAGTTTCAGTGGTCTCAAGACCTTTGCCATCAACACCTTGAGGACCCAGGACGGTGCCCCCGGCCACGAGGCGGAGATCGCCCGGGCCTTCGAGGAGGCGGTGGTGGACACCCTCGTCATCAAATGCCGGCGGGCCCTGGAGGCCACCGCATATCACCGCCTCATCATCGCCGGCGGCGTGAGCGCCAACAGCCGCCTGCGGGAGGCCCTGGCGACCCTGGCCACCGAGCGGGGCGTGGAGGTCTATTTCCCCCGCCTGGAGTTCTGTACCGACAACGGGGCCATGGTGGCCTATCTGGGATACCTGCGCCTGGCGGCGGGGCAGCAGGAGTCCGCGGCCTTCTCCATCCGACCGCGCTGGCCCCTCGACACCCTGGACGTGCCTTTGCCGGAGGACTGAGCCGGAAGACTGGGTATGGGCCGCCCCTGTGGCTAGAATCGCATCAGCGATTTTTGCGGGGTGCCGGCCCGGGCGGGGCGCGCAGCGGGATCGGGCCGCCTGTGCCATCCGGCACGGCTTGGATGCGGCGCATCTTTGAATTGCCGGCGGCCGAATTGCCGGCAGTGGGCTCAGTGGCCGGCGCCGTCCAGGGCCTGTCCCTCTTCCTGGCCCGGCGGGGGCTTGGGGGAACCGATCTTGTTCTCGCGCCCGGCCAGCAGGTTGCGGAAGTTGGACCGGTGCCGCCACAGCAACAGCAGGCTCATGACGCTCACCACGGTCAGTTCGCCGGCGCTGAGGCCGAGAGCGTAGGCGTAGGCGGGGGCCAACACGGCTCCGCACAGGGCCGACAGGGAGGAATAGCGGAAGGCGAGAGCCATGACCAGCCAGGTGGCCAGTACCGCCAGGGCCAGCGGCCAGGACAGGCCCAGCATGGCCCCGAAGGCGGTGGCCACGCCCTTGCCGCCGCGGAAACCGAAGAATACCGGGTAGAGGTGTCCAATGAACGCCGCGCAGGCCACCAGCGCCGGCACCAGGGGTCCCGTAGAGAGGGCAGTGGCCACCAGCACCGGCACCAGGCCTTTGAGCACGTCTCCGGTGAGGGTCATGAAGGCCGCCCGCCGGCCGCCCTCCCGCAACACGTTGGTGGCCCCGGGGTTGCCGGACCCCACCGTGCGGGGGTCGGGCAGGCCCATCAGGCGGCAGGTGATGACGGCCGTGGCGATGGAGCCCACCAGGTAGCCCGCCAGGATAAGCAAGACATGGATAAACATAGTGCTATTTGACGCGCGCCCCGCGGCCCAGTCAATGATCCGTGGCGGCCCTGATCCATGACGACCCTGGTCCATGGTGGCAGTGGCCGCGTAGGAATTGGCCGACGGCTCCTTTAAGATTCGTGCCTTGCCGCAACCCGGATATAAACAACAAGCCCTGTCATGGACATTACCTTCATAAAAGAACTGCGCGTCGAAACGGTCATCGGTATCTATGACTGGGAACGGGAGATTCGCCAGACCGTCGTCATCGATCTGGAGATGGCAGGGGACATCCGGCCCGCGGCCACTACGGACAACATCGCCGACGCCATCGACTACAAGGCCGTGGGCAAGCGTCTGATCGGCTTCGTGGAGGAGGCGGAGTTCCAGCTGGTGGAGACCCTGGCGGAGCGGCTGGCCGAGATCGTCCGCAGCGAATTCAACGTGCCGTGGCTGCGCCTCACCATCAACAAGGAGAAGGCGCTGACGGGCGCCGCCGGGGTGGGGGTCACCATCGAGCGCGGGCAGCGTGCCCGGCCATGACCCGGGCCTACATCAGTGTCGGCAGCAACGTGGAGCCGCGAACCAACGTCACCCGCGGTATGGCCGCGTTGGAGCGCATGTTCGCGCCGCTGGAGGTGTCCCCCATCTACGAGACCCGGGCGGTGGGTTTCGCCGGCAACAATTTTCTCAACCTGGTGGTGGGGCTGGATACCGACATGGGCGCCGATGCCCTCCATGGGGCGTTGCGCGACATCGAGGACAGCGCCGGGCGGCGACGGGGCGGGGGCAAGTTCGCGGACCGCACCCTGGACCTTGACCTGTTGTTGTACGGGGACGAGGTGCGGGATGACGACGACCTGGAGTTGCCGCGCGGTGAGATCCTGCGCTATGCGTTCGTGTTGCGGCCCCTGGCCGACATCGCCCCCGACGCCGAGCACCCCGTCGCGGGCAGGTCCTTCCGCGAATTGTGGGCGGCCTTCGACGACCCCGAACAGGTCTTGTGGCCGGCACCCCCGTACGGAGAGCTATCATGAAATTCTGCAGCGAGTGCGGCTCCCAGGCCATGGAATGGCGGGTGCCGACGGAAGACAACCGACCCCGTCACGTGTGCGGCGACTGCGGCATCATCTTCTATCAGAATCCCAAGATCGTGGCGGGCTGCCTGCCGGTATGGGAGGACCGCGTGCTGCTGTGCCGGCGGGCCATCCAGCCCCGCTACGGTTTTTGGACCCTGCCGGCGGGCTTCATGGAGAACGGCGAGACCACGGAGGAGGCGGCGGCCCGCGAGACCCTGGAGGAGGCCAAGGCGCGGGTCCGCATCCAGGGTCTCTATACGGTGCTCAGCCTGCCCCACGTGAGCCAGGTCTACATGATGTTTCGCAGCGAGTTGACGGACCTGGACTTCGGCCCCGGCGCCGAGAGCCTGGATGTCGCCCTGTTCCGGGAGGCGGACATCCCCTGGGACGAGTTGGCCTTCCCCACCATCAGCAGGACCCTGAAGGCCTATTTCCAGGACCGCCGCGAGGGCCTCTTCCCCCTTCATACCGGCACCATCGTGCGGGCCCCCGGCGCCGGGTGAGCCGGTGTTGTGCCGGCCATGGCGCGCGGCACGCGCGTGCTGACGGCCGGGGTCAGTAACCGAGGCTGCGGCCGCCGTCCACGGCGATGATCTGGCCCGTGATGTAGGGGGCCTCCAGGGCGAGGAATACCACGGTGGCGGCGATGTCCGTGGCATCGCCCTGGCGCTTGAGGGCGGTGCGGTTGATGATACGCTGGCGTGCCACGTCATCCATGCCCGAAGCGGGCCACATGATGGCCCCCGGCGCGATACCGTTGACGCGCACCTCGGGGCCGAGTTCCCGGGCGAGGCTGCGCGTGAGCATGACGTTGCCGGCCTTGGCGCAGGAATAGACCGGATGCCCCTTCAGGGGCTGCTGGCCGTGGATGTCGGCGAGGTTCACGATGCTGCCCTGGCTGGCCCGTAGCGGGGGTGCCGCCGCCTGGGCGAGGAAGAAGGGGGCCTTGAGATTGGTGTCCAGCAGTTCGTCCCACTGTTCCTCGGTGGCCCGGCCCATGGGGGTAGGGTAGAAGGTCGAGGCATTGTTCACCAGCAGGTCGAGGCGTCCCTGCCACTGGACCACCGCCTCCAGCAGGTGGTTCACCTGGCGGATGTCGCGGATGTCGGCCTGGAACAGGGCCGCAGAGTCGGCGCGGGCCGCGTTGAGTTCCGCCACCAGCCGGCTCGCCGCCTCCCGCGAGCGCCGGTAGTGGAGGGCCACGTCCATGCCCCTGCCGTGAAGGGCGCGCACGATGGCTGCCCCGATGCGCTGGGAGCCGCCGGTCACCAGGGCGACCGGGGTCGGGGGTTGATCGTCGTGATTCGTCATCTGGTCCTCTGGTTCTCCCGGGGCGTCGGTCGAAAGCAGGCCGGCCCCCTCACCCAAAACGCGCCATATTATGTCAGCTGTGGAAAAACATCATGGTGGCTGAGCTCGGACCGCTGCCCCCGCCGCCGCCCGGCGAGCAGACCCGGTCGGCGGAGCTGGCGGGGCGCATTCGCGCCGCCATCCATGAGGGCGGGGGCTCCATCGACTTCGCCCGCTACATGGAGATGGCCCTCTATACCCCCGGCCTCGGCTACTACAGCGGCCCCGACACTCCCTTCGGGCCCGCCGGGGACTTCGTCACCGCGCCCGAGATCTCCACCCTTTTCGGCCAGTGCGTGGCGGCCTACCTGGCCCCCGTGCTGGACCACCTCGGGGACGCCGACGTGCTGGAGTTCGGGCCGGGCAGCGGCACCCTGGCACTGACGGTGCTCAATACCCTGGCGGCCCTGGATCGCGTGCCCCGCCGTTACCGCATGCTGGAACTGTCGGGTACGCTGGCGGCGGCCCAGCGGACCACCCTGGAGGCCCTCGACAGCCCCCTGCAGGAGCGCGTGGAGTGGCTGGACCGGCTGCCCGCCACGGGTCTGCGGGGCTGCATCATGGCCAATGAGGTGGTAGACGCCATTCCCTTCCGGCGGCTGCGCATCGGCCGCGACGCGGTGCAGGAATGGCGCGTGGTGTGGCGGGATGGAGGCCCGGCATGGGCCCTCGAACCCTGCGCGGACGAGGGACTGGCGGCGGCCGTGGCACGGCTGCGGCCGGCCCTCGGGGCGGCACCCCTGCCCTATGACACCGAGGTGGCGCCGGCACGCCGGGCCTGGCTCGCCGCCGCCGCCGCCACCCTGAGGGAAGGCGCCATGGTGGTGCTCGACTACGGCTTCGAGCGCCGCGAGCTCTATCGACCGGGCCGCCATGGCGGCACCCTGGCCTGCCACTATCGTCACCATACCCATGACGACCCCTTCGTCATGCCCGGCCTGCAGGACATCACCAGCCACGTGGATTTCACCGATCTGGCGGAGGCGGCGCTGGCGGGCGGCCTCGACGTGGCGGGCTTCACCACCCAGGCCCAGTTTCTCCTCGGTCAGGGGCTGCTGGAGCGGGCCGCTCCCGCCGATACCGGTGGCGGGCTCGCTGCCCTCGCCCGCAGCGGTGAGATCAAGCGCCTCACCCTGCCCGGGGAGATGGGCGAGGTGTTCAAGGTGCTGGCCCTCGGTCGCGGCCTGCCCGCCGGCCTCCTCGCCTTCCCGGGGCGGGACATGAGGGCGCGGCTGTAAGCCGTTGGCGCTAGAATAGCCCGCTTGCCGGACGGCCCCCGGGTGGGTCGCCGCCATTCCTTTACCGGCCATCGCGGAGAGCATCCTTGGACCCCTGGCACGTCATCGCCCTCGCCCTCATGCAGGGGCTTACCGAATTCCTGCCCATCTCCAGCTCGGCCCATCTCATCCTCCTGCCCGCCCTCAGTGGCTGGGAAGACCAGGGCCTGTCCCTGGACGTGGCGGTACATGTGGGGACCCTGGCCGCCGTGGTCTGGTACTTCCGCGCCAGTATCGTGGTGCTGGCCCGGGACTGGGCGGCATCCCTCTATCACCGACGCGGCGTGGGGGAGAGCCGACTGGCCTGGGGGGTATTGTGGGGCACGGTACCGGTGGGTCTGGCGGGGCTGCTGTTCTCGGGCTTCGTCGAGACCCATCTGCGCTCGGCCCTGGTGATCGCCTGGGCCACCATCGCCTTCGGCCTGCTGCTGTGGTGGGCCGATGCGGCGGGCCGCGGCGCGCGCAGCGAGCACGGCCTGCGCTGGCGGGACGTGGCCATCATCGGCCTGGCCCAGGCCCTGGCCCTCATCCCCGGCACCTCGCGCTCGGGCATCACCATCACCGCGGCCCTCGCCCTCGGCCTGAGCCGCGAGGGGGCGGCCCGCTTCTCCTTCCTCCTCTCCATACCCGTCATCAGCCTGGCAGGTGCCCATGAGGGTTATCGCGCCCTCGGCCAGAGCGCGGCCCTCGACTGGGGAGCGGTGGCGCTGGGCACGGTGGCGGCCGGCATCAGCGCCTACCTGTGCATACATCTGTTCCTCAAGCTGGTGGAGCGCATCGGCATGCTGCCCTTCGTGGCCTACCGCCTCATCCTGGGCGCCGTGCTGCTGTTGTTCTTCGTCTGAGGGCATACCGAGGCATCCTGGCCGGGCACCCGGTTATCTCTCGATGGCTTCTCTCCGTGGCCTCTGTGCCTCCGTGAGAAAAAGACTTTTACCGTGGGAATCCAAGTTTCTCTCACGGAGGCACGGAGGCACAGAGAACCCAGGGTTAAGTGATTGAATGCACTTCTATTTGTCTTTCCTGGTGCCTTGGTGAGGGGAAAGGGCCGGGAGCAATTGCCCACCGCACAACCTTCATGGCTGTCGCCGCGTCGCTGCGAGATCAATCAACGGCCTGGTGGAGTCGGTGGGCTAAGGATCAGAAAGGGCCGCCGCGATGGCCCGGGTGCGGGCCTCCTTGAGGGCGATACCGAGGTCGCGGCCGCTGAGGCCCCGGGCCACCAGAGGCCCGGTCTCCACGGCGCGGGCGGCGGCGAAGGCCTCGCGGAAGCGCCCGGCCTGGGGGTAGGGGCGGTCCTCCAGGCCCGTACGGCCCCGGGCGTCCGCCTCGCAGGCGGTGAGGAACTGGTCCAGGCGGCCGGGGCGGCGGAAGCTGTCCAGGGCCAGCAGCACCTTCATCAGGGTGGCGGGCCTCAACTCCATGGCGCGGTGGCAGTGGCCGTGGTAGGTGGCCACCAGCACCCCCATCTCCCGGAATTCACCGGGGACCCGCAGCCTTTTGCACAGTTCGTCGATACGCTGAAGGCCGAGCTGCTCGTGGCCGTGATGGCGGGGCCACAGGTTGGGGTTGGTGTCCGCCTTGCCGAGGTCATGCACCAGGGCGGCGAAACGCACCACGGGGTCGTCGCTCAGACGGGCGGCCTGATCCAGCACCAGGAGGGTGTGGACGCCGGTATCCACCTCCGGGTGGTGTTGCGGGGGCTGGGGCACGCCGAACAGGCGGTCCACCTCGGGAAACAGCCGCGCCCGGGCCCCGCACGCCCCCAGCACCTCGAAGAAGCGGCGGGGCCGCGGGCTCTCCAGGGCCTTGCGCAACTCCCCCCACACCCGTTCCGGCACCAGGGCGTTCACCTCCCCCGACGTCACCATCTGCCGCAGCAGGTCCAGGGTCTCGGGGGCCAGCTCGAAGTCCAGGGTGGCGGCGAGGCGCGCGGCGCGCAGCAGGCGCACGGGGTCCTCCACGAAGGCAGGGGAGACATGGCGCAGCACCCCGGCCTCCAGGTCCGCCCGACCGTCGAAGGGGTCGATGAGATGACCTTCCTCGTCCTCTGCCATGGCATTGATGGTGAGGTCCCGGCGCGCCAGGTCTTCCTCGAGGGTGACGTCGGGGCTGGCATGGAAGGTGAAGCCGGTGTAGCCGGGCGCCACCTTGCGCTCGGTGCGTGCGAGGGCGTATTCCTCTGCGCTGTCGGGATGGAGGAATACCGGGAAGTCCTTGCCCACCGGGCGGAAGCCACGGTCCAGCAACTCCTCGGGGGTGGCGCCCACCACCACCCAGTCGCGATCGGTCACGGGGCGGCCGAGGAGGCGATCGCGGACGGCGCCGCCCACCTGGTACGCCCGCATGCCGGCCTCAACCGCGACGGGCGGTGGAGCGCAGATCCTGCAGGTAACGCTCGCGGCCGTCCCGGGACAGGTAGGCCGGCACCACGCTCTCCAGCTCGGTGGCGCGGATCCCCAGGGCCGCGAGGCCGTCGTCGTGGCACACGCTGTCCACGCTCATGGAGGCCAGATTGTCCCGCGTCATGGGAGGGGTGGGGAGAAACTCCATGGCCCGGGCCAGCAGCCGCGCCGGCCCCGGCCCGAGGCCGATGACGGGACGGCGGTGGCCGCTGTAGCGGCCACTGAGCTTGACCAGTTCCCGCAGGGTGTAGACCTTGGGGCCGCACAGCTCGAAGGTCTGGCCATAGCTGTCACGGTCCCGCAGACAGCGGGCGAAGGCCTCCACCACGTCTCCCACGAAGACCGGGGCGAAGCGGGCATCCGCCCCCGCCAGGGGCATGAAGGGGGCCAGGCGCAGCAACCGCGCAAACTGGTTGAAGAAATTGTCCCGGGGACCGAAAACCACGGACGGCTTGAACACCGTGACGTCCATGTCCGGGGCGCCCAGCACCGCCTGTTCGCCGGCACCCTTGGTGCGCTGGTATTCGCTCGGGCCTGCCGTCGAGGATTGCAGGGCGCTCATGTGCAACAGCCGGCGGATACCGTTGAAGCGGCAGGCCTCCACCACCTTGGCGGGGAGGTCCGCGTGCACGGTCTTGAAGTCGCCATGGGGCCCGCCGGTGGGATTGAGGATCCCCGTGAGGTTGATCACCGTGTCGCAGCCCTTGAACTGGTGGGTGAGTTCCGACACCAGATGGACATCCGTTTCCACCAGCTCGAGGGTGGGGATCACCAGCAGGTCGCGACGGGCCTCCCGACGGCGCGTCAGGACCCGCAGGCGGTGGCCGTCGCGGGCGAGGACGAACAACAGGTGATGGCCGATGAAGCCCGTTCCACCGAGCACACAGATGCTTAATTTCTTCATTGCTTTCAGTTCCTTTCGGTGCTCGCCGCGGTCAGGCCGGGGGCCAGTAATTCTCCCGGGTGGGCCGGTGGCGGTCAAGCCGTGGGCGGGGTCAGGTAGTCAGTGCCTGGAATCCCGGATTTCTGTATCATCCCCAACCCTTCGCAACGGGAAAGGCCCGGGGTAACGGGGCGTTTCCGGAGGCTTTCCAAAGATGACCGAGTCGTGGCTCGACGAAATAAAGTGGACAGAAGAAGGGCTGGTACCGGCCATCGCCCAGGAGGCGGGTTCCGGCGCAGTGCTCATGATGGCATGGATGAGCCGCGAGTCCCTGGCCCTCACGGTCAAGGAAGGCCGCGCCATCTACTGGTCACGCTCGCGGCGTAAGCTGTGGCGCAAGGGAGAAGAGTCGGGCAACGTACAACGCCTGCGGGAGCTGCGGCTGGACTGCGACAACGACGTGGTGCTGTTGACAGTGGAGCAGATCGGTGGCATTGCCTGTCATACGGGTAGGCACCGTTGTTTCTACAGGCAGCTGCGGGACGGTGCGTGGGTCGATGTGGAGCCCGTGGTGGAGGATCCGGCCGTCCTTTACGGCAAGGGGGCCGGGGGCGATGTCTGACGTCCTCGCGAGAGTCGCGGCGGTATTGCGGGAACGGCGGCACGCCAGCCCCGATGAGTCCTACGTGGCGCGGCTCTATCACAAGGGGCTGGACGCCATCCTCAAGAAAGTGGGGGAAGAGGCCACTGAGACGGTGTTGGCGGCGAAAGACGGTGATCGGGCGGCTATCATTCATGAAACTGCCGATCTTTGGTTTCACACCCTGGTCATGTTGGAGCATCAGGGGCTGGGCCCCGAGGATGTCCTGCAGGAACTGGAACGCCGCTTCGGCCTGTCCGGGCTGGAGGAGAAGGCGCGCCGGAAGCCGCAGGCGGGCGATGATGAACAGCATCAGGTTTGACGGGGACGCCGACGAACTCGGCGTGGCGCGCGGCACAGGAAGGTGGCGCCATTTTGAAGCCGTCAAGCGTTTGAAAATGAAGCCAGGCGGAGAGGGCACTTTGCCCCTGGCGTGTGCTGCGGCGGTCGGGACGACCGGCTCAGCGCTTCTTTAGGCAGCGAGGAGAACTCGATATGGGGCTCGGTGGAATCAGTATCTGGCAGCTTTTGATCGTATTGGCGATCGTGGTGCTGTTGTTTGGCACCAAGAAGATCCGCAATGTGGGCGGCGACCTCGGGGCGGCGCTGAAGAACTTCAAGGGCGCGGTGAAGGACGGCGAGGACGAGAAGGACAAGGACAAGGACGACGAGGATGACAACGGGGAGCCCAAGTCCCTGGCCGAGGGGGCCAAGGCGGAGAATGCCGCCGGGACCTCGGACACCGTGGATAAAGAGAAAGAGAAGGCGTAGGTGTCGCGCCCGGCCGTATCACGCGACATCCTGACCGCTCATGTTTGACATCGGCTTTCTCGAGATCCTGCTCATCGGTGTGGTGGCCCTGCTGGTGGTGGGGCCCGAGCGCCTGCCCCGGCTCGCCCGTACCCTCGGCCTCTGGCTCGGCCGCGCGCGACGCTATGCGTCCAGCGTCAAGGACGACGTGCAGCGGGAACTGCGGGAGCACGAGATCCAGCAGGCCATGGGCGGCAAGCCGGAGATGAAGGACATCTACGAGATCGTGGAGGATACCCAGGAGGCGGTGCGGGACGTGGCCGAGGAGGTGGACTCCCTGGGTTCCGAACTCAATGCCACGGCCGGCGATACCGTGCGCAAGCCCGCAGAGGCCGCCGCCCGGCCGGATCCCCGCGCCCCTGCGGCCCCGCATCAGGACAAGGGCGGGGACAGGGACGACAAGGACAAGGAGTCCAGCAGGCCGTCCCCGCCGGGCAACCATGAATAAACGCCAGGAGACCCCCGGAGACCAGCAGGAGGAGATGCCGTTCCTCCAGCACCTGGTGGAGTTGCGGGACCGCTTGTTGCGGGTGGTGCTGGCGGTGCTGGTGGTGTTCCTGTGCCTGTTCCCCTTCGCCAACGACCTCTACCACATACTGGCGGAGCCCCTGCTGCGGCACATGCCCGCGGGCACCAGCATGATCGCCACCGAGGTGGCATCACCCTTCCTCACCCCGTTCAAGCTGTCCCTGGTACTGGCGGTGTTCCTCGCCGTGCCTTTCATCCTGCACCAGATATGGGCCTTCGTGGCACCCGGGTTGTATCAGCACGAGAAGCGCCTGGCCATGCCCCTGCTGGCGGCCAGCGTGGCGCTGTTCTACATGGGCATGGCGTTCGCCTACTTCGTGGTGTTCCCCCTGGTATTCGGTTTCTTCATCAGCGTCACCCCGGAGGGGGTGGCGGTGATGACCGACATCGCCCGCTATCTGGATTTCGTGCTCAAGCTGTTCTTCGCCTTCGGTCTGGCCTTCGAGGTGCCCATTGTCGCCGTGGCCATGGTGTGGAGCGGCATGAGCACGCCTGAGTCCTTGGCCCAGAAGCGACCCTACATCATCGTCGGCACCTTCGCCTTCGGCATGTTGCTGACCCCGCCGGACGTCATTTCCCAGACCCTGCTGGCGCTGCCCATGTGGCTGTTGTTCGAGTTGGGGTTGTGGTTCTCCCGGCATTTCGTGGCCCGCCGCGCCCCCGCTGCGTCGGACGATGACGGCGACGACGAGTTCGAGCGGGCGGAGCGCCAGGAGGCCGACCTCGGGGGCTCGGGGCGGGGCGGCAAGGACGGCGACTGATGCCGCGCCCCCTCGCCGGGGGAGCGTCGCCTTCCTTCAGGTCGCCGCCATCAGTCTTTAGGAATCCCTGATTGACCCAGGGCTCCCCGTGCGGCCCATGAATGGGCCCCCGCATCAATCGCGTAATCGATTCAAATGCGATCCCCTTGGTCCGGGCAATGTACCGGACCAAGGGGGCTGATTTAATCCAGGGCGGATTAAACCAGCCTTTCCTTAGGCACCACCAGGCCGTATTTCTGGATCTTGCGGTCCAGGGCCGGCCGGGAGATGTCCAGGATGTCGCAACTCCGGCCCTTGTGGCCGCCGGTATGGTCGAGAACCCGCTGGACGTGCGCCGCCTCCACCTCGTCGAGGCTGGCGAGCACGGCCACCTCGGGAGGCAGCGAGCGTGCGTCGGCGCCCGCGGTGGCCTCCGGCAGGGGCAGCATCTCCGGTGTCAGCACCCCGTCGCGGGCGCGCACCATGCATTGGGTGAGCACGTTTTCCAGTTCCCTCACGTTGCCCGGCCAGTTGTAGCGTTCCAGGCGGGCCATGGCCTCCGGTGACAGACTCAGGGGGGGCTTGTGGAGGCTGCGGCCGATGCGCGCCAGCAGCCCCTCCACCAGCAGGGGGATGTCCTCGCGGCGTTCCCGCAGGGCGGGCAGGGCGATGCTGATGACGTTGAGGCGGTAGAGCAGGTCCTCCCGGAACCGCTTCTCCGCCACCTCCAGCTCCAGGTCGCGGTTGGTGGCGGCGATGATGCGCGCATTGGTGGTGAGGGTCTGGGTACCCCCCACTCGTTCGAAGGAGTGCTCCTGCAGCACCCGCAGCAGCTTGGCCTGCAGGGACATGGGGAGTTCGCCGATCTCGTCCAGGAACAGGGTGCCGTCGCGGGCCAGTTCGAATTTGCCGATCTTGCGGGCCACGGCGCCGGTGAAGGCCCCCTTCTCGTGGCCGAAGAGCTCGCTCTCCAGCAGGGTCTCCACGATGGCGGCGCTGTTGACCGCCACGAAGGGCCCCGTGAGGCCGCTGTGCTGGTGGATGGAGCGCGCCACCACCTCCTTGCCGGTGCCGCTCTCACCCATCAGCAGCACATTGGCCTGGGAGGGTGCGGTCAGGGCGATCTCCTTGCTCACCTGGAGCATGGCATCGCTGCGTCCGAGCAACTCGCCGCCGGGGGTGTCGGCGGGTTCCTCGGCGGGGGTGAGGGCGGCCACCCGACGCACCAGACGACGATGCTCCAGGGCCTTGCGGATGGCGTGTTCGAGCTCCTCGTTCTTGACCGGCTTGTGGATGAAGTCCCGCGCCCCCTTTTTGATGGATTCGATGGCCAGCTCCAGGTCGTGGGCGCCGGTCATCATCACCACGGGCACGTCGGGGGCGCGGCGCAGCAGTTCGTCCAGCAGTTCCACGCCGCGGCCATCGGGCAGCTGCTGGTCCAGCAGGATGACGTCGGGTTCGCCGGTCTCCAGCAGCCCCAGGCCGCCGGCACAGGACTCGGCCCGGGACGTGGCGTAGCCCAGGTCCTCGAAATGGAACTCGAGCATCTGGGAGAGGGCGGCGTCGTCGTCGATGATGAGGATGTGGTCGGCCATGGACTCAGGGGCGGCGCGGCGGTACGCCCGGCGTGTTAAGGCGTGACGCCGCCGGCCGGCGATTCTCGGGGACTGTCACTGGCATCGGGGTGTGTTTCAGGCTCCAGCAGGCGTTGGGCGAGGTGTTCAGGCACCACGTACGCGAGCCCCTTGTCGGGGCGCACGAACAGGGTGTCGTCGCCTTCCTTCAAGACCCGGAAGGTTACGCTTTGCTTTCCATCCCCGGACTCCACCACCACCTCCTGTCCGGTCGTCGCGGCCGCGGCTTGGTGTGGCCTGACGAGGACGGCCCGCGCCTCCTGCCACGCCCGCGCCAGGCGGGCCCCCGCATCCACCACCAGGCCGCCCTCGGGCGGCACCACCGTCCACTCTGCGTCCTCCCGCTCCACCCGCCACTGCCCCAACCGGAAGGCCCGGGGGCGGGCGTCCGGGGCCAGCAGCCGGTAGCTCACGAAGCCCGTGGCGGCGGTGTTCAACTGGGGAAAGAAGCGATCCTGAATCAGATGGACCTGGCCCCCCGCCCGCACGTAGCGGTGGCCGTCGATGGCCTCGGTGTCGCCGAAGGCCACGGGGAAGTCGTCGAAACGCACCACCGCCCGCGGCGGCGCCAGGCCGAAGGGGTCGAGGCCGTCCCCGGCGACGGAGACGCTGCCCTGGCTGGGGGCGTCGAGCAGGTCCAGCAGGGTATCGGCCTTGTAGGCATTGGCCGGCAGGTCGTAGGGCGCGGCCAGCCACCAGTTATCGCCGCGGCGCTCCAGGGTGAGCCCGGGCCGTCCGCCGGCGTAGTCGATGGCGATGCGCTCCACGGCGGCGGCGTCGACGTCGGTGATGGGCGGGCGCGGCGGGGTGTCTTCCTTGCCGGGCTCCAGCCACACCACCACGGCGAGGGCCGCCACCATTGCCAGCAGCGTCAGGTTGAGCAGGGCGCGGCGCGGCATCATCAGCGCCGGCGGCGTCTCAGCCAGATGGCGATGCCGGTGCCCAGCAGCAGGGCCGGCAGCACGAACAGGAAGCCGATACCGATCACCACCACGGCGGTGGAGGAGAAGGCCAGGCGGGTGTCGGGGGCCGTCTTGGCGGGGATGTTGAGGAGGGTATCGTCGGTGGCCAGCCAGTTGACGATGTTGAAGCCGAGATCCAGATTGCCGCCGTTGCCGAGATAGGTGTTGGAGAGGAAGTCACCATCCCCCACCACCACCACCCGCTGGCGCGGCGGGGTCGCGGTGTCCGTTTCCGCCGCGCCGGGGCCGGGCTCGCCCCCGGGCTGGGCCCGCTCCAGGGCCAGGCCGATGTCGAGGGGGCCGGGGATGTCCGTGGCCTCGTCGAAGCCGATCTCGCCGGCGAGTTCACCGGTCTCGGACCAGGCCGCCCCGGCGCTGGTGAGGATGGGCTCCGGCTGCCAGTCCCGGGGGGCCTCGGTGGTGATGCCGGTGGCCTGGGGGAAGACGGTGAGGAGGTCGAAGTCCCGGGTCACCTGATGGAAGCCGTAGCTGGTCACCAGGGCCATGGCCGGGTGCTCGATGCCGAAGAGCTGGGAGGTGGGGTCCACGATGGTCCCCGGCACGAACTCGATACCCAGGGTCTCCGCCAGCCCTTCCAGGCCCTGGAGGCCGCCGGGATCGTGGAGCCACAGCAGGTTGCCTCCCCGCGCCAGGTAGTCGGTGACGAGGCGCACCTCGCCGGCCAGGAAGTCCACCTGGGGGCCGGCGATGACCAGGGCCGTGGTATTGCGGGGCACCTCGTCCTGGTTGGCGAGGTTGAGGGTGCGCACGTTGAAGCCCCGCTGCTCCAGCTGACGCCCCCAGCCCCCCAGGTCGTGGTTGGCCTGACCCAGGGGCGCCCGCTCGCCGTGGCCGGTGGTGAACACCAGCCAGCGCTCGCCGGCCCGGGTGAGGCGCTGGAGGGCGTTGGTGAGGGCCTCTTCGGCGTGGGCCTGGACGTGTTCCCGGCGCCCGTCGTAGGCCACCACCAGCTCGCCGTCCACGGTGATCCCCTGCTCCCGTACCCGGTCCGGTACGGTATCGGGGTTGACGAACTCGAGGTCCATGTCCGCCTTGTGGCGGCGGTAGCGTTCCACCAGGTCCCGGATCCCCGAGCGCAGCACGTCGTCCTCCCGGGCGTAGGCGGTGATGGTCACGGGGCCCTCGAGGCGTTCCACGAGTTCGATGCTGGCGGCGGACAGGGAGTTGCGGCCGCTGGCGGTCCAGTCCGCCTGGATGTGATAGCGGGTGGACAGCCAGGCCAGCAGCCCCATGGCAACCAGAAACAACACCACGAACACGAGGTTGTCCAGGCGGGCATTGCGGCGGCTCCTGCGGGTGACGCGCACGGCCTACTCCTGCAGGCGCTCGGCATCCAGGCGGCGGATGCCGAGCACCAGGAAGGTGACGGAGAACAGGACGTAGTAAAGCACGTCCTGGCTGTCGAAGACGCCCTTCAGCAGGGCATCGTAATGGGTGAGCAGGGACAGATAGGTGAAGGCCTCCGTGGCGGCCTCGTTGCCGGTGCCGCCGGCCCAGTCGAGGATCCACAGCAGCAACAGCAGGCCGAAGGTGCTCACCCCCGCCACCGTGGGCTGGTCCGTCAGGGTGGACAGGAACAGGCCGGCGGCGGCGAAGGCGGCCACCACCAGGGCCAGGCCGACGGCCCCCGAGGCCAGCAGGCCCCAGTCGAGGCCGCCGCCCGCCACCAGCGACAGGGGCATGAGTATGGTGAGGCCCAGCAGCACCGCCAGGAAACCCATCACCCCCAGGTATTTGCCCAGCACGATCTGGGTCATGGAGACCGGGGCGGACAGCAGCAGGGCCAGGGTGCGGCCCCGGCGCTCCTCGCTCACCAGGCGCATGGTGAGCAGGGGCACCACCAGCAGCAGCACGATGGCGGCGGTGCGGAACAGGGGAGCGACGATGATGTCGGTGGCCCCCGGCGCCCCCTCCATGGCGGCGAGACGGGGCTGCCACTGGAGGAACAGCTCCACCTGGATGAGGAACACGTAGGCGAGGATGAGCTGCACCACCGCCAGCACGGACCACGCCAGGGGGGACAGGAACAGGCTGCGCAGCTCGCGCCCGGCGATGGTGAGGATCATGCGGCCGCCTCCGGGGTGTCGTGGCCGGTGTCATCGCCGGCGGTGAGCTGGACGAAGACCTCTTCCAGGGTGCGGCGGCGTGGCGACAACTCCACCAGCCCCCAGTCTCCCGCCACGGCGTCCCGTACCAGCTGCGGGGCGGGATTGGCGCCCGCCGTCAGATGCAGCAGAAAGACACCGGCGGCCGGCGTCTCCACGCGGGCCACGCCGGGCAGTCCCCCCAGCACCTCGATGGCGGGCGGCGCCGTGAGGCGCACCAGCAGCTCCGCCTCGCTGCGGGCCTCCAGGGCCTTGAGGTCCTCGTTCAGCACCAGCCGGCCGCGGTGGATGATCTGCACCCGGTCGCATACCGCCTGTACCTCCGGCAGGATGTGGGTGGAGAGGATGACGCTGTGCTCGCCGCCCAGTTCGCGAATGAGTTGGCGGATCTCCCGGATCTGGATGGGATCGAGGCCCACGGTGGGCTCGTCGAGGATCACCACGGCGGGGTTGTGGATGATGGCCTGGGCGATGCCCACCCGCTGCTGATAGCCCTTGGAGAGGTTGCCGATGAGGCGATGGCCCATGGCCTCCAGGCCGCAGCGTTGGCGGGCCCGGGCCAGCGCCGGGGCCACCTCGCCCCGGGGCACCCGATGGAGGCGGGCGCAGTAGCGCAGGTACTCGTCGACGGTGAGTTCCCGGTACAGGGGGGGTTGCTCCGGCAGGTAGCCGATGCGCCCCTTGGCCGCTATGGGGTGGTCGAGGATGTCCAGGCCGTCGATATGCACCTGCCCGGCGCTCGGCGCCAGGGCCCCGGCGATGATCTGCATGGTGGTGGACTTGCCGGCGCCGTTGGGCCCGAGCAGCCCCAGCACCTCGCCACGATGGACCTCGAAGGACACGCCGGCGACCGCCAGGGCCTCGCCATAGCGGCGCTCGAGCCCTTCGACCCTGACCAATACTTCGCTAGTATGCATGGGTTATTACAGCCGCTGTTCCACTTCGCCGCGAGGCCTGTATGGACGCTGAATTTTGGGAAGGTTGCAGTCAATTGCAAGCCCCCCGGGGAGGGCCGTCTCGTCCATGAGTCACGATCCCAAAGGTACCATATTCCTGGGGGTGGACACCGGCGGCACCTTCACCGACCTGGTGGTGTACCGCGACGGCTCTCTCACCGCCCACAAGGTGCTGTCCACGCCCCATGAGCCGGACGAGGCCATTCTGACCGGCATCCGGGAGCTGGGCCTGGAAGGGGCGGAGATGACCGTCATTCACGGTTCCACCGTGGCCACCAATGCGGTGCTGGAGGGCAAGCTGGCACGCACCGCCTTCGTCACCAACCGTGGTTTCGGCGACATCCTTACCATCGGCCGCCAGGCCCGGACCCACCTCTACGAGTTGCAACCCCCCGCCGTCGCCCCGCCGGTGCCGCGTGGGTCCTGCCTGGAGACCGGCGGCCGCATGGGGCCCGGCGGCGAGGTGGTGGAGGACCTCACGGCACAAGACATCGAGGCCGTGGTGGCGGCCCTGGAGGGCCTGGCCCCCGAGGCGGTGGCCATCAGCCTGTTGTTCTCCTTCGTGGATGCCCGCTTCGAGCAGCGGCTGGCCGGGGCCCTGCCGCCCGGCTGGTTCGTGTCCACCTCGGCGGCGGTGCTGCCGGAATACGGCGAGTACGAGCGCGGCATCGCCACCTGGCTCAACGCCGCGGTGGGGCCGCGGGTGGCGGGCTACATGGGTCGTCTCACCGCGGGCCTGCCGCGGGCCCGGGTGGCGGTGATGCAGTCCTCCGGAGAGACGGTATCCGCCCGTCAGGCGGGGGAGCGGGCCGTGCACATGCTGTTGTCGGGCCCCGCCGGCGGCCTGGCGGGGGCCGGCCTGGTGGGGCGCCTGGCGGGCGAGACCCGCACCCTGTCCTTCGACATGGGGGGCACCTCCACCGACGTCGCCCTCATCGACGGCAGCCCGCGGCTCACCACCGAGGGACGGGTGGCGGGCTACCCCGTGGGGGTGCCCATGGTGGACATGCATACCATCGGCGCGGGCGGCGGCTCGGTGGCCTGGGTGGACGCCGGCGGCATGCTCCGGGTGGGGCCCGAGTCCGCCGGCGCGGTGCCCGGGCCCGTCTGTTATGGCGCCGGTGGTACCCGCCCCACGGTGACCGACGCCAACCTGGTGCTGGGGCGGCTGGTGCCCGGGGCCTTTCTGGGGGGACGCATGGGTCTGGATCCCCAGGCCGCCGGGCGCGCCCTGGCCGGGCTGGGGGATTCCCTCGGCATGAGCGCCGGGGAGGCCGCGGCCGGGGTGGTGCGGGTGGCCAACGAACACATGGCGCGGGCCCTGCGGGTGATCTCGGTAGAACGGGGCATCGATCCCAGGACCATGGCCCTGGTGAGCTTCGGCGGCGCCGGCGGCCTCCACGTATGCGCCCTCGCCGAGGCCCTGTGCATGGGACGCGCCCTGGTACCGGTCCATGGTGGCGTGCTGTCGGCCCTGGGGATGCTGGCGGCGGCGCCGGGCCGGCGCCTGTCCCGCACCTTCAGCGGGCCCGCCCTGGAGGTATCCCCGGAGGCGGTGGAGCAGGCCTTCCGGGAACTGGAGTCCGAGGGCCGGGGACAGCTGGAGCGGGAGGGGGTGGAGGCCGCGGCCATGTCCATGGAACGCAGCGTGGACCTGCGCTATGCCGGCCAGTCCTTCGCCCTCACCCTGCCCCTGGCGGGAACGGTGGCGGCCACGGCGGGGGCCTTTCACACGGCCCATGCCGCCCGCTACGGCCATACCCTGGAGCGCGCCGTGGAACTGGTGAACCTGCGGGTGGCGGTGAGCGGTCCGGTGCCCCCCTTGCGCCTGCCCCGGGAAGCGCCCCCGCAGGGTGGCGCGACGTCGCCATGGCGCCCCGGTGGCGGCGTCGAGGTGGCGCGGGACAGCCTGGCGCCGGGGCAGGAACTGGCCGGGCCGGCCATCGTCACGGAGACGGTGGCCACCACCTACGTGGCCGCGGGATGGCACTGCCGGTTGGACGATTACCGCAATCTGGTGCTGCGGCGGGAGGGCTGACGGAGGTCGCCGGGTTCAGTCGCCGGCGGGTAATTCCTGCTCCGCGTGGGTGGCCCAGGCCACCGCCGACAGATAGGCATCGCGGATGGCCCTGGCGTCCAGACCGTCGAGGGCCACGTGGTCCCAATCCTGGTGCTCGTAGGCGAGGGCGCAGGCCAGGGTGGCACCCAGAGGGCCCTGGCGGTGGAGCAGGGCGTTCACCACATCCTCGCCCAGGGGCAGTTCCTCCACCACCTGCTCCATGGGCATGTCCAGCAGGGCGTCCAGGGCCGAGAACAGGCCGACGGTGAAATGACTGTCGGGGTCCGCCAGCCCCGCCGCCTCGGCCAGATTCTGGCCCATGCGGCCGCGCACCAGGGCGATGCCCAGGAGGTCCCCGGGTTTGTCGTTGAAGCCCGACATGGCGATGAGGGAGGCCCAGCGACGGATGTTGACCAGGCCCAGCAGGACGATGGCGGTGCGGGTGGAATCCACCCGGCGGGGCAGGGAGAAGAGGGCCGAGTTGATGTAGCGCAGCAGCTTGTAGCTCAAGGAGATGTCGCGGCTGATGAGGGCCTCGATGTCGGTGATATCCGCGGTGGGATCGTTGAGCCTGGCCAGCAGGCGCAATATGGTGGTGCGATCGGCAGGGGTACGGCGTCCCTTCATCACCATGGGGCGGGCGAGAAAGTAGCCCTGGAAGTAATCGAAGCCCATGGCCTTTAGCTGCTCGTACTGCTCCGCCGTCTCCACCTTCTCCGCCAGCATCTTGAGGTCGTGACGCTGCAACAGGCTCATGTGCTCCTCCAGCTCGCTGACGGTCAGGGCCATCACGTCGAGCTTGACGATGTGGGCGACGTCCACCAGGGGCTGCCATGAGGCCTGATAGGAGAAGTCATCGAGGGCGATGGTATAGCCCTTGTCCGCCAGCCGCGTCACCGCATCCACCAGGTCCTGGTCCACCTCCATGTCCTCGAGGAGTTCGATGACCACCCGGTCGGGGGGAAGGATGATGGAGCTGTCGTCCAGCAGCAGGTCGCGGTTGAAGTTGATGAAGGCACGGGCGCCCCCCACCAGGCTGTCCAGGCCGAATACGGTGAAGGTGTTCCAGATCACCTGAGAGGTGGCCTGCCCACCGTCCAGCCGCTCACCGGCCGCGTTCTCGCCGCTGGAGCGGAACAGCAGCTCGTAGGCGTAGATCTGCAGGCGGGTATCGAAGATGGGCTGGCGGGCGACGAAGGCCTCGGTCATGGACTGCGGGTGCTCCCTGGGGGACGACGATGGATTTCGCGGCCGCGGTAATGAATCGGGGCCCCGCCGCGACGCCGGCCGGTGACGCATCTGCGGCCCCGGTCGGGGCTGCGCACCGTCACGGCGTACTCAGGCATCGCGCCGCGCCGTCGGCCCGCCCGGTTGCGGAAGCTCGCCGCTGGCACGGTAGCGGGCGTAGTCCGCCAGGATCGCATCGTGGTCGAAGGCCAGGGGCGAGGGCAGTTCCCCCAGCCGAAAGATTCGTGCCCTCAGGGCATCGTCCTGGCCCCGGGGGGTGCCTGTGGCGCGGGCCACGAATACCACGCTCACGGTCTGCCCCCGGGGATCCCGATCGGGCCGCGAGTATATGCCCAGGAGGGTTTCGAGCTCCACCTCGAGGCCGGTCTCTTCGAAGGCCTCGCGCACCGCGGCCTGTTCGATGGTCTCCCCTTCATCCATGAAACCGCCGGGAAGTGCCCAGCCGTGGGGAGGGTTGCGCCGTTCGATGAGCACGATGGGGCGGTCGGACCCGTCCTCCAGTTCGATGATGGTATCGGCGGCAATGGGGGGGGTGACGGGGCGGGACATAAGTTTTGCCGGGACGGGGACGCGGGTGGTGGCCACGCGTATGCAGGGCTGGCGCGAAATGATAAGCTCAAAGGAAATTTAATTCGACAACAATTGTCAAACAATCGTTTAGCCCCTAACAAAGAGTAGATTCATGACCCTATTGGAATTCCTCATCTCCGGTGTCACCGGCCTGTCCGTCGTGGGCAAGATCCTGGTGACGCTGCTGTTCACCCACCTCACCATCGTCTCCGTCACGGTATACCTCCACCGCAACCAGGCCCACCGGGCGTTGGACCTCCATCCGCTGGTGGCCCTGTTCTTCCGTACCTGGCTGTGGCTTACCACCGGCATGGTCACCCGTGAATGGGTCGCGGTTCATCGCCGGCACCACGCCCGTTGCGAGGGTCCGGAAGACCCCCACAGCCCTGCCCAGGTGGGGATCGGCAAGGTGCTGAAGGAGGGTTCCGAGCTCTACCGCGAGGCGGCGGCCGACGGCGCGACCCTGGAGCAGTTCGGGAAGGGAACGCCCGATGACTGGTGGGAGCGCCACGTGTTCACGCGCCACAGCGTGCTGGGCGTGTCCCTCATGCTGGTGGCCAATGTGATGCTCTTCGGCGTCGCCGGGCTGACCATGTGGGCGGTGCAGATGCTTTGGATCCCCATCATGGCGGCGGGGGTGATCAATGGCCTCGGGCACTGGTGGGGCTACCGCAACTTCGAGGTCCAGGACCGCTCCACCAACATCGTGCCCTGGGGCGTGCTCATCGGTGGCGAGGAACTGCACAACAATCATCACGCCCATGCCAGTTCCGCGCGTTTCTCGGCCAAGTGGTGGGAACTGGATATCGGCTGGCTCTACATCCGCGCCCTCCAGTCGGTGGGTCTGGCCCGGGTACGCCGGGTGGCGCCGCGGGTGTACCGCATTCCCGGCAAGTCCCTGGTGGACATGGATACCGTCAAGGCGGTGGTGACGGCCCGGGTCCAGGTGGCGGCCACCTACGCGGGGAGCGTGATGGTGCAGGTGTATCGCGAGGAACTGGCCCGTTTCTCGGGTGGCGACCGGCGCCGGCTGGCCCAGGCCCGCAAGCTGCTGGTGCGCGAGGAGAGCCTGTTGAGTGCCGATGCCCGGGCCCGTCTCCAGCAGGCCCTGGCCCGCAGCCACGCGCTGCAGACGGTCTACGAGTTCCGTGTCCGCCTGTTCGATATCTGGTCCCGGCGCAGCGCGCGGCAGGAGGAACTGATGGAGTCCCTTCAGGAGTGGTGCCGCCAGGCGGAGAACACGGGTATCCAGGCCCTGGAGGACTTCTCGCGGCAGCTTCGCAGCTACGCCAGCGCCCCGGCGACGGCCTGACGCGAAACCGCAGCACCGTCACCCCGAAGCCGCGGGTGACGGTGCACACCCCTCTATAGGCGTTCCGTCATAGGGGTCACGGAGATTCGGGGTGCTCCGGCTCCATCAGTCACTGCGGGGGCTATTCATAGGGCTCCACGGCGGTGGCATCCAGCCTGTAGCCTGCCTCGGCGAGTTCACTGGAGTTCTGCTCCACCCGCAGGGTGCCGGTGACCCAAACGGTATCGAACAGCTTGCCGCGATAGGGCCGGCCTTCGGCGGTAACCACGTAGACGGTCTGATTGGCGGGTGGCGGCGGCACATGGATGCAGGCGCCGTAGTAGGGTACCAGCAGAAACTCCGCGATGGCCTCGGGCTCCACCTCCAGGGGCACCACGAAGCCCGGCAGCCGCACCCGACGGCCATCCAGCTCGGGCACCACCGGGGCCTCATCCCACAACGCCTTCAGTTTGTCCATGAGTTCCTGGGCCCGCGGGTCGTCGTCACTCAAACCTTGTGCATCGTAATCCGCCATCAGCTTGTCCGGTCGCCAGTCCTCGGGGATGAGGGCATCCCAGTCCAGTTCCTGTGCCGTCCCGGCGGCCCGGGGCCCATCCCCGGCCATCGCCGACGACAACGGGCCGGCCGCCAGGGTGAGGGTCAGGGTCAGGGCAAGGGCAGTGGGGTATCTCATAGATTGATCCTCAAAACACGGATGAGTCAGACACGGATGGAGAGGCCGTCGGCCAGGGACAGCCGGTAGGCCCGGTACGCGGGGATGATGCCCACCACGAAACCGGCTACGGCCACGGCCCCCAGCAGCATCACCTCGCCCCCGCCAGGCGCGGTCACGGCGATATGGAGGCCCAGATGCTGTGCCATCACGGCGCGGGCGCTCAGCACCAGGCCGTAGAGCAGGGCCAGGCCGAGACCGATGCCGCCCAGGGTCAGCACCCCGGCCTCGCCCATGATGAGGGCGAACACATGGACCGGCCGGGCCCCCACGGATCGCAGGATGGCCATCTCCCGGCGTCGCTCGTTGAGGCTGGCCAGCAGGGCGGTGAGCATGCCCACCAGCCCCACCACCACCACGAAGGCCGCCACCACCAGCAGGGCATTTTCCGCCACCGCCATCAGGTTCCACAGCTCGCTCAGGGCCACCCCGGGCAGGATAGCGGTCAGAGGCTCGGCTTTATAGTCGTTGACGTAGCGCTGAACCTGGAAGGCCGCCATGCGGGAGGTCAGGCCCACCAGCACAGCGGTGATCTCGTCGGGGGTCAGGTCCATGGCGCGCAGGCGCTCCGCCGGGACCTCGAAGCCCGGCATGGGGGCCCCACCCTGCCAGCCCACATGGATGGCCTCGATGGCCTGCAGGCTCACATGTACCGTGTGGTCCACCGGGGTGCCGGTGGCCCGGAGGATCCCCGCCACCCGAAAGGGCTTGTCCTCATGGCGGGTGAAGTCGACATCCGCCGCGCCATGGGCCACCACCAGTTCGTCCCCCAGCCGGTAGCCCAGCTGCCGGACCACCTGTGCCCCCAGCACCGCATCGTAGAGGTCGTCGAATGGGCCGCCGGCGGCGAAGGCCAGGGCGCGGTCCCGGCCGTAACGGTAGTGCTGGAAATAGGCCGTGGTGGTGCCCATCACCCGGTAGCCGCGGTGAGAATCGCCGAGGGAGATGGGAACGGTCCATGCCACCCTGGGGTGGTTGGCGAGGTCCTGGTAGCTGGCCCAGCCCATGTTGTTGGTGGGGCTGCCGATGCGAAACACCGAGTAGAGCAGGAGCTGGATCCCGCCGCTGCGGGCCCCGACGATGAGGTCGGTGCCGGAGATGGTATTGGCAAAGCTGGCCCGGGCCTCGTGACGCAGCCGGTCCACCCCCACCAGCAGGGTCACCGAGAGGGCGATGGAGAACACGGTGAGGGCCGCCGTGGCGCGGCGGTTCACCAGGCTCTTCCAGGCGAGTCCGAGTATGGCCATGGCTCAGCCCCCGGTGGCGGTCGTCAACACCGCCCCGTTGATGTCGGCGAGGCGGATGGTGCGCTGGAACAGCCCCTCGAGGCTGCGGTCGTGGCTCACGAATACCAGGGTGGCGCCGCTGGCCCGGCATTCATCGAACAGCAGGCGCAGGAAAGACTCGCGACGGTCCCCGTCCAGGGCCGAGGTGGGCTCGTCGGCGATGAGGAGCTCCGGGGAGCCCATGAGGGCGCGGGCCGCCGCCACCCTTTGCTGCTGGCCCACGCTCAGGGCCGTCACCGGCCGCCGGTGGAAGGCCGGTTCGTCCATGTCCAGGTGCCCCAGCAGCCGCAAGGCCTCCGCCTCCAGGCTGGGGGAGCGTTGCAGGGCCCGCTGCCGGCGGCGCCTGGAGAAGCGGCAGGGCAGGATCACGTTGTCCGTCATGGACAGATAGGGAATGAGGTTGAACATCTGGAAGATGTAGCCGATATGGTGGGCGCGGAAATGGTCGCGGGCGGCGGCACCCAGGGTATCGAGGCGCCGGTCGAGCACCCGCACCTCTCCCTGGCGCGCCACGCTGACCCCCGCCAGCAGTCCGAGGAGGGTGCTCTTGCCGCTGCCGCTGGGGCCCTCGATGAAGACCTGCTCCCCGCGCTCCACCATCAGCTCATGCAGGGCCAGCACCACGGACTCCCGCGGATGCCAGCGAAAGGCCAGATCGCGGATGCGGATGACCGCGGTGTCTCCGGCCGGGGCCTGGCCGTGGGTGCCGGTGGTGCCGTCACTCATGGTCCTTCCCGGTGCAGCGGGCGCAGGTGCCGATGAGCTCCACGACCCGGCGCTTGGGGGCGAAGCCCGAGGCGCTCTCGGCCAGACGCAGGCTGCGGGCGATGGCGGGGTCCTCCAACTCGTTCACGTCGCCGCAATCGGCGCAGATGAGAAACTGGCTCGAATGGGGATGGTCCGGGTGGGAGCAGCCCACGAAGGCGTGGATGCTCTCCAGCTTGTGCACCAGGCCCTGCTCGAGGAGGAAGTCGAGGGCACGATATACCGTGGGCGGCGCCGGGTTGCTGACGCTGGCGCGCATGAGGTCGAGGATATCGTAGGCGCTCATGGGGCGCTCGGCCTCGCACACCAGTTCCAGCACCGTGCGGCGCTGGGGCGTCAGGCGTACGCCGCGCTCCCGGCACAGGGCCTCGGCCCGTTGCATCACTTGTGCGAGCCGTTCGCTATCCATGGCCGGCCTCCCCGGCCCCGGCGGGGAAGGCCCGCCGGGCCCGGCGCCGGGCGAGTTGGCGGCTGACCACGGCGGAGGCGATGTACAGGGCCCCTGCCAGCAGGATGATGGTGGGTCCCACCGGGAGATCGGGGCCATAGGAGAGGGCCAGCCCGCCGCTGGTGACGGCCCCGCCCAGCAGGGTGGCCACCACCATCATGCGGCCCAGAGAGTTGACATAATGGCCGGCCACCGCCGCGGGCAGGGTGATCAGGGCGAGCACCAGGATCAACCCCACCACCTGGATCATCAGCACCACCGTCACCGCCACCAGCACCAGCAGCAGCAGGTAGAAGAAGGCCACGGGCACCCCCCGCAGGCGGGCGAATTCCTCGTCGAAGGCCACCGCCATGAACTGACGGTGGAAAGCGGCCACCGCCACCAGCAGCAGGGCGTCCAGGGCGGCCATGAATACCAGGCTCTCCCGGGGCACCAGCAGGATGTTGCCGAACAGATAGCTCATGAGATCGGTCTGATAGCCGGGTGTCTTGGCGATGAACAGAATACCCGCCGCCATACCCACCGCCCACAGGGCGCTGATAAGGGTATCCTCCTGGGCCCGCCACTGCAGCCGGATGCCGCCGATCAACAGGGCCGCCGCCACGGCCGCGGCGAGGGCCCCCGCCAGGGGCGGCAGGCCGAAGTAGACGGCGGCACCGATGCCGCCCAGCACCGAATGGGCGATGCCGCCGGCCAGGAAGGCGATACGCTTCACCACCACATAGGTCCCCATGACGCCGCAGCCGATGCTGGCCAGCAGACCCGCCGCCAGGGCGGTCTGCAGGAAGGCCTGATGGCCGAGGGCGTGGAGGAATCCGTCCATGGCGTCAGTGCTGGTGCCGCACCATGCGCACGTGGTCACCGTAGAGCTCCTGGATGATCTCGCCCTCCACGGCCTCCGTCTTATGGCACACCAGGGTGCGGTTGATGCAGGCCACCCGCCCCACGTAGCCGGAGATGAAGGCGATGTCGTGGGACACCACCAGGATGGTCATGCGCTCGTTGAGGCGCCCCAGCAGGTCGAAGATATCGCTCTCCACGCGCTGGTCGATGTTGGCCGTGGGCTCGTCCAGGATCAGCACGCGGGGGTTACCCACCAGGGCGCGGGCCAGCAGGGTGCGCTGGAGTTGCCCGCCCGACAGGCTGCCTATCTGGCGCTGGGCCAGGTCCTCGGCCTCCACCTCCACCATGGCCTGCCAGGCGGCCGCGCGATCGGCCCGGTCGTAGCCGCCGAGCCAGCCGCCGGTGCCGAGGCGGCCCATCAGCACCGTCTGCTCCACGGTGATGGGGAAGTCCCGGGAGAAGGCGGGGTATTGGGCCACGTAGCCGAGATGGCGGCTGGCATCCCGGGGTGGGCGTCCCAGCACCCGGATGTCACCCCGCTGGGGTTCCAGCAGGCCGAGGACGAGTTTCAGCAGGGTGCTCTTGCCGCCGGCGTTGGGGCCGACGATGCCGAGGAACTCGCCTTCCTCCACGGTGAGGTCCACCCCCTCCAGCACCGGCGCGGCGCCGTAGGAGAAGCCCACGTCCCGCAACTCGATGACGGGGTCTGTCACGGTCACGGGGTACCGTTGCCGGCGATGAGGCGGGCGGCCCGGCGCAGGGTGGCGCCATAGTCGGCGGCCAGGGGGTCCATCGCCACCACCCGCCCGCCGACCTCCTCGGCCAGGCGTTCGGCGAGGCGCGTGTCCATCTGGGGTTGCACGAAGATCACCCGCACGCCGTGATGCTGCGCCGCTTCGATGAGGGTGCTGAGGGTGCGGGCGCCGGGCTCTTTGCCCTCCTGCTGAATGGCCATCTGGGTGAGGCCGTAGCGGGCGGCGAAATGGCTCCACGCCGGATGATAGACCATGAAACGCCGGTTGGCCGGGGGCGCGAAGATGGCCCGGATGTCGGCGTGCAGGGCCTCGAGCTCGGCGGCGAAGTCCTGGTAGTTGGCGGCAAAGGCCTTCGCATTGGCCGGGTCGAGGCGCCCCAGGGTGTCGCGGATATCCGCTGCCATGCGCTTCACCAGCAGAGGATCGGTCCACACATGGGGATCATGGCCCGCCGTGCCATGGTCATGGCCATCATGGCCGTGGTCCGTCTCCAGGCCCAGGCCGGCGCGGACGTCCATCACCTCCATGGACGGATTGATGGCGCGGATGCGCGTCATCCAGGCGTCCTCGAAGGGCACGCCCACGCGGATATACAGATGGGCCTGTGCCAGGGCGCTGATCTGGCGCGGCGCCGGGTCGTAGGTATGGGGATTGTGTCCGGGGCCCACCATGGCGGTCACCGTCACGGCATCGGCGGCGATACGCTCCACGAAGGTCTTGAGGGGCATCACACTCACGAAGACGCGCAGGGGCTCGCCGGCGCCGAGGACCGGTGGTGCCACCAGGAACAACATCAGGAACAGACGCCACATGGGCCATACCGTAGGTCTGGGGTGAAAAGCAGTGGCGCACGCGGGGTCCGCCACCGGCGACGGTTTTGTTATGTTATAACACAAAACGCGTGGCCGCGAAGCCGGGGCCGGATGCAGGATTTAAGGGGTGGTGGCGGCGGCGCCAGAGATGGCGCGCGGGGAGGGCGGGACGGGGCCGTCCGGCCCCCCCACGGGACTACTTGATCTTGGCTTCCTTGTACATCACGTGTTTGCGTATCACGGGGTCGAATTTCTTGAATTCGAGCTTGTCGGGGGTGGTGCGCTTGTTCTTGTTGGTGGTGTAGAAATGGCCGGTCCCGGCGCTGGACACGAGCTTGATCTTGTCTCTCATGATGTTCCCCTCAGACCTTGTCGCCGCGCTTGCGGATCTCGGCCAGCACGGGCTCGATGCCCAGCTTGTCGATCATGCGCAGGCCCTTGTGGCTTATCTTCAACTTGACCCAGCGCTTCTCGCTCTCCACCCAGAAGCGATGGGAGTGCAGATTGGGAAGGAAGCGACGGCGGGTCTTGTTGTGGGCGTGGGAAACATTGTTGCCCGAGGCCGGCCGCTTGCCCGTAACCTGACATACTCTAGACATGACTGCTTTTCCGGTTTGGTTTCCGGCAGGTCGTCCGTGGGGGCGGCCTGCCGCAAGGGTTGCGCCGCCCGGAGGCGGAAAGGCCGCGATTTATACCAGAAGGCCCTGCCCGCCGCAACCTCGGGCAATGCCGATTTAAGCCGTCCAGGATTAAATCGGCCACGTCGGGCCCGGTACACGCCCGGGCCCGACTATCGCATTTCAATCAACTGCGTGATTGATGCGGTGGTTCATTCCTGAACCATACGGTAAGCGCTGAAAGATTCAGCCCTTACCTGGGCCCCGCACCCGGCGGCCTCACAGCAGGCCCCGCTGGGCGAAGGAGACGGGCGCGCCGTCCCCTACCACGAAGTGGTCCAGCAGGCGGATGTCCACCAGGTCCAGGGCCGCCTTGAGGCGCCGGGTGATGGCCTCGTCGGCGCGGCTCGGCTCCGCCACCCCCGAGGGATGGTTGTGGGCGAGGATCACCGCCGCCGCATTGTGCTCCAGCACCCGCTTGACCACCTCCCGGGGATGGACGCTGGCGCCATCCAGGGTGCCCATGAACAGCTCCTCGTAGGCGATGAGCCGGTGACGGTTGTCGAGAAACAGGCAGGCGAAGACCTCGCGGGGGCGGCTGCGCAGGCGGCTGGAGAGGTAACGGGCGGTAGCCTCCGGGCTGTCCATCACCGGGCCGCGGTCGAGGCGGCTCTCCAGGTAGCGCCGCCCCAGCTCCAGGGCCGCCTGCAACAGGGCGTAGCGGGCCAGGCCGATGCCCGGCGCGGTCATCAGGCGCCGGCGGTCGGCGTCCAGCAATCCCTGCAGGCCCCCCCAGGTGCCGAGGAGATCCCGCGCCACATCCACCGCCGAGCGGCCCCGCACCCCGGAGCCGAGGAAGATGGCCAGCAGCTCGGCATCGGACAGGGCGGCGCTGCCCCGTTTGAAGAGTTTCTCCCGGGGACGCTCGTCCTCGGGCCAGTCCGTGATCGCCATGGTGACCTCCGTGTCCGGCAATGGGTGATGTCAGCGGCCCCCGGCCCCCGGTCCCCGGCGAATAATGCCGGAGCTGATAGTGAATGCCTACTCAAGGACCGCTGTAGGCCGTAAACTCTAGCCCAGCATGGGCATCCTGACCAACAGGCGCGTTCTCCTCGGCATAGGCGGCAGCGTGGCGGCATACAAGGGGGCGGAGGTGGTGAGGCTGCTGAAGGCCGCCGGCGCCCGGGTACGGGTGGTGCTGACGGCAGGCGGGGCGCGTTTCATCACCCCCCTGACCCTCCAGGCCCTGTCCGGTCGCCCCGTGCACGAGGACCTGCTGGACCCCGCGGCCGAGGCCGCCATGGGACACATCGAGCTGGCCCGCTGGGCCGAGCTGGTGCTCATCGCCCCCGCCAGCGCCAACCTCATGGGGCGCCTCGCCGCCGGGCTCGCCGACGACCTGCTGACCACCGCCTGCCTGGCGACGGCCGCCCCTGTCATGGTGGCGCCGGCCATGAACCGGCACATGTGGGCGGCCGCGGCCACGCGTGCCAATCGCCACACCCTGGAGCAGCGGGGGGTGATCCTCCTTGGGCCGGACGAGGGTGATCAGGCCTGCGGCGACAGCGGGCCGGGACGCATGGTGGAGCCGGCGGAGCTGGTCGCCACGGTGGCGCGCCACTTCGGCGGCGGGCCCCTGGCCGGCCTGCGGGTGATGGTGACGGCCGGGCCCACCCGCGAGGCCCTGGACCCCGTACGCTACCTCAGCAACCGCAGCTCGGGGCGCATGGGCTTCGCCGTGGCCGCGGCGGCGCGGCGCGCCGGCGCCGAGGTGGTGCTGGTGGCCGGGCCCGTGGCCCTGGCAACGCCGCCGGGGGTGGAGCGGGTGGATACGGTATCCGCCGCGGACATGCTGGAGACGGTTATGAGCAACCTGGCCGGCTGCGATATATTCGTCGCCGCGGCCGCGGTGGCGGATTACCGGCCGGCCCAACGCCGCCCCGACAAGATCAAGAAGGACGCCGCGATAATGGAGCTGGCCCTGGAGCGCACGCCGGACATCCTCGCCACCGTGGCCATGGTGGAGGAGGGCCCCTTCATCGTGGGCTTTGCCGCCGAGACCCGTGACCTCGAACGCCACGCCCGGGACAAACTGGAGCGCAAGGGGCCGGACCTCGTGGCCGCCAACCTGGTGGGCGACAAGCAGGGCTTCGACAGCGACTACAACGCCCTGACGGTCTACTGGCGGGGCGGCTCCCGGGACCTCGGCCGGGCCACCAAGGGGGAACTGGCCGACGGTCTCATCACCCTGATTGCGGAGCGCATGATTGAGCAAGGTTGAAGTCAAGATCCTGGACCCGCGCATCGGCACGCAGTTTCCCCTGCCGGACTATGCCACCCCTGGTGCCGCCGGCATGGACCTGCGGGCCTGCGTGGACGATGCCCTGGAAGTCGCCCCCGGTGCCACCCACCTGATCCCCACGGGCATCGCCCTGCACATGGCGGATTCCGGCCTCGCCGCGGTGTTGCTGCCGCGCTCGGGCCTCGGCCACAAGCACGGTATCGTGCTCGGCAATCTGGTGGGCCTCATCGACTCCGATTACCAGGGCCAGGTATTCGTCTCCTGCTGGAATCGGGGGGCCGTTCCCTTCACCCTGGAGCCGGGGGAACGCATCGCCCAGATGGTCTTCGTGCCGGTGGTGCGGGCCCGTCTCGAGGTGGTGAAGGAATTCCGGGCCAGTGAGCGTGGCGCCGGTGGCTTCGGTTCTTCGGGCCGTCACTGAAGTCAACGGCCGAGCCCCCGGCCCGGGGGCATGGCCCTGGAGGCCCACGTAGTGACCATGAAAAAGACGCCAGAAAAAAAAGGGGGAGGGAGGTCCATCGGGGTCGTGGCCGGGCTGTTGGCCACCCTGGCCGCGGTCATGGCGGGCGTGCTGTTCCTGGGCGCCGGCGGCAGCGGCGACGAGCAGGCCGCCGCGGCCCCGGACGCCCTGGCCAGGACCCTTGCCAACCAGGTGCGGCATGGCCTCGAGGAAGAGCTCGCCCCCCTGCGCGAGGCCGCGGGTGGCGCGCCGGGGCCGGTGGCCGGGGTGGCGGGCCTCGACGCCGTCGCCACCAGCCACCCCGCCGTCCTGGCGGCACGTTGGTTGCCCGTGGGTCATCGCCGGGTGGACTATGACGTCAGCCCACCCTTGACCTATGCCGCCATCGACATGCTGGAGCGGGCCGCGGCCCTCGGTCGGGCGCCCCGGCCCGAGGCCCTGCTCACCGGCACGGAGGATGCCCATATCGCCCTGCTGGTGCCGGCGGCGACAGCCGGGGGCGATAGGGAAGGGTACATCTTCGTCGCCCTGGACGTGGGCCTGGTACAGCGGGTGGTGGACGACCTGCCCGACCCCGGGGTGCCCATGGTGGTGGAGCAGGTGGTGCCGGCCAGTCCGAACGTGGTCCTGGCCCGCCGTGGCGGGCCCTTGCCGGCGGCTACCACTTCCCACTTCATCCCCGGTTATGGCTGGAAGCTTAACGTCGGTGCCATGTCTCTGGGTGACGAGGTCAGCGATGCCATGGACGGCCTGTCCCCGGCCTGGCTGGCCGTCGCCGCCCTGGGGCTGGTGGGGCTGGTGGCGGTGGTGTTCCTGCGGCGCCGGCGGGGGCGGGGCGATGTCCCGGAGGCGGAGGGCGAGGAGGCCCCCATCGTCATGGAGGGGGCGGCCAAGAACGTGGGCTTGATGTCCCACGAGACCATGCAGTTCGTGGTGGAGGATTACGTCTCCCGCAGTGCCGGCGAGGGCATCGGCACGGATACCGGCATAACGGTCACCGAGGGACCCGGAACGGAGGGGGGGGGGAAAGGGCCGACGGCCGAGCCGGAGATGGACTTCATGGAGATCTTCGGGGACGCCGGGGACGAGGCCGTCGCCAGCCCGACCCCGGAGACGGGGGATGACGGTCCGCCCCGGGCCCTCTTCCGCGCCTACGACATCCGTGGCCCGGTGGCCGCGGGACTGGACGCCGGGTTCGCCCGGGACGTGGGCCAGGCAGTGGGCAGCGCCGCCGCCGCCCGGGGTGAGAAGGGCTTCGTGGTGGGGCGGGATGGCCGCCACACCAGCCGCGAACTGGCCGAGGCCGTGGTGACGGGGTTGATGGAAGCGGGCATGGACGTCATCGACGTGGGTCTCGTGCCCACGCCGGTGGCCTATTTCGCGGCCCGCTACCTGGACGTGGGCAGCTGCGTGGTGGTGACGGGCAGCCACAACCCGGGCACGGACAACGGTTTCAAGATGGTCATCGACGGCGAGTCCCTCACCCCCGAGGCCATCATGGACCTGCGCCGGCGGATGGTGGAAAAGGACTATGTGGCGGGCGATGGCAGCCTCCACCAGATGGACGTGGGGGCGGACTATATCCGGCGCATCAGCGAGGATATCCCGGTGGCCCTGGGCAACGCCTTCAAGCTGGTGGTGGACTGCGCCAACGGTGCCACCAGTGAGCTCGCCCCCCGCCTCTACCGGGCCCTGGGCCATGACGTGGTGGACCTGTACTGCAAGGTCGACGGCGGCTTCCCCAACCACCCCCCCGACCCTTCGGTGCCCGAAAACCTGAAGGGCCTGCAGCAGGCCGTCGGGGAACACGGCGCCGACCTCGGCCTCGCCCTCGACGGTGACGGCGACCGCCTGGTGGTGGTGGACGGCGCAGGGAACATCGTGTGGCCCGACCGTCTGCTCATGGCCTTCGCGGCGGACGTGCTGGAACGCAACCCGGGGGCCGACATCGTGTTCGACGTCAAGTGCTCGCGGCACCTGCGTCGGGTGATCGGCGAGGCCGGCGGCAACCCCGTGATGTGGAAATCCGGCCATTCCCTGATGAAGGCGAAGATGATGGAGACGGGGGCGCCGCTGGGGGGCGAGATGTCGGGCCATATCTTCTTCAAGGAACGCTGGTACGGCTTCGACGACGGTCTCTATGCCGGCGCCCGCCTGCTGGAGATCCTGCAGCAGCGCAGTGAGTCGCCGGCGGCATTCTTCGCCACCCTGCCCCAGACCGCGGCCACCCCGGAGTTGCGGGTGGCGGTGCCCGAAGGCGTGCAGCACGAGCTCATGGCACGCCTCGCGGAGGTCACCCTGGAGGGGGCGGAGGTGGACCGTACCGACGGCGTGCGCGCCGAATATCCCGATGGCTGGGGCCTGCTGCGGGCCTCCAACACCACGCCGAGCCTGGTGTTTCGTTTCGAGGCCGACGATGCCGCGGCCCTCGAGCGCATCCAGGGCGCCTTCAGGGAAGTGATGTCCCGCCTGCGCCCGGACCTGCATCTTCCCTTCTGATTCCATTGACCACTGATCTGCCACTGCCCTGATGCCATGTCCCTGAACCGTTCCGACGCCATGACCACCGCCCGGGTACTCGCCGAGGCCCTGCCCTACATCCAGCGTTTCGCCGGCAAGACCATCGTCATCAAGTACGGTGGCAACGCCATGGTGGACGAGGTCCTCAAGGATGGCTTCGCCCGGGATGTGGTGCTCATGAAGCACGTGGGCATGAACCCGGTGGTGGTGCATGGGGGAGGCCCCCAGATCGGCACCCTGCTGGAACGCCTCGGCAAGGAGACGCGCTTCGTCCAGGGTATGCGGATCACCGACGCCGAGACCATGGACGTGGTGGAGATGGTGCTGGGTGGCCTGGTGAACAAGGAGATCGTCAATTTCATCAACCGCCACGGCGGGGCCGGCGCCGTGGGCCTCACGGGCAAGGACGGCGACCTCATCCGCGCCCGCAAGCTCACCGTGACCCAGGACTCCCCCGAGCTGGAGGCCCCCGAGATCATCGACCTCGGCCACGTGGGGGAGGTGGAGAGCATCGATACCGGGGTGGTGGACATGCTGATCCACGGCAACTTCATTCCCGTCATCGCCCCCATCGGGGTGGGCGCCGACGGCTTTTCGTACAACATCAATGCCGATCTGGTGGCGGGGCGGCTGGCGGAGACCATGAATGCCGAGAAGCTCATGCTCCTCACCAACACCCCGGGCCTGCTGGACAAGCAGGGGGAACTGCTCACGGGGCTCGACGCCCGGCAGGTCCACGCCCTCATCGCCGACGGCACCATCCACGGCGGCATGCTGCCCAAGATCCGCTGTGCCCTGGATGCGGTGAGCGCCGGCGTGCGGGCGGCCCACATCGTGGATGGCCGGGTGGAGCACGCGGTGCTGCTGGAGGTGTTCACGGACGAGGGGGTGGGCACCCTCATCCGCGGCCCCGGGAGAAGCGCGCGATGACGACGGAGGCACCCGTCGGCCGCCGCCAGCAGATCCTCGAGGCCCTGGCCCACGAGTTGGAGAACAACCCGGGCATGGCCATCACCACGGCTCGGCTGGCCCATGCCGTGGGGGTGTCGGAGGCGGCCCTGTACCGCCATTTTCCCAGCAAGGCCAAGATGTTCGAGGCCCTCATCGAGTTCGCCGAGGAGACGGTGTTCGGGCTGGTGCGGCGTATTCTCCAGGAGGAGCCGGAGGCCCTGCGGCGCTGCGAGAACATCCTCATGGTGCTGTTGGGGTTCTCCGCCCGTAACCCCGGCATCACCCGGGTGCTGCTGGGGGACGCCCTGGTGGGGGAGCACAAACGGCTGTGGGCCCGGGTGGACCAGTTCTTCAACCGCATCGAGACCCAGCTGCGGCAGGTGTTGCGGGAGGGCGAGGCGGCCGGTGACGTGAGCCCCATGGCCCCCCCCGGCGCCACCGCCAACCTGCTGCTGGTGATCGTGGAGGGCAAGATGAGCCAGTACAGCCGCAGCAGCTTCGAGCGCAGCCCCCTGGACGACTGGAGCGAGCAATGGCCGGCGGTGGCGGCGCTGCTGCTGGGGCGCTGAGGGTGGCGCCGCTGCCCGGCGGCCCGTGACGGCTGCCGCCGTCTCCCGCCACCGCCTGACGGTGGCCGGCCGGCCCCTGGACTACGTCCTCGCCCGGGTGCCGAGGCGCCGCCACATCCAGGTGCGGGTGGCCGACGACGGCACGGTGTGGCTGCGGGTACCCTGGCACTGCCCGCGGCCCCTGGCAGAGGCGGTGCTGCTGGACCACGGCGAGTGGGTGTGGCGTACCCGCGCCACCCTGGAGGCCCGTCGCCCACTGCCCCTGGCCGACCATCGACCCATGCCGCTGCTCGACGAGACCCTGCATCTGCGGCTGCTGGGGCGGCCCCGCTACCGGGTGCTGCGGGAGGGCGGGTGGCTCACCGTGCGCGGCCCCGACCTCGGCGACGCCGAGGTGCGGCCCCGTCTCGAGCACTGGTATCGGCGCCGGGCGCGGGACCACCTGGCGGCGCGCATGGCCCACTATGCCCGGGAAATGGGGCTCGCCTGTCCCCGCCTCACCCTGCGGGACCCGCGCACCCGCTGGGGCAGCTGCTCCAGCCGTGGCAACGTGAACCTGAGTTGGCGTCTGGTGCTGTTGCCCGGCGCCTTCGCCGATTACGTGGTGGTCCACGAGCTGGCCCACCTCAGGCAGATGAACCACTCGCCGGCCTTCTGGCGGGAGGTGGCGACGGTGATGCCCGACTACGAGGCCCGCCGCCGAGCCCTCAGGGAGCTGCCGCGGGAGCGGGTGTTGTTCTAAGGAAAAGGCGGATTTAATCCGCCCGACCCCCGACCCCCGACCCCCGACCCCCGACCCCCGACCCCCGACCCCCGACCCCCGACCCCCGACCCCCGAC
>JAABTG010000215.1 GCA_011389995.1 Thiotrichales bacterium
TACCAGGATCATGGCATGGACCAGTTCCTCTCCGGCCGCAACGGCTTCTCGTCCCCCTTCACCTATCACGCCTAGGGCCCCAGCCCCGGCGTCCGCGACAAGCCCCGGCCCAACGGCCGGGGTTTTTTTCGAATCATCTCCGGCTGGCGCCCGACGGGCGCCGCAACAACGGCAGCGGTCTCCACTCCAGACCGCGAGGGAAGCCGCTCCCAAGCGGAGGAGCTAAGGCCAGGGCTTCCCGCGCTGCGCGCCTGGTCCGGCTCTCTCGCGGCGGCGCGCCGCTGGCCTGATTTGCGGACCATGCCCACGTGACATCCTTGCGCGGCTCACCATCGTTGGCCATCCTTTTCCTCTGGTCCTAGCGACCACCAGCGACAACGCATGCCTCCTGGTCCCGCCCCCTCGGCCGGCCGCGGGGGCTTCGTAACCCGTGGCGGTCCATTTCCTTCGCCGTTCCCACCGACGGGCGGAGAAGGCACCCTCAGGTCTTCGTCGCGGCCTACGAAGAGGGTGAAGCGGGATCCGGCGACGACGACAGCGCCGACGATTCGCCGTTGCTCAGCGTCAGGGGCCTGGTGCGCGAGATCGGGGAGGACCTCGCGTTATGCCCTTCCTCCCGGGCGAACGAGCGGGCCTGCGTGAGGCTGATATTCGGCGACGATAGCGCCATCTTCGACGCGAACGGCGACCCTGCCGGGATGGAAGTGCTCACGGCGGGGACGGATCTGGTGGCCATGGGACTGCTGGCCAGCCAACCGGGGGATGGCCGCCATGTGCTGGAGGTACTGGGCCTCGTGCCGGGCACCCGTCCAACGGTGGGGGTCCGCGGCGGCGAGGCCGACTCCGTCGTGAATGCCGAAGGTGTCTTCACCCTGCGTGACGGCCCCACGGTGGCACTGGATGACACGACTCCGGTGGTGGACGGGGACGGCACCGTTGTCGGCCCGGCGGCGATTCAGCCCGGGGAGCCCCTGACGGTCTTCGGCCTCGTGCAAGAGGCCCCCATCGCCGCCGCCCTGGTCATCCTCCGGGAGGATGACGACGATGACGATGGCGCCGGGGATGACGACGGCGGGTCGCAGATCACCCTTCGCGGCGAGCTGGTCTCGGTGGACACCGCAGACACCCTGCAGGTGAGCGTCGACGGCGCGGCCGAGCCCGTGCGCCTGGCGGAAGGCGGCGAGTTGATTATCAGCGGGCCCGACATCGTGGAGGAAGGCGGCCTGGAGGACCTGGCCGGGCTGCCTCGCGTGCGTATCGTCGCCCGCGGTACCCGCGGCGAGAGCTACTTCGAGGCGACCCTCATCGTGGCCATCATCCTGGACGAGAACGACGATGTGGTGGGCGACGATAGCGACGATGAAGAAGGGTAGAGCGGGGCCTGGCAGACCATCCGTGCAGCCAAACCATGCACTCTGAAGCTTTGATGGGCAGCCCATGACGGCTGCCCGTTTCCTTTGGGGCAGCCGCAGTGAAACGACTCATTGCGGGACTCACTCTTTTCCCGGAACGACCACCCTCCTCCGTGGCTCGTCCCCGTTGACCTCGTCCTGCTCGCGCCCGTCGATCTCGGGATGCAGACCACGACCATCTCGGAAGCGATAGGAAGACTTGGGGGCCGGCCACCGACCCGGGGCCTTCCGTGTAGTGGCAATCCATGCATCGGCGTTAGACTGTGGCCAGCCAGATATCCGGAGGTAAGAAGATGGTGAAGCTGAGGGTCAACGGGAAGGATGTGGACGTGGACGTGGACGGTTCCACGCCCCTGCTGTGGGTGCTCCGCGAGCAGCTCGGGCTGACGGGTGCCAAGTACAGCTGCGGCATCGGGCTGTGCGGTGCTTGCGCGGTGCACGTCGACGGCAGGGCGGTGCGCTCCTGCACGGTACCGGTGTCTTCCTTCGACGGCACGGGGGACATCGTGACCATCGAGGGGCTGTCCGCCGACGACAGCCACCCCGTGCAGCAGGCCTGGGCGGAGCTGGACGTCCCCCAGTGCGGCTACTGCCAGACGGGCATGATCATGACGGTCGCGGCGCTGCTCAACGACAATCCCGAGCCCAGCGATGCCGATATCGACGCCAGCGTGTCCAACATCTGCCGCTGCGGGACCTTCAACCGGGTACGCCGTGGCATCCACCTGGCGGCCGAAATGGCCAAGGGAGGGAAATCGGCATGAGCACACCCCACGTCAAGGTAACGCGCCGCGAGTTTCTGGTAGGCACCACCGCCGCGGGCTCGGGGCTGGCCCTCGGCCTCTTCCTGCCCATGGCCCAGGGCCGCCCCGTCGCCGCCGACGGCACCGAGGACATGCCCTCGGCGGGCCTGCCGGAGGTCAACGCCTGGGTGGTCATCGAGCCGGACGACACGGTGATCATCCGCATCGCCCGCTCCGAGATGGGTCAGGGCACCCTCACCGGCCTGGCCCAGATGGTGGCCGAGGAGCTGGAGTGCGACTGGACGAAGGTGACCACCGAGTATCCGACGCCCGGCCAGAGCCTGGAACGGGACGGGGTCTGGGGCAGCTTCGCCACCGGCGGCAGCCGGGGGATCCGCGGCAGCCACCAGTACGTGCGCAAGGGCGGCGCGGTGGCCCGCCACATGCTGGTGGCGGCCGCCGCCGATGAGTGGGACGTGGCGGCCGAGGAGTGCAGCGCCGCCGACAGCGTGATCACCCACGGGCCCAGCGGCCGCACCACCACCTACGGCAAGGTCGCCGCCGCGGCTGCCAGGATGTGGCCGCCCCAGCACGTCCAGCTCAAGGACCCGGCGGACTGGACACTCATCGGCAAGCCTGTCAAGCGCCTGGACACCGCGGAGAAGCTGAACGGCAGCCAGGTCTTCGGCGCCGATCTCCACCTCCCCGGCATGAAGAATGCCGCCATCAGGGCCTGTCCGGTGTTCGGCGGCAAACTCCAGTCATACGATGATGCCAAGGTGCGGGACATGCCGGGCGTGCGCGCGGTGTTACGGGTGAACGACGACGCCGTCGCCGTGGTGGCGGACACCTGGTGGCAGGCCAAGACGGCCCTGGATGCCCTGCCCGTCACCTGGGACGAGGGTCCCAACGCCGGGGTGAGCAGCGCGTCCATCGAGGAGATGCTGGACGAGGGCCTGACCGGCAGCGACCAGGTGTTCGTGGGCAACAGCACCGGCGACGCCGGGGATGCCCTGGCAGGCGCGGCCCGGACCGTGGAGGCCACCTACGGCTACCCCTTCCAGAACCACGCCACCATGGAGCCCATGAACGCCACCGCGCGCTGGACGGAATCGCGCTGCGAGGTGTGGTGCCCCACCCAGAACGGCCAGGCCGCCCTCAAGGCCACCGCCGCGGCGGCCGGCCTGCCCATCGAGCAGTGTGAGGTCTACAAGATCCATCTCGGCGGCGGCTTCGGCCGGCGCGGCTCCTTCCATGACTTCGTCCGCCAGGCGGTGGCCATCGCCAGACAGCTCCCGGACACCCCCGTGAAGCTGCTGTGGAGCCGCGAGGAGGACATGGCCCACGGCCACTACCACCCCATCACCAAGTGCCGGCTGACGGGAGGCCTGGACGACGAAGGCAGGCTGACCGGCCTGCACGTACGCATCTCGGGCCAGAGCATCCTCCACGCCGTGAGGCCGTCGTGGTGGGACGGCGGCGCGGATACCATCGTCTTCCAGGGCTTCCATGCCGACGGCGACCACGCCATCAGCTACACCGTGCCCCACCTGCTGGTGGACCACGCCATGCGCAACCCCCCGGTACCACCGGGCTTCTGGCGGGGCGTCAACATCAACCAGAACGCCATCTACATGGAGTGCTTCATGGACGAGCTCGCCCATGCCGCCGGCCGGGACCCCCTGGAGTTCCGCCGCGCCCTCATGGCCGACCACCCCAAGGGCCGGGCGGTGCTCGACGCCGTGGCCGAGAAGGCCGGCTGGGGCACGTCCGCCCCGGAAGGCGTGCACCGGGGCCTTGCGGTGTGCAAGGCCTTCGGCAGCCATGTGGCGGCCTGTGCGGAGGTGTCGGTGGACGGCGACGGGCAGTTGAAGATCCATCGCATCGTCGCCGCCACGGACCCCGGCTACGCGGTGAACCCGCAGCAGATCGAGGCCCAGGTGGAGGGCTCCTTCGTGTACGGCCTGTCGGCCCTGCTCTACGGCGGGTGCACCATCAAGGATGGCGCGGTGGAGCAGAGCAACTTCAACGACTACCCGTCCATGCTGATCAGGGAAATGCCGGAGGTGGACGTCATCATCATGCCCTCCGGCGGCTTCTGGGGCGGCATCGG
>JAABTG010000216.1 GCA_011389995.1 Thiotrichales bacterium
ATGGGGTGAATCCCGCAGGTGCCTGCCATCGGCCAGCCCCAGGGGGCGCGCCGCCGCCCGGGGGGCCGCCGCCGCCTCCACCACGCCCTCACGGGCCATGATCCCCAGGACCTGGTCGCGCTTCTCCCGGGCCCGCTCCGGGTGGCGTCGCGGATCGTAGTAACTGGGTCCGCGCACCATGCCGATGAGCAGGGCATGGTGGGCCAGTTCCAGTTCCTCCAGGGGGCGCCCGAAATAGAAGCGCGCCGCCAGGCCGAAACCGTGGATGGCGCGCCGCCCCTGCTGGCCCAGGAAGACCTCGTTGAAGTAGGCCTGAAGGATCTCGTCCTTGTCGTAGCGCAGTTCCAGCAACAGCGCCATGAGCATCTCGTTGACCTTACGGGTCAGGGTGCGTTCACGACTGAGGAAGTAGTTCTTTACCAGCTGCTGGGTCAGGGTGCTGCCACCCTGCACCGTACGGCCGGCCCGCAGGTTGGCCCACAGGGCGCGGGCTATGCCCAGGGGATCGATGCCATGATGGTGGCGGAACTTGCGGTCCTCCACCGCCTGGATGCCCGCCACCAACTCCCCGGGGACGTCCTCGCGGCGCACCAGCACCCGGTCCTCGTGATGGGCCGGATAGATGCGGCCGATCTCCCTTGGCTCGAGGCGGGCCACCGCCACGGGTCGGCCCCCCTCACCCGCGAGACTGACGATACGGTCGTCCTCCATCTCCAGGGTCAGCCGGGCCGGCGGTTGACGGCCGTCCCAGAAGGCGAACTCGCGGGTATGGAGGGCGAAGCGGCTGCCGTCACGCTCGAACTGACCCGCCCGCCGCGCGCCCCTCACGGCCTGATAGCCGAGGTCCCGCAGCAGTGCTTCCATATGGCCGGGAGACATCGCCCGGCCGGCATAGAGCTCCACCGGCTGGGCATAGATGCGCGCCGGCAGGGCCCAGCGCCGACCCTCGAATTCACTGCGGATACGACTGTCGAGCCAGGCCAGCTGGAGCATCAGGCCCACGCCCACCACCACCGTCACGGCGCTGGCGAGCTTGAGCCAGGGGAAACGCCGGGCTTTGGAGGGACGGCCTTTGCGGGGAGCGCGACTTTTTTTCCGGGACTTCGCCATAACCGTCCCATTCTACCAGCCGGCGCCGGTGCGGGGGGCGCCGGCTGCCGCCAGAGCCGGCGAGGGCCGGGTGCTGCCGACGCCCCACCGGGGTGAAGCCCTCCGCCGGGGCCGGCTCAGTTGAGGTGCCGTCCCCCGGGGGTGTGGAGGCGTCTCAGCAGATCCGCCTCACCGGGCTCCAGGCCGAAGGTATCCACCAGTTCCTTCTGGTCCGCTCCCCGGCGGGCCCGCTCGATGGCCTGGCGATACAGCCGGCCCTCGGGTTCGGCGCCATCGAGATCATCCAGGCGCTGCTGGGCGCCGCGGATGCGCTGCTCCAGCGTCCGCAGGCTGTCCCCCAGCCCCCGGGCCCCGGCACACAGGGCCTGGAGGGTACGTTCCTGCTCCCGGATGTAACGGTCCTGCTCCCCCACCCGGCGTACCAGGTGGCGCAGGCGGTAGCCGGTGACGAGGAGGGCGATGGCCATTACCACCAGTCCGGCCAGCGCCGCAGCAGCGAGTGGGTCAATCACCATGGTCCTCTCTCCTCAGGCGTACTCGTCCACATGACCGCCTGTATCTTCGTCGTCGTCATGACCTTCATCGGGGGACGGCGCGTTGCGCGGGCGCGGGGGGGGATGCCGACGCCTGCGGCGTCGGATCTCCTCCGGACCACCGCGGGGACGATTCGAATCCTTATGGGTGGGTACCACCGGATAGACCGTGCCCGGCGGCTGGATGTCGCCGGGCTCAACCACCGCGCCCGCCCGCCGGGACGTCGGCAGGGCCCTTTATCGCCGGCAGCCGCGCCGCGGTAACGACCCCGTGGCCACCCCCATCAAACGCTGGCATTCTGACGCCCCCCACATCCCTATCCCTTCAAAGCATAGAACATGCCAGGAGTACGGGGTCGATAAACGTCATCCACTCCCCCCGTGGGCCGGCGCCGCTCATCCCGGAGCGGGGCCTGGCGTGCCTCGTGCTGCCGCGTTGCCGCCACCCTTGCGCAGATTCTCCAGCCGCCGCAGGTCGAGGGCCTTGCGGGTATCCTCGTCGGCGGGGATGACGATGACCACGCGCCGATTCCTGGCCCGTCCTTCCGCCGTCTCATTGTCGGCGATGGGCCGGTACTCGCCATAGCCGATGGCCATCATGCGGTCCGGCCTTACGTCGTACTTCATGAACAGGTGCACCACGCTGGCGGCGCGCGCCGCCGACAGCTCCCAGTTGGAGGGATAGGCCGGCGTGTTGATGGGGACATCGTCCGTGAAGCCTTCCACCTGGACGGGATTGGGGAACTGCTTCAACAGGGTCGCCACCTCACCCAGCACATCCACCGCCGCGGCCTTCAGCCGGGCGCTGCCGCTGTCGAACAGGATGCTGGTCTTGATCTCCAGCTCCAGCCAGTCGTCCATCTCGCGGACCGTGACCAGGTCGTCGTCGACGAGGGGCGACAAGGCCTCCTGCATGCGCTCGCCCAGGTCCTCCACGTTCTCCATCTCGGCCCCCGGCCCCTGGGGGTCCGAGCCCTCCGCCGACTGCTCGCCGTCCCCCTTGAAGCCCTCGTTGCCCTCCTCCGCGGGGCCATGGCCGGCGCTGCCGGAGACCCGGGCATTCACGTCGACCGCCGCCATGGGGGCTGCCTGGCCCTCGGCGATGGGGACCCGCACCTGCTCGCCGATCTGGATGGGGGCTATGGAGCGGGTATCACCGGAGAACGCCGCGAAAAGGGAGTCGGACAGCACGCGGTACTTGCCCTCGTTCACCGATGACGTGGCATACATCACCACGAAAAAGGCGAATAACAGGGTGATGAAGTCGGCATAGGAGACGAGCCACCGCTCGTGGTTCTCGGGCTCCTCCGGGCGACGTCCTCTACCTTTCAACTGACGTAGCTCCGGAGCCTGAGTTCGATATTCATGGGATTCTCACCTTCGGCGATGGCGATGATCCCCTCGATGATCATCTGCCGATACTGGCTCTGCTTCTGGATATAGCTCTTCAGCTTGCTGCCCATGGGGAGGAACACCAGGTTCGCGAGCCCCACGCCGTAGATGGTGGCCACGAAGGCCGCCGCGATCCCCGAGCCCAGGGCACTCGGGTCGGCCAGGTTGCCCATGACGTGAATAAGCCCCACCACGGCGCCGATGATGCCGATGGTGGGGCTGTAGCCCCCCATACCCTCGTAGAGCTTGGCCGCGGCCATGTCCCGATCCTCGGTGGTGTACATCTCCACCTCCATGGTGGCGCGGATGGTATCCGGCTCGTTGCCATCCACCATGAGCTGCAACGCCTTGCGGGCGAAGATGTCCGCCTCGTCCTCACTCACCCCCTCCAGGCCGAGGAGTCCTTCCTTGCGCGCCACGTGGCTCCAGGAGACGATCTTCTCGATGGTCTCCTGGGCCGCCACCGCGGGGGGTTTGAACACCCAGGGCAGGATCTTGAGGGCCCGCATGAAGGTGGCGGCCGGTGCCTGCAACATGATGGCACCGAAGGTGCCGCCGAAGACGATCACCAGGGCCGGACCGTTGAGCAGGGTATGGAGATGCCCGCCCTCCAGGGCCTGGCCGAAGATGATGGCCCCGATGCCCAACACCAGCCCGATTATGCTTAGTAAGTCCACCTTATCCCTTGTCTTTGATGGGCCCGCCGGATCGCCGGCGGGAGCGTCGCCGGCCATGGGGCGAAACGCCCCCCGAGGCCGAGGTAAAAATCAGCGGAAATCGGCCGAACTGGAGCAATATCCGCGCCAGCATCCTTCATGGTTGTCGCCCAGGATGCCGCCGCCGCGCCCGGCAGACCGCCTGTAATTATTTTATGCCTTTGATTCAATTGGTCTTTCCATAATTCGTCCCCCTTGTGACCCCGCCGTCTCTGGCGATCATTGGAGGAGCCGGCGCGGGGCCAAGGGGCGGGGAAGGGCATCGACAACGGGGATTCTACTGGCGCGCACCCGCGGCCCGGGCCCGCGACGGCGCGGCAAGCGCCCAGACCGTCAAAAAGCCGTCTCCCCAGGATGCCCGCGGAGCCGCGATATGGATCTGCGCAGACGTACCGTCATCCCCACCGGGGAGACAACTAACGGACATGGCGCTAGTGCCCTGTCCCGCAAGAATCATTCGATTCTCGCTTGTTCGCAGCACGCCATGGGGCGTTATTCGTCGTCGCCA
>JAABTG010000217.1 GCA_011389995.1 Thiotrichales bacterium
GGTTGATCTTCTACCCTACAGGGAGGTCATCAATAGTGTGTTCTTCGGGGGCAACAGTGTCGAAACCGATCTGAACAGTACGGCGGTGCCTCCGACCGAAGGCGACACGGTCATAGAGTTCGATTACACCAGCAACAACGCGTTCTTCTCCGGTGCGGCGTTCAGGTTGACCCCCGCGGATCTCTCGCGTTTTGCAGCGGTGAAGTTCGCTTTGGACCCAGCAGGATTCCAGGATTTCGACGACATCAGCCTCGAGATCCTGGACGGCAGGAACACGGGTGGCGCCCTGGGTAAGAACAGCGTGCAACTCTCGGGCTTCGAGCCGACGGTTTTCGGCAACTGGGACATTTACGAGATTCCCTTCACCGCTTTCAAGACGGTGAATCTGGACGACATCGTACAGTTTGGATTCTGGAACCCGAAAGACGCTGACGGCAACACCATTGCGGGAGAGCTGTATGCAGATGCCATTCAGTTTGTGCAGAAGGTGGCACTGCCGCTGTCATTCGAGACCCGGAATCCCATACCCACCTTTACGGACTTCGATGGCGGCGAAACCGCAGTCACTGATAATCCCGCGGTCAGTGTCAATAACAACAGCAGCCGTGTCGTGGAGATGGTCAAGGACGGCGGCCCGGGCGGGAGCAGGCTGGAACTGGAATTGCCGATCGATTTCTCCGTGTCGGAGACCCTGACCCTGGATGTCCTGGCCTCGCGGGCGGTGCCGGTGCTGCTGCGGCTGCAAGGGGGGCTCGGAGGTGCGGAGGTATCGGCGAATCACGGCGGCTCCGGTGACTGGGAGGAACTGTCCTTCGACTTTGCGGGAATGCCGGCGGGGCTGGGAGACGTGCGCAGGGTCGAGTTGGTCTTCGACGACGGTGTCGTGGGTGACGCAGCCAATAACCCCGACGACTGGACATTCTACTTCGACAACCTGGCCTATTTCCGCCCGCCACCGTTGCCCCGCGATGCCGACGGCGATGGCTTCGTCTACATGTACAGGACGGACCCGGCGATCATTCTGGATCTGGTGCCGGATACGGACTACGGCTTTTCCGACTTCGGCTCAGGCTCCACATTCAACGGCGCCTTTGATGGCGACCCCGACTTCAACCCGGTGTTTGCTGTAACGTCCGGCAATGGATTTTCCATCCAGTTGGCCCTGCTGGCACTGACCGATTTCGAGCCGGGTTTCGCCGAGGACTACGCGAATCTCGTCTTCAAGATCAAGGGTCTGCCTACCAACAATGTACTTGTGGCTTTTTCGGGTGGCGGAAAAGAGAGCGGGAATGTGTTTTTCGACTTGAACGATCCCGATGTAGCCACGGACGTGCCGGGCACGACGGGGTGGAAGCAGGTGACCATCCCGCTTTCACATCCAAGATTCGAGGACCGGCCTGACTATATTAATTTTGCGATTTTGGGTGAACCGCCCGTGATCCCCCCAGGCCCCCCGTACACCTTCCTGATAACGGATATCGCCTTCACCGGCTTCCCAGACAACTGAGATTCCGTGCCGGGGCAGGGTTCATGATTCCGACCAGGGGCCCTGTCAGCGGTGCTTTGCCCATCGCCCTGCCTTTGCTTTGCAGGGAAGGAACGTACGTATACGGCCGGTAGCCTTAGGGAAGCGCTGATTTAATCCAGGACGGATTTAAATCAGCCTTTCCTTCGCTCGGAGGGCGCTTCTACCCTTTGCCGGAGTCTGTCGCGCTGCGGTGGCGGAAAAGCGGATCCTCACCCGGGGGACAGCAGTCCGACCAGCATGCCAAAGAGTGAGATATGAAGAATTCTCCCCCCGCCATTGATGAAGCGGCGGACGCGGGAACTCCCCCTGCGGCCGCCGGGCACTACCAAACGGCGCCGGAGGATCGGGTCTCCTTACCCCACAAGATCATTTATGGCCTGGGGGCCTTCGTCAACAATCTGCTGGCGGCGGCCATTGGTGGAATGGTCGTGGTACTTAACCTGGGGCTGTCAATGAACCCGGCCCTGGTAGGTTTGTTGGGCGCGATCCCCCGACTGACGGATGCCATCACCGACCCCCTGATGGGATACATCTCCGATAAGACCCATTCGAAATGGGGTCGGCGACGCCCCTTTATTTTCGTTGGGGCGATCATCGCCGGCGTTACTTTCGCCCTCCTCTGGCAGCTGCCCCTCGGCAAGTCCGATATCTTCTACTTCTGGTACTTCCTCATCGGGTCACTGGTCTTCTACCTGGGATATACCATCTTCGCGACGCCGTGGGTGGCCCTCGGCTATGAGCTCACGCCGGATTACCACGAGCGCACGCGGGTGATGGGCGTGCAGAATTTCATGGGGCAGTTTGCCTATATCATCTCGCCGTGGTTCCTGGCCATCATGCAGGCCGCCATCTTCACGGACATGATAGAGGGGGCCGCGTACCTGGCCATAGGCGTCGGCGGGTTGGCCATCGCGCTGGGCGTTCTTCCCGCCATCTTCCTGCGGGAACGCTTCTCCCACGCGGCCATACCGGAGGCCCTGAAGGTGACGGGTGAGCGGCCTTCGACGTGGGAAGCCGTCGGTAAGAACATGCTCCAGTTCTTTCGCGGGTTCCTGATCACCATACGGATCGTGCCCTTCCAGAAGCTCTGTCTCGCGACCTTTCTGGTGTTCAACGGCTTCATGCTCATCTCGTCGTTTCAGTTCTACGTCATCATCTACTACGTGTTCGGCGGTAATACCGAACTGGGGGCCGAGTACGCGGGCTGGTCCGGCTCGGTCGGCGCGGTGTCCACCTTCATCGTCATCGGCATCGTCACCTGGATGTCCACGAGGTTCGGGAAGCGCCGGGCCTTTTTTTATGCCATGGCTGTTTCGATCATCGGCTACGCCCTCAAGTGGGTCTGCTACAACCCGCAGTACCCCTGGCTGCTCCTGCTCCCGGCGCCGCTGATGGCCTTCGGCCTGGGTGGGTTGTTCACCCTGATGGGCTCCATGATCGCCGATGTCTGTGACCTGGACGAGTTGAACACCAACGAGCGGAGGGAGGGCATGTTCGGCTCCATCTTCTGGTGGGTGGTCAAACTGGGAATGGCGCTGGCACTGGCCGGGGGTGGCTTTCTCCTCAACGCCACGGGTTTCGACGTCGATCTCAAGGGTGATCAGACCGAACAGGCGATCTTCCTGATGCGCGTCTTCGACGTGATGGTTCCCATAGCGTCCACTGCGCTGGCCATGTGGGCCGTCGCCGCGTACCCGATTACCGAGGAGAAGGCCCATGAGGTGCGCCGACAGCTCGAGGCGAGACGCGGCGTGATCCCGGCGGAATAGGGGGTTAACGTGAAAGTCTCGCAGCGACACCTTTGGACTCCCTCTCCCCCTGGGAGAGAGGGCCGGACAGGGCGCACCTTTCATCCTTCGGGGTGGCCTCGCGCCATGTCCGTTAGGGAGGGGTGTGAATACATCGGTGAGCCAGGTACATATGCGATCCTACAGACTTAGTTCGTCGGACGAGGTGCTCGTGACCTCGGAAAGCGGAGAAAGACTTTCACCCGGACCTGATGTCGTGTTCAGGGCGGGACGGCCGAAAGGTAACGTCATCGAGGTATTTCCCGAACGGAAAAGGCAGGAATTGCATGGAATAGGAACATCCTTTACGGAGGCCTCGGCCTTCGTGTTGGCGCATCTGTCTGAAGAACGGCGTGGCGACGTGATGCGGAAAATTTACTCGGAACACGGCGCGAATTTTGCCCTCGCGAGGACACCCATAGGAAGCTGTGACTTCTGCGTGGAAGGCGGACATTCCTATGCAGACGTGCCCGGGGACAGGGAGTTGCGGAACTTCAGCGTCGCCGTGGATGCCGACGGCTTCAGCCGTGAGAGATATCCCGGAGTCAGGGACGAAGGCTATGACCTGCTGCCGATGATTCGCGAAGCGCTGGCCATCAAGGGTAGCCAGCGAGATCATGATCTGCGAATTATTTCATCCGCCTGGACCGCGCCTTACTGGATGAAGGATATAGAGGCCTGGTACGAGCCGCCGGGACCGGGCAATGGCTACCAGGGAAACGGGGGTGTCCTCAAGCCGGGTTACGAGGGCGTTTACGCCGACTATCTTCTAAAGTATCTCGACGCGTACGAGGAAGCGGGAGTCACTGTCTGGGGCCTCACCCCGGTCAACGAGCCCCTTGGCAACAATGGCCAGTGGGAAAGTATGCACTTTTCACCTCA
>JAABTG010000218.1 GCA_011389995.1 Thiotrichales bacterium
CCTGCCCATCGAACCGCCCGCCTTCGACGAATATGCCCGCGCAAGCTGAGGCCGGGGAACCGGCCCCTGGGGCCGGTTTCACGGCCAATTTTGAATTGTGAATTTTGAATTGGGGGCGCGGCATCGCTGTGCTCGCCGTTTTTATCTATCAGGTTAAGGTCGCGGAGGATTCGTCTTTGCGGCAGGGCGAGTTCAAAGCCGGATCAACACAGGGGGAGCGCAGCGAACACAAGCCCAATTCAAAATTCCAGATTCAAAATTTCGATAGCCGCCCGGGCGTCGATGTCGACGGCGGTGGCGAACATCACCGTCAGCCCTGCCAGCCCCAGCACCATGCCGGCGTGACGGGATGGCGTGAAGGCCCGTTCCCCCAGCCACAGGGCGGACATCAGCCAGGTGACCATGGGCGCCATGCCGAACAGCACGTCGATCCACCCCCGACGGGATGTCCTGGGAAGCCAACTCCATCCCCTGGGACCTTCGCATCCTCCGCCACGGCCTCGTGCCCGTCCAAACCCGACCGGGTACCGTTGAGGGTGAAGAATGCCTCCTCTGGCGGCGAAGCCATGCGGGGGAACCCCAAACCCTTCTCGTAAAACTCCATCGCCGCCGCCAGGTCGCGTACACCAAGAGTGATCATGCTTATTCTTGGCTTCATGGATTGAACGATATCCCTGTTATGGCCCTGCCGGTAATTGCCTTGTCGGATGACATGATGGGGAGATTGGTTCATGGTCCTTCCCCGCGGCCGGCTGACGGGGCTGCCACCGGCCCGTGGCCGGGGGTGAACCAGCGATACATGGCCGGGATGACCAGCAGGGTGAGGAGGGTCGAGGTGACCAGGCCGCCCATCACCACCGCCGCCAGGGGGCGTTGTACCTCGCTGCCCGTACCCGTGGCCAGCAGCAGGGGGATGAGGCCGAGGGCGGTGGTGGCCGCGGTCATCAGCACCGGGCGCAGGCGCAGAGACGCGCCCTCCAGGCTGGCCTCGTCCACCGCGCGGCCCTCGCCCACCAGCTGGTTGAGGTAGGTCACCAGCACCATGCCGTTGCCGAGGGCGATGCCGAACAGGGCGATGAAGCCCACGGAGGCCGGCACCGACAGGTTCTCCCCCAGCAGCCACAGGCCGAGCACCCCGCCCACCAGGGCCAGGGGGATGTTGAGGAGGATGAGCACGGTGTTGCGGATGGAGCCGAAGCTCGAGTACAGCAGCAGGGAGATGAGGCCGAGGGTGACGGGCACCACCAGGGCCAGGCGCCGGTTGGCCTGCTGGGCCAGCTCGAACTGCCCCCCCCAGGTGACGACATAGCCGGGCGGCAGCGTCAGCCCTTCCTCCATGGCCGCTTGGGCCTCCTTCACGAAGCCGCCCATATCCCGGCCCACCACGTTGGCCTGTACGGTGATGAAGCGCTGGTTGTCCTCACGGGTGATCTGGCGCGGGCCGACGAGGGTGTCGATGGTGGCCAGTTCCCCCAGGGGTACCCGCTGCCCCCCCGGCGCCATCACCAGCAGCCGGGCCACGTCCTCCGGCGTGGCGCGGTATTGCTCCTGGTAGCGGACGTTGATGTCGAAGCGGCGCACACCGTCGAACACCTGTCCGGCCCTGACCCCGCCGATGGCCGCCCGGATGGTCTCCTGCACCTCGCCCAGGTTGATGCCGTAGCGGGCCAGGGCCCCGCGGTCGGGGCGGATGAGCAGCTGGGGCGAGCCGATGATCTGCTCGGTGTGGACGTCCGCGGCACCCTCCACGCTGCGCAGCACCTCGGCGATCTCCGCGGCCGCGCCCTTGAGCCGCTCCAGATCGTCGCCGTACACCTTCACCGCCAGCTCCGCGCTGACCCCGCTGACCAGGTGGTCCACCGACAACTGGATGGGCTGGGTCAGGTTGACCAGCACGCCGGGCATGCCCTCCAGGCGGTGCCGGATATCGGCCTCGATGGCGGCCTGGTCCACGCCCTCCCGCCACTGCCCCCGCGGCCGTAACAGGGTGAAGGCCTCGGCACTGTTCACCGGGTCGGCATGGGCGCCCACCTCGCCGCGGCCGATGCGCGTGACCACCGAGGCCACCTCGGGCACTTCGAGGATGCGGCGCTCGGCGATGAGGGACAGCCTTTTGCTCTCCTCCAGGGAGATGGACGGCGCCATGGTCATGTTGACCATGAGGTCGCCCTCGTTGAGCCGCGGCGTGAATTCGCTGCCCAAAAGGGGAAAGACGCCCCCACCGGCCGCCACCATGGCCCCGGCCAGCACCACCGCCGCCCAGGGTCGGCCGATGAAGAAGCCCACCAGGGGCCGGTAGGCCCGCAGCAGGCCCCGGACGATGACCGGCTCCCGGGCCAGGGGCCCGTCCGCCCCCGCGATACCCTGCCTGCGCCACGCCCGGCGCCGGCGCATCACCAGGTCGGCGAATACCGGCGCCGCCATCACGGCGAACAGCAGGGAACCCAGCATCGCCAGGGCCACGGTGTAGGCCAGGGGGCGGAAGGTCTTGCCCTCCACCCCCTGGAGGGTAAAGAGGGGCAGGAACACGATGATGACGATGGCGATGGCGAAGACCATGGGCCGGGCCACCTCGCGGCAGGCGCGCGCCACCACGCGGTGGCGAGGCTCGTCCGGGTCGGCCTCGTGGAGCAGGCGGTCGACGTTCTCGGCCATGACGATGGCACCGTCCACCATCATGCCGATGGCGATGGCCAGCCCGCCCAGGGACATCAGGTTGGCCGAGATATCCAGGTAGCCCATGGCCAGGGTCGCGAACAGCGCCGAGAAGGGGATGGCCAGGGCCACCACCACCGCCGGCCGCAGCCCCCCCATGAAGGCCAGGAGCACCATGACCACCAGGCCGATGCCCTGGAGCAGGGCGTTGCGTACGGTGGTGACGGAGGCCTGCACCAGCTCCCGCTGCTGATAGTAGGGCACGATGCGCACGCCCTCGGGCAGGGCCTTCTGCACCTCCTCGAGTTTGGCCTCCACCCGTTGGATGACCGTGGAGGCGTTGGTGCCGTAGAGCTGCACCACCATGCCCGCCACCACCTCCTTCTCGCCGTCGAGGGTCTGGAGGCCCCGGCGGATGGCACCGCCGGTGCCGATCTCCGCCACGTCATGGAGGTATACCGGCCGCCCGTCCACCGTCTTGACCACCATGTCCGCCAGGTCCGCTACGCCATGGGCAAGACCCGCGGAGCGCACCACGTACTCCTCGTCGTTCAAGGTCAGGAACTGGGCCCCCACGCTGAGGTTGTTGTCCTCGATGCGCCCGATGACGTCGGTGAGGGCGAGGTCGTAGCGCAGCAGCGCCGCCGGGTCGACCCGCACCTGGAACTGTTTCTCGTGGCCGCCGATGCCCAGCACCTCCGTCACCCCGGGCACGGTCTGGAGCTGGTACTTGACGATCCAGTCCTGGAGGCTGCGCAGCTCCGTCAGGCCGTAGGCGCCCGTGGTGTCCTCCAGATAGTAGTAGAGGACGAGGCCCATGCCGGTGGCGATGGGCCCCATGCGGGGCTCGCCGAAGCCGGCGGGGATCTGCTCCCGGGCCTCCTGGAGCCGCTCGCCCACCAGCCGCCGGGTGAAGTAGATATCCAGGGCGTCGTCGAAGTAGACGTTGACCACCGACAGCCCGAAGTTGGAGATGCTGCGGATGCGCTCGACCCCCGGCAGGCCCGTCATGGCGGCCTCCACGGGATAGGTGACGTAGCGCTCCACCTCTTCGGGCGCCAGGCCCTCGGTGACGGTGAACACCTGCACCAGGTTCGGCGACACGTCGGGAAAGGCGTCCACCGGGAGCTGGGTATAGGAACGATAGCCGGCCCCCATCACCAGCAGCACCAGTACCACCACCAGCAGCCGGTTGGCCAGGGCGAGGTCGATGAGCTTCTCAATCATGGCAGGGTGCTCCTCCGTACCGCGTCAGTGGGCATGGCCGGCATGTTCCAGGGCGGCACGGTTCAGTTCGGCCTTCAGGGCCAGGACGTTCTCCGCCACGTAGCGTTCCCCGACCCCGAGACCGGCGAGCACCTCCGCGGCCCGGGGCGTCACCCGCCCCAGGCGCACCGGCCGCGGCCGCAAGCCCTCCGGCGTCTCCACGAATACCACCGCTTCGCCGTCCAGCTTCGTCACCGCCGAAGGAGGCACCACCACCGCCGCCGTCCCGGTGCCCGTCTCCAC
>JAABTG010000219.1 GCA_011389995.1 Thiotrichales bacterium
CCTAACGGACATGGCGCGAGGCCACCCCGAAGGATGAAAGGTGCGCCATGTCCGTCCCTCACCCCGGCCCTCTCCCAGGGAGAGAGGGAGTCCAAAGGTGTCGCTGCGCGACTTTCACGTTAAGCCCCAAACCAAGGATCGACATGACCGATACCGCCGCCTCCCGCAACATGGCCCTGTTCTGCGATTTCGAAAACATCGCCCTCGGCGTACGCGATGCCAAATACAAGGCCTTCGACGTGCAGAAGGTGCTGGAGCGCCTGCTGCTCAAGGGCAACATCGTGGTCAAGAAGGCCTACTGCGACTGGGACCGCTACAAGGAATTCAAGCCCCCCATGCACGAGGCGGCCTTCGAGCTCATCGAGATCCCCCACATCCGCCAGTCGGGCAAGAACTCCGCCGACATCCGCATGGTGGTGGACGCCCTGGACCTCTGCTACACCAAGGCCCATCTGGACACCTTCGTCATCATCAGCGGCGACTCGGACTTCTCACCCCTGGTGAGCAAGCTGCGGGAGAACAACAAGCTGGTGATCGGTGTCGGCGTGAAGAACTCCACCTCGGACCTGCTCATCGGCAACTGCGACGAGTTCATCTTCTACGACGACCTGGTGCGCGAACCCAAGAAGCGCCGGGCCAGCAAGAAGAAGGCCGCGGCCCCGAAGAAGCCCACCGCCGCCAAGACCGAAGAGGACAAGGCCCAGGAGGCCCTGGACCTGGTGGTGGCGACGGTGGAGGACCTGTTCGCCGAGCGCGGCGAGGAGGAGAAGGTGTGGGGCTCCATGGTCAAGCAGGCCCTGAAACGCCGCAAGCCGGGCTTCAACGAGAGCTACCATGGCTTCCGCTCCTTCGGGCTGCTGCTGGACGAGGCCCAGAAGCGTGGCCTGCTGGAGCTGGAATACGACGAGAAATCCGGCGGCTATATCGTCAAGGGCTACAACCACGAGGCCTGAGGCGCGGCCCGCGCCCTCAGCCGCCGCTCTCCGCGGCCAGGGTGGCGTGGATCTGCCGCACCAGCCCGTCCTCCAGGTTAAGTTCCCGGGCCAGGCTGTCCAGGTAGATGCGCTCCGGCGGCGACGGCGGGTCCACCATGAGGGCCGAGGCGGCGTAGACCTCTACGGCATGTTCCGTTGAATCGACATCCCGGGCGATGGCGGCGATGTCGAGGGGCCGGCTGTACTCCTCGAACAGGAATGCCTTGTCCTCGGCCGGCAGCTGGAGCTCGTTGATACGGTTCAGGATGGCCTGGCTCTCCTGGGTATCGATGCTGCCGTCGGCCTTGGCGGCACCGATCATGGACCGCACCAGCAACCGGCTCAGGTCATCGGCGTTGTGGTCGTTCTCCGACGGCAGGAAGCCGGTATCCGCCGGCGGCACCGGCACCTCCCCGGCGGGGGTCGCCTGGCCCTGCTGGTAGTCGCGCCACGCCTTGTAGGCCAGGCCGCCCACCACGGCGAGGCCCCCGAGCTTGAGGGCGCTGCCCCCGAGCTTGCGGCCCTTCTTGCTGCCGAGGACGTTGGCCAGGGCACCGCCCGCCAGACCTCCGGCGAAGCCCCCGGCGGCGCCACTGCCCACCAACTGATCGAGTAAACGCTTGGCATCGAACATCATCAGATCTCCAAAGTAAAAAACAGGTCCAAAGAAACCGGGGGTTCCCGCATCTCAGCCAGGGTTCTCACCGGAACCGCCCTGACGGGCGCTGGCGGCGGCCAGGGATTCCCGCAACTGGGCCTCCAGGGCATTGAGCTCGGCGCTGGCCTGGGCACGCGCCGCGCGGCCTTCGTCGGCGATGCGCAGGCTGTCCTCGATGGCGCCGATGAGGCTGCGGTTGGCCTCGCTCACGGCCTCGATGTCGAAGACCCCGCGCTCCACCTGCCGGCGGGTCTCGGCATTGGCCTCCCGCAGGTTGTCGGCATTGGCCCGCAACAGTTCGTTGGTGAGGTCCGAGGCCGCGGCCACCGTCGCGGTGGCAGCCCGGGAGCGATGGATGGTGACGGCCTGGGCCAGTTGCTGGCGCCACAGGGGCACGGTGTTCACCAGGGTGGACGTCATCTTGCTGACCAGGGATTTGTCGTTCTCCTGCACCAGACGCAGGCTGGGCAGGCTCTGCATGGTCACCTGACGGGTGAGACGCAGGTCATGGACACGCCGCTCCAGATCGTCCCGCGTCCCCCGCAGGTCACGCAGGCGCTGGGCGGTCAGGGTGTCGCCCCCCGCCTCCACCTCTGTGACCAGCGCCGGTATATGCTCCTCATCGAATTCCCTCAGCTTCTCCTCGCCGGCGGCGATGTAGCGTTCGAGGGTGTGGAAGTACTCGAGGTTGGCCGCGTACAGTCGGTCCAAAGCCTCGATGTCCTCCATGAGGGCCGTCTTGTGGCGTTCCAGACGCTCGGTGACGGCCTCGATCTGGTCCCGCACCCCCTCGTAGCGCTGCAACAGCTTGGCGGCGTCCCGTCCCTTGCCCAGCAGCCGTCCCAGCCAGCCCACCCGGGCATTGGGGTCCAGGTCGCTGACGTCGAAGCCGCGCAGGGTCATGACCATGTCGTTGAGGGCGTCCCCCGCGGGCCCGGCGTCCTTGGCCCGCACGCGCTCCAGCAGGCTGTCCGAGACCTCGGTCAGACGTTCCTGGGATCGGCTGCCGAAGAACAGCACGGAGTGACTGTCGGTGATGTCCAGCTCCGCCAGCAGGGGTTCGAGGTCCTGGCGCGAAAACCGCGCCACCCCGGTGCCGGCCTCGGGGACGTCGACGGCTGACGGGGCGACTCCGGCGACGGCGGTCCCGGGGGAGGTGTGATCGTCGGACATGGTGCTTTCCTCACTGCGGTGACGGACGGGATTCAAGTGATGCCCTCGCTTTCCAGGCGCTTGCGCAAGACCTCGATCTGGACGTCCAGGTCGAGGACGTCCTGCTCCAGCAGGCGCACGCGCTGGCGCTCGAAGACCGCTTCGATCTCCGCCAGCACGGCGCGGAAATTCCGCTCCAGCTCGCCACCGCGGGCCAGACGATGGGTGCGGGCATAGCGGGCGGCCACCCGCTCGGCACCCTCCAGGTAGACGTTGAGGAACTTGCGTGCCCGGTAGAGCTCATGGGGGCGCGCGGCGATGAGGTCGAGAATCGCTCGCCCCTGGACCGCGATACGCCGCAGGCGTTGTTCCAGCTCCGGATTGCGCACCCCCAGGGCTGCCTTCTCGATGGCGATCAGGCGACCCTCGGCCTGCTCCAACGCCCGCCGCAGGGGGCGATCCCCACCCCCCGGCGGGGCACGGTTCAGCAGCGTCGCCGGTCGCGGCAGGCGGTAGGCCAGATGAAAGCCCGCCACCGCCAGCAGGCCGAAGGTGATGCTGACGAGGGCCCCCTGGCCCACCGCACCATAGGCGGCGAGGGCCGTGCCTGCGCCCACCAGGGCCGCACCCAGGTACTTGTAGGGCAGGCGCGACGGCCGGGTATAGCGGCGATCCGGGGCCACCAGCTCCTCCACCAGGCCGCGCCGGTTGAAGTGGCCACCCGCCACCACCAGGGCGAAGGCCGTGGCGGACGCCAGCGCCGCCCCAAGGCTGCCCGATGCCAGGCTCACCAGGGCCGCCAGGGCCAGGGGCAGGGGCAGGATGTAGAGCAGCACACCGCGGACCCCCCGGCGCACGGCGGCGAGGCGGTCCCCCACCTCGCGTACCCCCCTGCGCAGGAGCGCCTCCTGGGCCGGGGTCAACAGCGGCCGGGGCTCAGAAGGCATGGATGAAGGCCTGACAGGAAACCAGACCCACGCTGGCCAGCAGCAGCAGTCCTCCAAGCAATCTCATCAGCATCACGGTTTTCCGCGTCGGGGCAGGTTCAAGGCAGTTTCCAACATGTGGTCCGGTGGCGGCCGATTCAAGCGCAAGGATTAGCGGTATGGTTCAGGAAGTAGGCGTTGGACCACGGCAAGGGCGGGGTGTTCAGTATACTTTCGGGGGCGCCGTGCGGGCCACTGCGCACCCCTCACGCCCGCGCCTTCGGACCCATGGGCACGTCCGGGAGGGAGGGTCGACGGAGCCGACGCGGGGGCTACTGAAAGAAACGGCGGGAACGAGCCGGCAGGCCTGCATCTT
>JAABTG010000220.1 GCA_011389995.1 Thiotrichales bacterium
CTGCGCCCGGGGGTGGAGCTGGGGGATGACGACGCCCTGCTGCAGTCGGCCGCCGCCCTCGAGGGCAGCCTCGCGGACGAGGCCATCGGCCTCGCCGTCAACATCGGTGACATCAACGGCGACCGCGCGGACGACTTCATGGTGATGGGGCAGCGCTACGCCTACGTCATGCTGGGCCCGGTGTCCATGGATCGGGTGGAGAACGTGGCCGAGGCCGCGGACTTCATCATCGACATGGACGATTTCGGCACCCCGGCCGCCCGCATGGGCGACGTGGGCGGGCCCTCCGGCCTGGCCGACGGCATCAACGACCTGATCTTCCTGAACGGCGCCGGTGACCTGGTGACCCTCTTCGGGCGCCCGGACCTGCCGCGCTTCATCAACGCCGACACCGTCATCCCCGACCGCGTCCAGGATGCCCTCATCTCTCCCGCCGACGTGGCGGACGCCTATGTGGCGGTCCTCAACTGGAACGGCGATGCCGAGATGGACGTGCTGGTGTCCCCGGCGGATGGGAGTGACGCCTTCATCTTCAACGGCGACAGCATCGCCGCCGGCGGCGGCCTGTCCGTGCTTCACATCATCTCGAAAGACCTTCTGCCGCCCAGTTCCGCGGCCGTGGCCGGCGCCGTGCTGGGCACCACCCTGCCGGTGGGCGCCACCACCGATGACGGCTTCGCCTATACGGTGACCGTGGCGGGTGACGTCAACGGCGATGCCCGGGACGACATCCTGTTCCTCAATCGCCAGTCGGTGATCCTGGGCGGCACCCTGGCTCAGCTGCCGGACATCGGCAGCGCCTATCTGGTAAACGGCGGTGCCATCGGCGGCGTCACCGAGCTCGAGGGCGACAGCGACGCGGTGTGGCGGGGGCTGGCCCTGGAGGGTGTGCGGGCCCTCGGGGATTTCAATCGCGACGGCTATGACGACTTCGCCCTCATACGCTCCCTGGAAGACGGCCAGGGCGCCATCGGCACCGTCCTGGTGATGGCCGGGGCCGCCAGCTACGGCGGCGGCCAGCCGGTGTTCAACGACCCCGCGGCGGCCGCGGCGGCGGTGTTCACCCGCGGCAGTGCCGCCGATCTCGGCGGCGACGGCCGCTTCTCCGGCCGCGCCACAGCCACCGCCGGCGACTTCGACGGCGATGGCCGTCTGGACCTCGCCGTGGGCCTGCTGGAGACGGAGATCGCCCATCAGACCGGCCAGGTGGTGGACAGGGACGAGTCCGGTCAGGTGCTGGTGTTCTATGACCTGGGCGCCTCCTTCGGAGATGAAACGGCGTTGGTGGACGCCCTCGGCGCCGGCTTCACCATCGGCGGCGAGCAACCGGGCAACACCTTCGGCGTGCTGCCGGAGACCCCCTCCCTGGACCTCGACGGGGACGGCCGGGACGACCTGCTGGCCGGTGCCGCGGCCGTCGACGCCCGGGTCACCGGGCTGCGCAGCGCCGCGGGCAAGATCTACGCCCTCTATGGCAGCTCCCCCAGCCTGCCCGAGGACCAGCGGCCCGGTGAAGACGCCATCAACGTGCTGGCCAATCGCACCATCACCGGCAGCGGCGATTTCATCGTCGATCGTGGCACCGGGCGCCCCGAGGTCTTCGGGGAGATCAATCCCGATGGCTTCCTGCTGGAGGCGGATGGCGAGTTGTGGTACCGCTTCACCACCCTCGGCGACGGCCGCCTGGAGAACCTGGTGCGGGTGGGTCCCTCGGTGGACGACGTGGTGTTCAGCCTGCCGACCACCGACGTGGCCAGCTTCGGCTCCGCCACTCGCAGTGGTGCGGAGCTGTGGGCGGGGGGCGGCAGCGCCGACACCGCCGTATTCGAGTTCGATGCCGCGCGGCTGCTGGCCCACTGGGACAACCTGGAGCAGATCCAGGAGGCCTCCCTGGTCATCCCCCTGGCCCAGCCCCTCACCCAGCAGGTGCAGCTGAGCCTGCGGGTGTTAGCCAGCGAGGGCAATGGCGACGCCAGTGCCGCCGACACCACGGCGCCGGCGGTCCTCACCTTCGCCCAGCTCCTGGAGCCGGGCGCCACCGAGTACCGCTTCGACCTCACTACCGCGGTGCGCCAGGCCCTGGAGACGGGGCATACCCGCATCGCCTTCACCCTCGGTGGCGAGACCGGCCAGGTGATGCGCATCGCCAACACCGACGCCGCGGCCCCCGAGCTGTTCATCCGTACCGCCGAGGGCGGCGTGCTGGCGGACCTCTACGACGCCAACTTCATCCCCCTGTCCAGCGGCGAGGCCCTGTTCCCCATGGGCGGCCTGGAGGCCGGGACCTACCACCTGCGGGTCTATAACCCGGCCCCGGTGCAGCACACCACGCCCATCAACGTCAACGTCTCCTTCAAGGCCCCCATCGCCGGCGACAGTCACGAGTCGGCCGAGGAGCCGGACCGCGACCGCATCCGCGGCGGTGAGGGTGGCGACACCCTCATCGGCAACCACCAGGCAGACCGCCTGTTCGGCGACAGCGGCGCCGACATCTTCGTGGGTGAGTCCCTGGAGATCCGCGACCAGGCCGACGAGGACTCGGTGATCCGCGCCGTGCCCCTGGCCGAGTTCAGCGACCGCGAGGTGCGCCAGGCGGATCCCATCGTGGATATCCCGGACCCGGTGCTCCAGTCCCTCATCGCCGAAGGCCTCGGCCTGCCGGTGACCACCGACTTCCTCGGCAATCCCCTGGTGCACGACGAGTTGCGGGCCTCCGCCCTGGCGCGGCTGGCCCATCTCCACGCCTCGGGCCTCGGCATCCAGGACCTCGCGGGGCTGCAGTACGCCATCAACCTCGAGACCCTGACCCTGTCCAGCAACGATTTCTCGGACATCGCCGATCTGCTGCCCCTGGCGCCGGCCCGGGACTTCAACGGCTCGCCGCTGGGCATGGTCAGCCTGGATATCCTGAGCCTGGATTTCGCCGGCATCACCGATACCTACGGCCTCGACTCCGATGGCAGCGGTTCCATCGATGCCAGCCACCTGTCCATCATCGGCGAGATCCTGACTCTGCGGGGCCTTTCCCTGGATGGCAACACCATCGACGACCTCGATCCTCAGGAGGGCGGCGAGTCGCCCCTGGCGCCCCTGTCCACCCTGGAGTTCCTGGAATTCCTCAGCATCGACAACGCGGTGAGCCCGGACCCCCTCTCCCTCAGTTCCCTGCCGGACTTCGAGGCCCTCTATCCGGTGGTCACCCGCACCGACGACTCCGTCAACTTCCCGCGCACCGTCACAGGGGCGTTCCCCGGCACCGATCTGGCCTCCAGCTTCGCCGTGCGCTGGCTGGGCGAGGTGCAGGTGGAGAACGAGCAGTCGCGGTGGATCCAGTTCAAACTCAGCAGCGACGACGGTTCGCGCCTGCTCATCGACGGCAATACCGTCATCGATCGCAATTTCCCCACCGGATTCAACTCCACCACCGGTTATTGGTACATGACCGGCGACCGGCTGCACGACATCGAGGTGCAGTTCTTCGAGCAGTTCGGTGCCCAGGGCGTGACTCTGGAGTACCGGACGAAGTTCGGCGAAGACGACCCCTATCAGATCCTCGATACGGAATCCCCCGGTCTGCGCATCACCGACGAAGGTCTCTCCACCGAGTTCTTCAACGACGAGGCCCCGCGGCTGTTCGACATCGGCCGCATCGGCGAACTCAGGGCCCTCAAGGGCCTCAGCCTGCACAACCATGCCATCCGCGACCTGGAGCCCCTGGTGGGCCTCCAGCACCTGGAGCTGCTGGACCTCACGGACAATGCCGTCACCGATGTCCTGCCCCTGGTGAACGATCGGGCCACGGTGGACGACGGCGACCCGGGCTACAGCGATTCCGGCTTCCTGAAGAATCTGCTGCCCACGGACACCGCCATAGAGGGTGACTATCGCTTCCTCGTGGCGGACGACGAGGATTTGGCCAGCTGGACCTTTGACGACCTGCCTCCGGGCGAGTACGAGGTGCTGGTGACCTGGCCCGAGGCCGACAGCCGGGCCACCGTGGTCACCTACACCGTGACCGCGGAGGCCGAAGGCCAGGGCCGCGTAGTGGCGGATCTGGAGCTGTTCGATGGTGATTTCGAC
>JAABTG010000221.1 GCA_011389995.1 Thiotrichales bacterium
TCGGGCCTGCTGGCCCTGGCCGCCGTGGCCGCCGGCCTCGCCCTCACCTCCCGCCACACCACCGCCGCCGAGGTGGTAGTCTACAAGAGCCCCACCTGCGGCTGTTGCAGCAAGTGGGTGGAGCACCTCGAGGCCAACGGCTTCGCCGTCGACGCCCGCGATGTCCAGGACCTCGAGCCCATCAAGGCCGAGGCGGGGATCCCGCGCCGCCTGCAGTCGTGCCACACGGCGTATGTGGATGGCTACGTGGTGGAGGGCCACGTGCCCGCCGACGTCATCCAAACCATGCTGGCGACGCGGCCCGATATCCATGGCCTGGCGGTGCCCGGCATGCCCTTGGGCTCGCCGGGCATGGAAGGTCCGCGCCAGGAGGCCTACAACGTCTACGCCCTGGGGCGGGACGGTAAGCTGAAGGTGTACGCGCGGCGCTGAACGCCCGCAGCCGCTCAGGCAAGCTCGTAGCGCTCGATCTTACGGTCGAGGGCGGGACGTGAGATGCCCAGGATGTCGCAGGCCCTGCCCTTGTGCCAGCGCACGTGGAGCAGCACCGCAGCGACGTGCTCGCGCTCCATCTCATCCAGGGTGATGAGACGTGGTGAAGACACCTGAACATCCGCTTCATCATCCGGAGTGCTGACCATATCATCGCCCAGGGAAAAGAGGTCCGGTGTCAGAGTGTCGCCCCGTGCCAGCACCGTGGCACGGGTGAGCACATTCTCCAACTCGCGCACGTTGCCTGGCCATGAGTAGTCATTGAGCCGACGCCAGGTGCCCTCGGCGATATGTCGGATGGCAGTGTGCTGGCGGGCGTTGATCTTGTACAGCAGGTGCTCGGTCAGGAGCGGCAGATCCGCCATCCGCTCGCGCAGCGGCGGCAAGTGGAGGGACACCACGTTAAGGCGGTAGTAGAGATCCTCGCGGAAGGCACCGTCGCGTATCATGGCCGCCAGGTCGCGATGGGTGGCGGCGATGATGCGCGCATCGGAATGCAATATCCGCCCACCGCCCACCCGCTCGAAGGTGCCTTCCTGGAGTACCCGCAGGAGTTTTGCCTGTAGCGGCGCGGGCATCTCGCCGACCTCGTCGAGAAACAGGGTGCCCCCGGCAGCGAGCTCGAAGCGGCCCTCCTTACGCCCCAGCGCGCCGGTAAAGCTGCCACGCTCGTGGCCAAACAGCTCGCTCTCCAGAACACCCTCGGCCAGGGCCGAGCAGTTGAGGGGCAGGAACAGCCCCTGGCGCCCCGAGTGGTGATGGATGGCGCGGGCCACCACTTCCTTGCCGGTGCCGGTCTCCCCCGTGATGAGTACCGGTGCCACGCGGGCAGCCACTGCGCCAACCGTCTTGCACACTTCCAGGATCGCCGAACTCCCGCCCACGATTTCGTCGATATTTACCCGGTACTCTTCGGTCGAGGTAATGGCCGCGACTTGACGGGACAGGCGGTGATGGCGCAGGGCATTGCCCAGGGTGGTTTCGAGCTCGAGGTCGTCCATCGGCTTGCGAATGAAGTCATAAGCACCCCGACGTATGGCCTCGATGGCGAGGGCGTTGTCGGACACACCGGTGATCATGATGACCGGCGGTCCATCGTTCGGCGCCCCGATCTCCCCAAGCAGGTCAAGCCCGTAGCCATCGGGCAGCTGCTGATCCAGAAGCACGGCATCCGGAGTACCCTGGGAAAGCAATTCCCGCGCCTGGGAAACGTCGCCCGCGACCCGAGACTCATGACCGCGATCCTCGAGATGCATGACCAGGAGCTCGCCGAATACCGGATCGTCTTCGATGATGAGGATATAGGCCATGGTTGCTATCCGGTGGACGAATCGAAACCTATGATAACGTTCGCCCTATCGGAACCGAAACGACAACGCTCCGGCGAGTTCCATGCAGACAAAAACTGAACCGAAGGCCGATGGCAGTCCTCGGCGATGGACGCCGACCAAAGTAACATGGCTGAGCCTTTTGATAATGGGACTGATAGTGGCCGGCGTCGGCCTCACCGGCACCGCCCATGTCCTCGGTTACCTGCAGGAGCGCCTGCTGTCCCACGGCATTCACCACAACCGCGACATCGCGGAGAATCTGTTGCCCTATCTTCACCCCGTCCTGGGTTCCACGGGCACCCCCTCCCGGGACGCCCTCCAGGGGACCCTGGAGCGCTTCGGCAGCCTCGGCTATCGGCTCTTCGTAGTCGACCGGGAGCGACGCCTGTTGGTGGCGGACAGCCATGCCATGTCCCCCCTCCCGACTCCCATCGATGCCAGCTGGCTGGCCGATGCCTCCTCGGGGACCGAGGGCCAGGAACCCTTGCGGTTGGACCAGGGGCCCGCCGTGAAGGTGTCTGAAAGCGGCCTCACCACGCTCATCTGGCTCCAGCAGGCTGGCGCCGGCACATCAAGCGAACACCCCTGGCTGCTCGGCGTCGCCAGTGATCAAAATACCCTGGTACAGTTTCTCGGCGATCTGCACTGGCATCTGGATCTGGTATTGCTGACCACCTTCGTGCTCATCGCCCTCCTCGGACATATGGCGCTGCGAGGCATTGGCCGCATGTACGAGCGCGACCTGGAGGCCCAGGTACGTCAGCGCACCCGGGAGCTTGAGCTCGCCCACGAGGCGGTGGTGCGAAATACCCGCCTCGCCACCATCGGTCAGACCGCGTCCATGCTCGCCCACGAGATACGCAATCCCCTTGCATCCATCAAACTAGCCCTGGGAGGGCTCAAGGATTACGGGGCGATCCCGGAACGGGAGCGCCGCAGGGTCGCCCTGGTATCGGGCGAAGTGGATCGCCTGGATGCCCTCCTGTCGGAGACCCTGGACTACGTGCGGCCCTTGCAGCTTTCCATGGAGCAGGTGGACGTCGAGTTGCTTATAGAGCATGTGATCAGCCAACAGCGGCCCCTGCTACGTAAGAAAGCCATCACCGTCGACCGCATAAAGTGCAACCACTGCCCTGCGCTGCGATTGGACAGGGCCAAGATGCACCAGGTCCTCCTCAACCTGCTGAAGAATGCCGTAGAAGCGAGCCCGCCCGGCTCACAGATCCGCGTCCACCACTACCGTGACGGCACCATGGCGGTGGTAGAGGTGACCAACCCCGGGGATCCCATACCGCCGGAGATCCTGGAGCGGGCCTTCGAACCCTTCTCCACCACTAAGCCCCGGGGATCGGGCCTCGGCCTGGTGCTGGTCAAGCGAGTGGTGGAGGAGCACGGCGGGCAGGTCAACATGACCAGCAATGCCGACGAGGGTATCCGGGTCACCCTGCGCCTCCCACCGGCAGGAACCACCCAGACCCATTAAACGTTTCTTGACGAAATTTATCGGAACGTTACGACCACACCCTCGCGCCGCCTGCGTCAAGAAGCCCCAAGGACCGACAGCCCGCCTTCCAGAGGGCTGGCATGGTTACTGCTTTCCTCCTGACTCAAACCCGGCGGTGAATGTACACGTTATCCACTCCGCAACCGTGTAGCGGCGCCCCGTCGCATTTCGGCGGCGCCGATTCGCGGTGCCGGGCGCCAGGCCCGGTGCAAGTGCTGATAAGCACCACGCCGGGGGCATTTCAACCGCCGGGAGGTCTGGCGGCTGAATCAAACCATGACGAGGAGAAATACTATGCATATGAAAAAGACGCTGATACTGACCCTGTCCGCTCTCATATTCACCCTGCCACCGCTGATGGCCGAGGAGGAACACCATCCGGAGGAAGCCGCGGCGAGCGCGGCATCGACCAGTTCCACCGATGAAGGCCGCGAAATGGAAGGGGGTACGGCACAGGACGGTGACTCTTCCGGGCAAATGATGGGCCGCGGCGAGGGCATGGGCATGATGGACAAAGGCATGCACGGCGGCCAGGGCGGCATGGGCATGATGGGCAAGGGCATGCAAGGTGGCCAGGGCGGCATGGGCATGATGGGCAAGGGCATGCAAGGTGGCCAGGGCGGCATGGGCAAAGGCATGGACGGCGGCCAGGGCGGCATGGGCATGATGGGCAAGGGCATGCAAGGTGGCCAGGGCGGCATGGGCAAAGGCATGGACGGCGG
>JAABTG010000222.1 GCA_011389995.1 Thiotrichales bacterium
GGCGGTGGTGGCCGCCAGGGCGATGAGAAGTATGGCCAGGGATAGCATCATGCGGCCGGTCAGCGCCCGACGCCGGCGGACCCGGCGCTCCCGGGCGTCGGCCAAGTGCCGCAGTGCAACGGGCACCAGGCCGGCCTCCTCGGCGGCGGCCAGCCGAATCCCCTGGGCCGGCCCGGCCATGCCCGCGACGGCGAGGGAAGCGGCCAGGGAACCGCCCCGGCGCAACCGCTCCAGGGCGGCGTCCCCGCCGGGCAGGCGGGCACCCCCGGCCCGCTCAAAGGCCGCGGCCGCCGGCAGGCCGGTCTCCAGGAGGACCGCCAGATTTCTGAGCATGGTCGTATCGCCCGGCATGTGAAGGCCCCGCCCGCTGTGGATCGGACTATGTAAATTCCGGATAACAAAGCCATGGGCCTGAAACAAGTGTCAAACCGAGTATTGAACGGGCCAGTGTGGAGACAAAAGACCACTAAACTCAGGAGTGGAGTCGGGTAAGCTGCCCCGACATCGCCCCTGCTTACCTTCCACAGACCAGCATTTACGTCCTCCCATGACCATTGAGGCCTTCATATCCTCCTACGGCTACTTCGCCGTCGCCGTCGGTACCTTCATCGAAGGGGAGACGGTGTTGATCCTCGGCGGCGTGGCGGCCCAGGGTGGCCTGCTCGAGTTGCCCTGGGTGGTGCTCGCCGCCTTTCTCGGCACCCTGACGGGCGACCAGCTGTACTTCCATATCGGCCGCTGGAAGGGCCGGGACCTGCTCCAGCGGCGCCCCGGCTGGCAGGCCAAATCGGAGCGGGTGTTCGTGCTGCTGGAACGCCACCAGGTATGGCTCATCCTGGGTTACCGCTTCCTCTACGGCCTGCGGACGGTCATCCCCTTCGCCATCGGGGCCGCCCGGGTGCCTCCGCTGCGCTTTCTGCTGTGGGACATGATGGGGGTCGCCCTGTGGGCCACGACGGTAGGGACCCTGGGCTATTTGTTCGGACGGGCCCTCGAGGCCGTGGTGGGCGACATCAAGGACTACCAGCTCACCCTCTTCGGGGTGGCGGCGGGGCTGGGGCTGCTGGTGTGGCTCGTGCGCCTGTGGCGCAGGCGGCGCCTTAGCTGATGGCCCTTCCTTCCCGGATAAAAAAAGGCGCCGTTCCAGCAGAGGCTGAAACGGCGCCGGTGGGGTGCCTGCGGGATTACGGGGTGCTCCGAGGCATCGCCCGGGGCCCCGGTGCGGGGAGTTTAAGGCGTCACACAAGGTCGAAGCGGTCCAGGTTCATCACCTTGGTCCAGGCCGCCACGAAGTCATCGACGAACTTCTCCCCGGCGTCCGCGGCGCCGTAGACCTCCGCCAGGGCGCGCAGCTCGGAGTTGGAGCCGAAGATCAGGTCGACGCGGGTGGCGGTCCATTTCACCTCACCCGTCCTGCGGTCCCGGCCCTCGAACAGGTCTTCGTCCGCGGAGGTCGCGGTCCAGGCCGTGTTCATGTCCAGCAGGTTCACGAAGAAGTCGTTGGTCAGCACCCCCGGGCGCTCCGTGAAGACGCCGTGCCGGGTGTGGCCGGAGTTGGCGCCGAGGACCCGCATGCCGCCGACCAGCACTGTCATCTCGGGCGGGGTCAGGGTCAGGAGCTGGGCCTTGTCCACCAGCAGTTGCTCGGCCGGGCAGCCGTAGCGCTTCTTTTCGTAGTTACGGAAGCCATCGGCGATGGGCTCCATGACCGCGAAGGAGTCGATGTCGGTCTGTTCCTGGGAGGCGTCCATGCGCCCCGGCGTGAAGGGCACTGTCACCTCGTGGCCGGCGTTTCGCGCCGCCTGCTCTACCCCTGCGCAGCCCGCCAGCACGATGAGGTCGGCCATGGACACCGTCTTCCCGAAGCCGCCACCTATCCCTTCGAGGGTCTCCAGCACCTTTGCCAGGCCCTCGGGCTGGTTGGCCTCCCAGTCCTTCTGGGGCACCAGGCGGATGCGGGCGCCGTTGGCCCCGCCCCGCATGTCGGAGCCGCGGAAGGTGGAGGCGGAGGCCCAGGCCGTGGAGACCAGGTCGGCGACGGACAGTCCGGAATCGAGGATGCGGGCCTTGAGGGTGGCGGCGTCCTGGTGGTCGATCAGCTCATGGTCCAGGGCCGGGATGGGGTCCTGCCAGATGAGTTCCTCGGCGGGGATCTCCGGGCCGAGGTAGCGCGGGCGCGGCCCCATGTCCCGGTGGGTGAGCTTGAACCAGGCGCGGGCGAAGGCGTCGGCGAACTCCTCCGGGTTGTCCCGGAAATGCCGGGCGATGGGCTCGTAGGCCGGGTCCATGCGCATGGACATGTCGGCGGTGGTCATGATGATGGGGCGCTTCTGGGAGGGGTCCTCGGCCGCCGGCGCCTGATTGCTGTCGGTGGTTTCCTTCGGCGTCCACTGCCAGGCGCCCGCCGGGCTCCTGGTCAGCTCCCACTCGTTATCGAACAGCATCTCCAGATAGGTCATGTCCCACTTCGTCGGCGTGGGTGTCCAGGCGCCTTCGAGGCAGCTGCCGATCTGGTCGCCGCCCTTGCCGCTGCCGTGGCTGCACTTCCAGCCGAGGCCCTGCTCCTCGATGTCGGCGGCCTCGGGCTCCGGGCCCACGAGGGCCGCGTCTCCGGCCCCGTGGCACTTGCCGAATGTGTGGCCGCCGCAGGTGAGGGCGACGGTCTCGTAATCGTTCATGGCCATGCGCGCGAAGGTCTCCCGCACGTCCCGGCCGGAGGCGATGGGGTCCGGTTCGCCGTTGGGCCCCTCCGGGTTCACGTAGATCAGGCCCATCTGCACCGCCGCCAGGGGGTTCTCCAGTTCGCGGTCGCCGGTGTAGCGCGTGTCATCCAGCCAGGTCTCCTCGGCGCCCCAGTAGATGTCCTTCTCCGGCTCCCAGATGTCCTCCCGTCCGCCGGCGAAGCCGAAGGTCTTGAATCCCATGGATTCCAGGGCCACGTTGCCGGCGAGGACCATCAGGTCGGCCCAGGATATCCGGCGCCCGTACTTCTGCTTGATGGGCCAGAGCAGCCGGCGCGCCTTGTCGAGGTTGACGTTGTCGGGCCAGCTGTTGACCGGCGCGAAGCGCTGGTTGCCGGTTCCGGCGCCGCCGCGGCCGTCGCTGGTGCGGTAGGTGCCGGCACTGTGCCAGGCCATGCGGATGAAGAAGGGCCCATAGTGGCCGTAGTCCGCCGGCCACCACTCCCGGGAGTCCGTCATCAGGTCGTGGAGGTCCCGCTTGACGGCGTCGAGGTCCAGGTTTTCGAAGGCCGCGGCGTAGTCGAAATCCTCGCCCATGGGGTCGGACTTCGACGAATGCTGGCGCAGGATCTCCAGGGGCAACTGGTTCGGCCACCAGTCACGGTTGGACTTGCCGCTGCCGGCGGCGTGGTTGAAAGGACATTTGCTGGCTTCCGACATTTCGTTATCTCCTTCGGGTCTTCGGTGGGTTTCCTGCAACTGCGACCCATTTATAGCCGCTCGGAGATCATTTATCTAATTGATTGAAACGAACTAAACGATAGCTTTAGCCAATGAAGACCGGGAATCGGGCGCAACGCCTCCAGAGATTGCTCTGCGCCCGCTCAGCAGGGCGGTGTGCCCGGGTCACCAGGGCATCATGCGGCCCATGGTGGAACGACGCCGGAAAAAAGGGAAAAAGGGGACAGGGAAAAAGAGGACGGAGGGATTAAACATTATTCCCTCCGTCCCCTTTATCACTTTATCAGTCATTCCCTTGAGAGGAGATGGCGGTCTCTTCGTGCCGGCTGCGTCGCATCAGGTAGTAGCCGATGGATAGGGTCAGGACGAGGGCGCCAATCCCCGGCAACGAACCCTGGGATTACTCCTTCGGTTCGAGCACGATGATCTTGCGTGCCACGGCGATCATGGCGACGGCGAGTACCGTCTTCAGATGAAAGGCGCGCTGGACCATGAAGGTCTTCCGGCCTACTTCGTGAGGTAGAGGGTCTGGGTGAAGGTGCCGTCGCCGTTATTGACGGTCCGCATCTGGCCCGTGGCCCCGGCGTAGTCCCCGGTGCC
>JAABTG010000223.1 GCA_011389995.1 Thiotrichales bacterium
CCTCGGCCTGGTGCTGTTCCTGGTGACCCTGGTGCTGAACGTCATCGCCCTGCACGTGGTGCGCAAGTACCGCGAGCAGTACGAGTAGCCCCCTTCGCCCATCCATAACGAGCAACGTCATGGCAGAATCACCCCGCAAGACCCGCACCATCGACCGGGTGAACGCCGGCCTCGGCCGCCGCCTGCGAGCGGAGCGGCGCTTCAAGTTCTACGGACTGCTGGCCATCTTCGCCGGCCTCGCCTTCCTGTCCCTGCTGTTCATCAGCATCATCAGCAAGGGCTACACGGCCTTCGAGCAGACTCATATGAGGCTCGATCTGCGCCTCGTGGAGGAGGACATCGACCCGGCGGGCAACCGCGCCCCCGAGGCCTTGTCGCGGGCCGACTACCTGGGGGTGGTGAAGCAGTCCATGCGTGACCTGTTCCCGACGGTGAAGGGGCGGCGGGACAAGAAGGACCTCTACTCCCTGGTGAGCACGGGGGCGGCCTACGTGGTGCGTGACGCCGTGATGGCCGACCCCGCCCTCATCGGCACCACCCAGACCCTGTGGGTGCCGGCCGATGACGACGTGGACATGTTCATGAAGGGCCATTCCACGGACGTCGTGGCCCGGGACGTGGATGGCATTGCATCGCCCACGGGCACCGAGGGCAGGATCCAGGTGCTGTCCACCGCCAACGACTTCACGGCTATCCTGGCGGAGATCAAGGAGCATCTGGCGACCACCGCGAGCCGCCTCGAAGTGGAACTCGGCTGGGCCCGCAACAATCTCGAGGAGGCCGCGGCGGAAGTGGAGGCCGCCCGGAGGGCCCTGGAAGACGCCGAGAACGACGGCGATGCCGCAGCGGTGGCGGCGCGGCAGGCCGGCCTCGCCGAGGCCGAATCCCGGCAGCAACGTTACCGTTACGAGGTCTCCACCCTCACGGACCGGATGGCGGATCTGCGCCGCCGGGCGGATGCCCCGGGGGGCGAGGAGGCCCTCGACGCGGATCTGCCCAGCTACCTGGTGGCCATCAACGGTGGCCTGGTGAAGGCCACGGCGGTGACCAACACCGGCATCAGCGGCGAGGTCCTGTTGCCCCTGGAGCACACCCGGGACGCCCCTCCCGGCCAATGGCAGGTGATCAAGTACACCGTGCCCGAGGCGGACCGGCGCCTCAACGACCACCAGATCGCCTGGCTCACCCGGCTGCAGGACGAGGGCCGCCTGGAGTTGCAGTTCAATACCACCTTCTTCACTGCGGGTGATTCCCGGGAGCCCGAGCTGGCCGGGATCTGGGGGGCCGCGGTGGGCTCCTTCTACGTGCTGGTGGTGACCCTGGCCCTGTCCTTCCCCATCGGGGTCTCCGCGGCCATCTACCTGGAGGAGTTCGCCCCCAAGAACCGCTGGACCGATCTCATCGAGGTGAACATCAACAACCTGGCAGCGGTGCCCTCCATCGTCTTCGGCCTGCTGGGGCTCGCGGTGTTCATCAATTTCGCCGGCCTGCCCCGCTCCGCCCCCCTGGTGGGGGGGCTGGTGCTCACCCTCATGACCCTGCCCACCATCATCATCGCCAGCCGGGCCGCCCTGAAATCGGTGCCGCCCTCCATCCGCGAGGCGGCCCTGGGGGTGGGGGCCTCCAAGACCCAGATGGTGTTTCACCACGTGTTGCCCCTGGCCATGCCGGGCATGCTCACGGGCACCATCATCGGCATGGCCCAGGCCCTCGGCGAGTCGGCGCCCCTGCTGATGATCGGCATGGTGGCCTTCATCGTCGACATCCCGGGCGGCTTCACGGACCCCTCCACGGTGCTGCCGGTGCAGATATTCCTGTGGGCCGACAGCCCCGAGCGGGCCTTCGTGGAGCGCACCTCGGCGGCCATCATGGTGTTGCTGGCCTTCCTCATCACCATGAACGCCCTGGCGGTGGTGTTGCGCAAGCGCTTCGAGCGGCGCTGGTGAAGGGGCGGGGGCGACGCCGCTGGTCTGCCGGCCATGGCCATGGCCGTGGGGCCATCCGCGCCCGCGCGGGAAACGCTGAATCGATCAGGGTTGCCCTGGTGAAATCATCGAGGATATAGAGTATGAATATCGAGGCTGGAAAAGCCATCAACACCGATGTGGAAGAGACCATGAACGAGGAACCCTCCCGGACGCCGTCATCGACGCCGCCGCCGGCCCCCCGCCGGGAAGATATCGATCGCGAGGACCGTTCCACGGTGGGCGACTACACGGTGGCCGACCCGCGCATGACCGCCCGCCAGGTGAACGTCTACTACGGCGACAAGCACGCCATTCACGACGTCAGCATGGACATCGGGCGCAACGAGGTGGTGTCCATGATCGGCCCCTCGGGCTGCGGCAAGTCCACCTTCCTGCGCTGCCTGAACCGCATGAACGACACCATAGACGGCTGCCGGGTGAGCGGCGAGATCACCCTCGACGGCCAGGACATCTACGCCAAGGGCCTGGACGTGGTGCCCCTGCGGGCCCAGGTGGGCATGGTGTTCCAGAAGCCCAACCCCTTCCCCAAGTCCATCTACGACAACATCGCCTACGGCCCCCGTATCCACGGCCTCGTCACCACCAAGGCCGAGGAGGACGAGGTGGTGGAGGCGAGCCTCCAGAGGGCCGGCCTGTGGGACGAGGTGAAGGACCGTCTGGCCCAGCCGGGCACCGGCCTGTCTGGCGGCCAGCAACAGCGCCTGTGCATCGCCCGCACCATCTCCGTGAATCCCGAGGTCATCCTCATGGACGAGCCCTGCTCCGCCCTGGATCCCATCGCCACCGCCAAGATCGAGGAGCTCATCGACGAGCTGCGGGAGCAGTTCAGCATCGGTATCGTCACCCACTCCATGCAGCAGGCGGCCCGCGTCTCCCAGCGCACCGCCTACTTCCATTTGGGCGACCTCATCGAGATCGGGCCCACGGACGACATCTTCACCAACCCCCGCCATCCCCTCACGGAAGACTACATCACCGGCCGCTTCGGCTGATGGCACCGGCCGCCACCGCACCACCGGTCACTCGGAGAACATAAGGCATGAAAGACATCAGCGACGGCCATACCGTCAAGCGCTTCGACGGCGAGCTCGCTACCCACCACCAGCTGGTGATGGAGATGGGGGGGCTGGTGGTGGACCAGATCAATCGCGCCATCCGGGCCCTGGACGAGGAAGACCCCTCCCTGGCCCGGGAGGTCATTGCCCGGGACCGCATGGTGAACGACCTGGACATCCGACTGGACGAGGAGCTCATCACCATCATCGCCAAGCGCCAGCCCGTGGCCCGGGACCTGCGCAACCTCATGACCATGGACAAGACCGTCACCGATCTGGAGCGGGTGGGGGACGAGGCCCGCAAGCTGGCCGCCCTGGTGGAGGAATTCTGGGGTAGCAGCAGTTCCGCGGCCCCCAGTCCCGCCCTCATCCACGACGTGCGGGGCATTGCCATCTACGGCAAGTCCATGCTGGACAAGGCGCTGGACGCCTTCAACAACCTGGACGCGGAAAAGGCGGTGGAGGTAATCCGTCAGGATGAGCGTATCGAGGAGAAATTCCGTTCGGCCCTGCGCCGGCTGGCCACCTATATCCTCGAGGATTCCCGTACCGTGGGCTATTCCATCAACGTCGTGCTGGCCCTGCGCGCCCTCGAGCGTATCGGCGGCCACGCCAAGAACATCGCCGGCTACGTCATCTACCTCACCACCGGCCGCGACGTGCGCCACGTGGACCTCAACACCATCGTCGACGAGGTGCTGAAAGACCTCCGATAGACGGCGCCGGTCGTTGGGTGGGGGCCGGGGGCCGGCGGGAGCGGCAGCCCCGGCACGACCATCCCCCACTATTGACGTTTGCCCCTGCGCCCCTCGCTCCGTCACGTTACAATCCCGTGACAAAAGCGGCCTGAAGCGGGCCGTGTCATCTCATCGGGACCCACCGTGGCCAAGACCCTCGTAGTCGACAAAGTCGAAGATAGCCGCGTGCCCTTCCTCAGGGGCATCCTCACCCGT
>JAABTG010000224.1 GCA_011389995.1 Thiotrichales bacterium
GCAACAGGCTAACGCGAGCCGCGCCCCGGGTCTTTGAGCCAGGGCATGGCGAGGCGTCTATTCCCATCGGAAGGCGCGGGCGGCCACGGTCATGAACACGGCGGTCATGGCCAGCAGGATGGCGATGCCCGGCGCCACCTCCGCCAGGCCGTGACCCTCCACCATGACCCCGCGGGTGGCGTTCACCACGTGGGTGAGGGGCAGGAGCTCGGCCATGAAGCGGGCGGGGGCGCTGGCGCTGTCCATGGAGAACCACACCCCGGACATCAGCATCATGGGCCAGGAGAGGAGATTCAACACCCCGTCCGCCAGCTCCTCGGAGCGCAGCCGCGCCGCCACCACCAGCCCCAGGCTGATGAGGGCCAGGGCGCCGGCGGCATAGACCAGCAGCAGGGTGAGGAAGGCGCCGCGCATGACGAAGTCCAGCAGCAGATGGGCACCGGCGTACACCACCACCGTGGCCACCATCACCACGCCGAGGCGGGACAGCACCTGGGCGGCGAGGAACTCGAAGGCCGACAGGGGCGTGGCCTTGAGGCGCCGCAGCACGCCATTCTTGCGGTAGCGCACGATCACCCAGCCCACCCCCCACAGGCTGCTGAACATGATGTTGACCCCCAGGATCCCCGGCAGCACCCAGTCCACGTAGCGCAGCGCCCGCCCGGTCACCGTCTCCCTGCGGGGCTCCGTGCCGGGGGTGCCGTAGGCCCCCAGCAGCAGGCGCTCCGCCACGTGGCCGCGGGGGGAGTTGGCGTTGATCCAGTAGACGGGTGCCCCCCGCAGGTCCGCCAGCAGGTCCAGCTGATGGCGTTCCACCCGCACCATGCCCGCCGCCACGTCGGCGACGGGCGTGAAGGTGATGTGCTCCAGCTCCAGGAAGGGCGACTCCACGGCCTCCACCGCCGCCCCGCCCGTCACCACCCCCACCTCCAGGACGTCCTCGGGTTCGCCCTGGAACAGGAAGGCGAAGGCCACCAGGATGAGCAGGGGCATCACCACGTTCCACGCCAGACCGGCGCGGTCGCGATAGAACTCGCGGTTGCGGGCCATCAGGATGGCCACGATGCGTTGCCACATGAAAGTATCCTCGTCAGGCCCTCAGGGCATGACCGGTGAGCTTGAGGAACAGGTCCTCGAGGTTGGGGGTCTCCACCCGCATCTCCGTGAGATCCGCCCCGGCGCGCCGCAGCAGGTCCAGCAGGGGCGCCACGTCGTCGGTGAACAGCTCCACCTCGCCGTCGTGGACGGCGCCGCTGGCCGGCAGGGGCTGGTCCGCCGGCCAGTGGGCGGCGGGCAGGCGCACCACCACGTCGGGAAAGTGGTGGCGGATGAGCTCCCGCGGGCGGCCGTGGGCGATGACCCGGCCGTGGTCGATGATGGCGACCACGTCGCACAGGCGCTGGGCCTCCTCCATGTAGTGGGTGGTGAGCACCACGGTCTTGCCGCGGGCCAGCACCGACTCGATGAGGCCCCAGAAGTTGCGCCGGGACTGGGGGTCGAGGCCGGTGGTGGGTTCGTCCAGGAACACCAGCTCGGGATCGTTCACCAGGGCGATGGCCAGGAGCAGGCGCTGGCGCTGGCCGCCGGACAGGGTGCGGGTGTCCTGGTGGAGGATGTCCCCGAGGTTGCACAGCCGCACCAGCTCCTCGCGCTCCGCGCGGCGGGCGTAGAGCCGGGAGAACAGGGTCAGGGACTCGCCCACGCTCTGGAAGTCCTGCAGGGCCGTGGCCTGGAACTGGATCCCCACCTCCTCGCGGTAGCGGCTATCCAGGGGCCGCCCCTTGTAGCGGATCTCCCCCGCCGTGCACGCCTGAATGGCCTCCAGCATCTCCAGGGTGGTGGTCTTGCCGGCGCCGTTGGGGCCGAGGAGCCCGAAACAGGTGCCCTGCTCCACCTCGAAGCTCACGTCGTCCACCGCCCGGGTGCCGGGAAACACCTTCACCAGGTTGCGGGCGCTCAACAGGGGCTGCATCTCGGGGGCCTTCATGGAAGAGCGGCATTGTACGGCATGGGAAAGCAAAACCGTGCACCGCGGGTCCATTACCCGGACACCCCTTTGGTCCCGCTGCGGCCAAGCGTTTCCTCCTTATCCCACCGCAGCGGGGCCCTTTTATGACCGCGACCGCCCTCCTGCGCCGTGGCGGGGGAGATGGTCCGCGGCCGCGGGTAAACCCGACGGCGGCCGCCACCGTATAGTTATCCATGACGATGCCTGATCCCATGCCGGAGGTCCGCCGGTGACCGCCCTGCGCCGTGCCCTGCCGGGGATGGTCCTGCTGGCCATCCTGGCCCCGGCGAGCGCCGGCGGGCAAGCCGCGGCGCCCCCCCGCTACACCGTGACGGTGGACGGCGAACTCAGCCACCTGGCGATCACCGCCTGCTTCCCCGGCAGGGCACCCGCGGCCCTGGAGGTGGCGGACGCGGCCGCCGCCCGCCATCTGACCTCGGCGGACTCCGGCGACCCGGACGCCGCCCGGCACTCCGGCAGGCTCCGGCTCGGGGGACTGGGGGCAGGGGACTGCGCCCACTACACCGTGACCACGGCCGACGCCGGAGCAGGCCCCCGGCGGGGACTGGCGGTGGCGGCTCCGCAAGCCCTGCTGCTGGCCCCCCAGCTCTTCATCTGGTACCCCCAGGGCCTGAGCCACGACGTCGAGGTGACCTTCGAGCTGCCCCCGGGGATGGACGTTTCCGTGCCCTGGCGGCGGGTGGCCGGGGATGATGGCCACTCCGTCTATCGCACCGGCCCACGGCCGCCGTCCTGGGATGCCCGCGTCGCCGTCGGCCGCATCCACGAGGCCCGCGTGGACCTGCCCGGCGGCCACCTGGACGTGGCCCTGCTGGCGGGAGACCCGCCCCTGGATGCAGACGCCACCCTGGGTTGGCTGCGGGCCCACGGCGAGGCCCTGACCCGGGCCCACGGGCGCCTGCCCGTGCCGCGGGTGCAGGTGCTGGTGGTGCCCCTGGGCCGCGGCGACGAGCCCGTGCCCTGGGCCCAGGTGACCCGGGGCGGGGGCGATGCCGTGCACCTTTTCATCGACCAGCGCCGGGACCCCCGGGCCTTCAGGGCCGACTGGGTGCCCATCCACGAATTCAGCCACCTGCTTCATCCCCTCCTCGAGGGCAGGGGCCGCTGGGTCTACGAGGGGCTGGCCAGCTACTATCAGAACACCCTGCGGGCCCGCCAGGGCCTGATTACCCCCGTCGAGGCCTGGCAGCGACTGCATGCCGGGTTCGGCCGCGGCCGCGCCGGCGTGCGCCCCGAACAGACCCTGGCCGCGGCCAGCGAGACCATGCTGCGGGACCGCGCCTTCATGCGGGTCTACTGGAGCGGCGCGGCCATTGCCCTGCTGGCAGACCTCGAGTTGCGGCAGCGCTCCGGCGGGCGCCGGTCCCTGGACACGGTGCTGGCGGCCCTGGCGGAGTGCTGCCTGCCCGCCTCGCGCCTGTGGCGGGTGGACGAGTTCCTGGCGCGGCTGGACGCCTTGAGCGGTACCCGGGTGTTCAGCCGCCTCGCCGAGACCCATGAGCACGCCGCGGATTTCCCTTCCCTGACCACGGCCTACCGGCGCCTCGGCCTCATCCCCAGCGGTCCGGAGACCCTGGACTTCAGCCCCCGCCCCGAGACAGCGGACCTGCGCCGCGCCATCATGGGCGGCGATTGATGGGCCCCGGGCGCGGCCCGAAGACGGCCCGGAGAATGGCGCGGAGAATGGCAATGGTGACAGCCATGGGCGTGACCCTGGGCGGCCTCGCCCCGCCGCCGGCGGGGGCGGCCGCCATGGCGGGTCTGCTGGCCCGCCTGGAGGCCCTGCGTGAGGAACACCACGTGCCGGGCTTCGCCGTCACCCTGGTGGACGACCAGGGCCCACGCCACGGCGCCGGCGGCGTGGCGGACCGCGCCAGCGCCCGCCCGGTGACTCCGGACACCCCGTTTCG
>JAABTG010000030.1 GCA_011389995.1 Thiotrichales bacterium
GCCCCGCACCTCGCCGTCGATGGAGATGTTGTTGTCATCATAGAAGGCGACGAGCTTGCCGAGGCCGAGGGTGCCCGCCAGGGAGCAGGCCTCGTGGGAGATGCCCTCCATCAGGCAGCCGTCCCCCAGGAACACGTAGGTATGGTGGTCCACGATGTCATGGCCGGGACGATTGAACTGGGCGGCCAGCACCTTCTCGGCCAGGGCCATGCCGATGGCGTTGGAGATACCCTGACCGAGGGGGCCGGTGGTGGTCTCGACGCCGGGGGCGTAGCCGTATTCGGGGTGACCGGGGGTCTTGGAGTGGAGCTGGCGGAAGTTCTGAAGCTCTTGGATGGGGAGGTCATAGCCCGTCAGGTGGAGCAGGGAGTAGACGAGCATGGAGCCGTGCCCGTTGGACAGGACGAAGCGGTCGCGGTCGGCCCACGAGGGGTTGGCCGGGTTGTGCTTCAGGTAGTCGTTCCACAGGACTTCGGCGATGTCAGCCATGCCCATGGGCGCACCGGGATGGCCGGATTTGGCTTTCTGGACCGCATCCATACTGAGGGCGCGAATGGCGTTGGCTAGCTCTCGTCGGGAAGGCATAGGGTTCTCCTCAACAGCGTTTCGATTATCGAAATGGTGTGGTGGGATGATCCAGAGGGTTCCGCCGGACGTAAAGGAAACGAGAACCGCCGGTCCATCCGGCATTGGATCATCCATTTAAACTCGGGTACAGGACAGGACGTTGCCGAGGTCTTCCCGCTCTAACCTCATCTCCTTGATTTACAAAGAAATACAAGCCCATCCTTGATCAGGAAACGCTGCATTCTCCATTAACCGCGAGACTACGGCAATAGCAACTCCTTATAGGGTCACAAATACCTTTTAAATTTCGCTGTATATAATGTCTGGCGGCGTAGTCGCTCCGGCAAACGATGTCCAGGTTGTGTTAGTATCAATTGCTTCTAACTCGAACTAATTCGGTCAGCGTCGTTCATCGACGCGTTAAAGGCCGAAAAATCATAAACTTAGGTGGATAAGCATATGTCCAAGTCATATCTTTTTACTTCTGAATCCGTGTCCGAGGGCCATCCCGACAAGGTCGCCGACCAGATCTCGGATGCCGTACTCGATGCCCTCCTTACTCAGGATCCCAACAGCCGGGTGGCCGTGGAGACCATGATCAAGACCGGCGCCGTCATCGTCGGCGGCGAGGTTACCACCGATGCATGGGTGGACCTGGATGATCTGGTGCGCGAGGTGGTCTGCGATATCGGTTATACCAGCTCCGACGTGGGCTTCGACGGCAGCACCTGCGCCGTCATGTCCCTGGTGGGCAAGCAGTCGGCCGACATCGCCATGGGCGTCGACCGTTCCAAACCCGAGGAGCAGGGCGCCGGCGATCAGGGCCTCATGTTCGGCTATGCCGACAGCGAGACCGACGTGCTCATGCCGGCCCCCATCACCTTCGCCCACCGCCTGGTGCAGCGCCAGTCCGAGATGCGCAAGTCCAGGGTGCTGCCGTGGCTGCGCCCGGACGCCAAGAGCCAGGTGACCTTCCGTTACGACAACGGCAAGGTGGCGGGCATCGATGCGGTGGTGTTGTCCACCCAGCATGACCCGGACGTGGACCAGAAGCACCTGGTGGAGGCCGTGATGGAGACCATCATCGAGCCCGTGCTGCCCAAGGAGTGGCTGCACAAGGACACCAAGTACCACATCAACCCCACCGGCAGCTTCGTCATCGGCGGCCCCGTGGGCGACTGCGGGCTCACCGGCCGCAAGATCATCGTGGACACCTACGGCGGCGCCGCCCGTCACGGCGGCGGTGCCTTTTCCGGCAAGGACCCCAGCAAGGTGGACCGCTCCGCGGCCTACGCGGCGCGCTACGTGGCCAAGAACATCGTCGCCGGTGGCCTGGCCGAGCGTTGCGAGATCCAGGTCTCCTACGCCATCGGCGTCGCCGAGCCCACCTCCATCGCGGTGGAGACCTTCGGTACCGGCAAAATCCCCGACGACCGCATCGTGGCCCTGGTGCGCGAGCACTTCGACCTGCGGCCCTACGGCATCCTCAAGATGCTGGACGCCGTCCGGCCCATCTATCGCAAGACCGCGGCCTACGGCCACTTCGGACGCGAGGAACCGGAATTCACCTGGGAGAAGACCGACAAGGCCGAGGCCCTGCGGGCTGACGCCAAGCTGTGAGCCTGTGGCTCACAGCACATGAATTATGAATTGTGAATTTTGAATTTCCTGGTTGAGGCTCGCTGCGCTCGCTGTTCTTTTTAAATGAAAAGACAACGTGCGCGTAGCGCATGCATCAATCCAAAATTAAAAATTCAAAATTATTCCCATCTCCCGCCCGAGGAGCGCTGCAACAGGAGCCATTCCTGCCAGGCTCGGGTTACGGGGGACATACTCACCCGTTTGAACTGCGCTCTTCTTACTACACGTTAAGAGGAGAACCCATGAACGCTCCAGACAAAGGATTTACAGATTTCAAGGTCGCCGATATCAGTCTCGCAGACTGGGGGCGCAAGGAGATGTCCATCGCCGAGACCGAGATGCCGGGCCTGATGGCCCTGCGGGAGAAGTACGGTCCGGAGAAGCCCCTGAAGGGCGCCAAGATCACCGGCTCCCTGCACATGACCATCCAGACGGCGGTGCTCATAGAGACCCTGATGGAACTCGGTGCCGAGATCCGCTGGGCCTCCTGCAACATCTTCTCCACCCAGGACCATGCCGCGGCCGCCGTCGCCGCCGCCGGCATTCCCGTCTACGCCTGGAAGGGTGAGACCCTGGAGGAGTACTGGTGGTGCACCGAGCAGGCCCTCACCTGGCCGGGTGATGACGGCCCCAACATGATCCTCGACGATGGTGGCGACGCCACCCTGCTGGTGCACAAGGGCACCGAGTTCGAGAAGGTGGGTGTCGTGCCCGATGCCGCCGCCGACGATCCCGAGGAATGGCGGGTCATCGTTCAGACCCTCAAGGCCTCCCTCACCGCCGATCCCCAGAAGTGGACCCGCATCGGCAAGCAGGTGATGGGCGTCACCGAGGAGACCACCACCGGCGTGCACCGTCTGTACGAGATGTTCAAGAACGGCACCCTGCTGTTCCCCGCCATGAACGTCAACGACTCGGTGACCAAGTCCAAGTTTGATAACCTCTACGGCTGCCGCGAGTCCCTGGTGGACGGCATCAAGCGCGCCACCGACGTCATGGTGGCGGGCAAGGTAGCCCTGGTGTGCGGCTACGGCGACGTGGGTAAGGGCTCCGCCCAGTCCCTGCGGGGCCTCGGCGCCAACGTGTGGATCACGGAGATCGACCCCATCTGCGCCCTCCAGGCGGCGATGGAGGGCTACCGCGTGGTCACCATCGAAGACGCCCTGCCGGTGGCCGATATCTACGTCACCACCACCGGCAACAAGGACATCATCACCTACGATCACATGGCCAACATGAAAGACCAGGCCATCGTCTGCAATATCGGCCACTTCGACAACGAGATCCAGGTGGAGCGCCTCAAGCAGCACGAGTGGATCAACATCAAGCCCCAGGTGGATCAGATCGTGTTCCCCGACGGCCGCCGCATCACCCTCCTCGCCGAGGGCCGCCTGGTGAACCTGGGGTGCGCCACCGGCCACCCGAGCTTCGTGATGTCCAATTCCTTCACCAATCAGGTGCTGGCTCAGATCGAGTTCTTCACCAAGACCGATGAGTATCCGGTGGGGGTCTACATCCTGCCCAAGCATCTGGACGAAGAGGTGGCACGCCTGCACCTGGAAAAGATCGGTGTCCGTCTGACCACCCTGACCCAGGACCAGGCCGACTACATCGGCGTACCCGTGTCGGGTCCCTATAAGTCCGACCACTACCGCTACTGACGTTCATGGGGCGAGTCGTGCCGCACCCCTGAGGTGAAAGGTCGCCTCGCCCCGCAACGTTTTCTCACGCCAACCCTCTATGCCGGGCATCCAGCCCTTCACTCCTTCGGAGCCGCGCTGCGGCGTGCAAAATCGCTTCCGGCGATTCTGTGTTTCCGGGCATCCTGCCCTCCACCCCTTCGGGGCCGCGCTGTGCGCCGCTCCCGGCGGGTGGGTCCTGGAGGGAGAGGGGAAGAAGTGTGCCTGCGGCACGTCATTCACTTAAATGAGGTCGCAGGGTAGCGGCCGGCGGCCCCGGCGGGAGGTGCCCATGGGGCACCCCCCCGTCCTTCGGGACGCCACCGGCCGTTGTCCCCTGCGAGATATCCTATGAGAAAATTGAACAATCTGAGCTTCGAGCTCTTTCCGCCCAAGACGGAGCAGGGCATGGAGAACATGCAGGCCGCGGTGGCCGACCTTGCCACCGCCGGGCCCGACTACTTCTCTGTCACCTTCGGTGCCGGCGGCTCCACCCGGGACCGCACCTTCGCCACCGTGGACTGGCTCAAGGGCGAGGGCATAGACGCCGCGCCTCACATCTCGTGCATCGGCGCCAGCCGCGAGGAGATGGCGGCCCTGCTGGCCCGCTACCGCGAAAAGGGTGTCAAGCGCCTGGTGGCCCTGCGGGGCGACCTGCCTTCGGGTGCCGGCTCCAGTGCCCTGGGTGACTTCCACTACGCCAACGAGCTGGTTTCCTACATCCGCGAGGACAGCGGCGACCATTTTCAGCTGGAGGTGGCGGCCTATCCCGAGGTGCATCCCCAGGCCAGAAACGCCAGGGCCGATCTGGAGAACTTCAAGCGCAAGGTGGACGCCGGCGCCGATGGGGCCATTACCCAGTACTTCTTCAATGCCGAGGCCTATTTCCGTTTCGTGAAGGAGTGTCAGGGGCTCGGCATGGAGATACCCATCATCCCCGGCATCATGCCCGTCACCAACTACTCCCAGCTCGCCCGTTTCTCCGACGCCTGTGGCGCCGACATCCCCCGCTGGATGCGCAAGCGCCTGGAGGGTTTCGGAGACGACCTGGAGTCCATCCGCGCCTTCGGCGAGGAGGTGGTGACGCGACTGTGCCAGGAACTGGTGGATGGCGGCGCGCCGGGACTGCACTTCTACACCATGAATCGCGCCCCGGCGACACTGAAGGTGCTTGGCAACCTGACGTAATAACAGCAGCTTAAGATGATTAGCTGACATAATTTCGAACAAATTGCTAGACTGAGATCGATTATGGGCACGGCAATCGATCCAGTGGGGTGGGCAGGGCGGTACGGAGCGCAGGGCCGGTGAGCGGGGCCCCCACCAGGGATGGCGGTGCCCGCCCCGCGCTGTTACTGGTGGACGACGATCCCCTCATCGTCGATTCTCTGCAGTTCGTCCTCGACGAGGACTACACGGTAACCACCGCCCGTTCGCGGGGAGAGGCCAGGTCCGTCCTCCAGGGCGCTCGCCTGATGCCCGCCCTGGCCCTGGTAGACCTCGGCCTGCCCCCCGACACCCATGTGCCCGATGAGGGCTTCCTGCTCATCCAGGAGCTGCTGGCCTTCAACCCGCGGGTGAAGATCCTGGTGCTGTCCGGGCAGAGCGCCCGCGCCAACATCCAGCATGCCCTGACCCTGGGGGCGGTGGATTTCATTCCCAAACCCACGGACACGGAGCTGCTCAAGGCCCGGCTGGCCCATCAGCTGATGATCCTGGAAGCCGAGAGCGACGCCGCCGAGGCCCAGCCGGACGCCTGCAACATCCTCGGTGACAGCCCCCCCATCCGCACCCTGTGCGAGCAGATAGACCAGTTCGCCGATACCCCCTTCCCTGTCCTGGTGGAGGGGGAGTCGGGGGTCGGCAAGGAGCTGGTGGCCGAGTGTCTCCACCGCCTCAGCCGGCGCGCCGGCGAGCCCTCCCTCACCATCAACTGTGCCGCCATCGCCGCCGAGTTGCTGGAGGCCCAACTCTTCGGCCACGCCAAGGGCGCCTATACCGGGGCCGCCACCGCCAAGGCCGGCTTCTTCGAGGATGCCGGCCGTGGTACCTTGTTTCTGGACGAGATCGGCGATTTTCCCCTCGATCTCCAGCCCAAGCTGTTACGGGTACTGGAGAACGGCGAGTACTACCGGGTGGGGGAGACGCGCCCCCGCACCGCCCAGGCCCGTATCGTGGCCGCCACCAACCGTGATTTGCGGGAGCAGGTGCGGGCGGGGCATTTCCGTGAGGACCTGTACCACCGGTTGAGCGTGCTCACCATCCGCGTGCCGCCGCTGCGGGAGCGGGGCGACGACCCCCTGCTGCTGCTGGAGCGGTTCCGCGGCCTCTACAGCCGGGGTACCGCCCCCTTCCGGTTGACGGAGCAGGCCGCGCGGCGCCTCGCCGCCTACGGCTTCCCCGGCAACGTGCGGGAGTTGCGCAACATCGTCATCCGCCTGAGTGCCAAGCACGCCGGACAGGAGGTGGACGAAACCGCCCTGGCCACGGAACTGGAGATCGGCGTGGTGGCCCGCGTGGCGAGCGCGGAAGGGACCGATGAGGCGGTGCAGCTCGAACTGGTGAAACAGGGATTCCGCCTGGACGAGGTGCTGGGCCGCTGGGAGCAGCGATATATCCGTACCGCCCTGGAGCTCACGGGAGGTAACCTCAGCCAGGCCGCCCGCATGCTGGGGGTGAACCGCACCACCCTCTACAGCCGGCTTCAGCGGCTGGGGCTGGATGCCGATGCCTCCTCCCGCCATTGACCGCAGCACCACCATCGACGTGAGAGACGTGCCCCCGGCCCTCTGCCTTGCCCTCGACCCATGAACCCCAGGCCCCCATGTACTACGAACACTTCGGACTGACCGAGCCCCCATTCCGCATTACCCCGGATACCCGCTGGTTCTTCAGCGGTGGCAACCGCGGCGCCATTCTCGATGCCCTGGCCTTCGCCATCACCAACGGCGAGGGCATCGTCAAGGTGGTGGGGGAGGTGGGCAGCGGCAAGACCATGCTGTGTCGCATGCTGGAGGTGCGGCTGCCCGCGGGCGTGGAGGTGGTGTATCTGGCCAACCCCAACCTGTCCCCCGACAACATCCTCCATGCCATCGCCTTCGAGTTGGACCTCGGCCTCGCCGAGGACGCCTCCCGGCTTCAGGTGATGCAGGTGCTGCAGCGCTATCTGCTGGAGCGCCACGGCGCCGGCAGCCAGGTGGTGGTGTTCGTGGAGGAGGCCCAGAGCATGCCCATCGAGACCCTGGAGGAGATCCGGCTGCTCAGCAACCTGGAGACCCAGCGCCACAAGCTCCTGCAACTGGTGCTGTTCGGCCAGCCGGAACTCGAACCCAACCTGTCGGCACCCCACATCCGCCAGCTGCGGGAGCGCATCACCCACAGCTTCGAGCTCCCGGCCTTCAGCCGCGACGAGATCGGCCAGTACCTCGATTTCCGCATGCGCGCCGCCGGCTACCGCGGCCCGGCGGTGTTCACACCGGCGGCGGTGCGGGCCATCGAGCGGGCCTCCAAGGGCCTCATCCGGCGTGTCAACATCCTGGCGGACAAGTCCCTCCTCGCCGCCTACGCCGCGGGCACCCACCAGGTGACGCCCGCCCTCGTCCGGGTGGCGGTGAATGACAGCGAATTCGGCCCCCGGCGCTCCTGGCACCGGCCCCTGGCCTGGGTCAGCATCACCACCGGTCTGGCGATACTGGCCACCACCGCCTACCTGTGGCTGACCCGGCCCCAGTGGCCGGGCGCGCCGCCCCCCGCCACCGCCGCGGCGCCGCAGCCGCCCTCGGTGTCCCCCCCGAACCGCCCCGCCGTCGCGCCCCAGGCGCCGGCCGCCCCCGCGCCGCCCGCGACGCCGGCCGTCCCCGCGGCCCCGGCAGAGGAACCCCCTCCCCGGGCATCGACATCGTCCCCGGACCCGCAGGCGCCGCCACGGCCGCGGGACAACGCCCCTGCGCAGGAAACCGCCGCCGCTCCGGTGGTAGTGCCCTCTGCGCCTGAAGCGCCGCCGGCGGCGCTTCAGGCACCCCATGAACAGGCCGTCGCCCCCGAAGACGGCGCGGGTCAGGCCGCCGCGGCCCCGGACCCCGTACCGGCCCCCGGCGAAATGGTCACCGCGCCCGCCGTGGCGGCGGGTGACCCATACCTGGAGGGGCGGCTGGCGGCCACCCGGGAATGGCTGGAAGAGGCCGACCCCGCCCACTTCAGTATCCAGCTCATGCTCGTGAGCACGCGACGGGCCGCCGAACTCGACCGCCGCCTGCGGGACGCCGGGCTCGGCCATCGCCTCGAGGACATCTACGTCTATCGGGCCCTGGTGAACGGCGCCGATGTGGTCGGGGTACTGCTCGGGGATTACGCCCGTTACGCCGCCGCCCGCCAGGACCTGGCGGCACTGCCGACGTCCATGAAGCGGGCCCGGCCCTTCATCCGCAACGTGCGGGACATCCGCGCCGGCCGGGTGCGGCGGGTCGAGCCGGCGAGCGAGCAGGGGTGAGCCGGGACCCCGTAGGAGCGGGCTTGCCCGCGAACGCGGACGCCCGGACGGACCGCGGTGGCCCGTTCGCGCCCCAGGGCGCTCCTACAGGGGCCCATCCCCGGCCGTGGGGGTACCCCACCGTAGGAGCGGGCTTGCCCGCGAACGCGAACGCCCGGACGGACCGAGGTGGCCCGTTCGCGCCCAAGGGCGCTCCTACGGGATGGGCATTTATGGCAGACGGCGACGATTTACGACCGAGAGTGGTTTAAAATTCTTCGACTGGGGCCGACAAGGCAATAGGGGCATATGGGGAACATCATGAAAAGAATGGTTTTGCTATTGGCGAGCGGCGTTCTGCTGGCGGGTTGCTCCTCGGCCCTGCCGCCGCCCCAGGAACCCTCGGCGGGCCACATCCGGCCCGATCCCGCTCCAACGGCCCCGGCGGACATCCCCGACCCGGTGAGCCAGGTACCCATCCTGCCGGAACCCTCGCCGACGCCCAAGCTGGAGACCTACACCGTGGTGGTGTCCGACGTGCCGGTGCGGGAACTGCTCTTCGCCCTGGCCCGGGACGCCAGCCTCAACGTGGACATCCACCAGGACATAGCCGGCACCGTCACCCTCAACGCGGTGGACCAGACCCTGCCCCAGATCCTCGAGCGATTGTCGCGCCAGGTGGACCTGCGTTACGAGATGTCCGGGAACCAGCTCGTGGTGATGCCGGACAGTCCCTATCTCGAGACCTATAAAGTGGACTACGTGAATCTCGCCCGCTTGAGCTCCAGCGACGTCCAGCTGAGTACCGAGATCGCCTCGGTGGGTGAGTCGGGGAGCGGAGGCGGCGGCGGGGGCGGACGCGGTGGCGGCGGCGGGGGGCGGAGCGGCTCTTCCACCCAGGTGGACAACGAGTCCAATCACACCTTCTGGGAGACCCTGGAGACGAATATCCAGGCCATGCTTGGAACAGGCAGTGGCGATCAGGAGATCGTCATCAGCAACCGCGAATCCGGTGTCCTGACCGTGAGGGCCACGGAGGTGCAACATCGCCAGATCGGGGAATACATCGACCGTGTGGTCGCCAGTGTAAGCCGCCAGGTGCTCATCGAGGCCACCATCGTGGAAGTGGAGCTAAACGACGAGTACCAGTCCGGGGTGGATTGGTCGAAGGTGGCCATCGGCGAGGGCCTTACGGTGCTGTCCGGGGCTGCCGGCATCAACGCTCCGGTGGGCGGCGCCCTGTCCACCACGGCCTTCGGGGCAGCCAACAACATCCCCAGTTTCCTGCTGGATTTCCAGAGCAAGGATGACCGTAACGACGGTATCACCTTCACCGTCAGCCTGTTGAAGGAGTTCGGTAACGCCAGGGTGTTGTCCAGTCCCAAGCTGATGGCACTGAACAACCAGACCGCCGTGCTCAAGGTGGTGGAGAACTTCGTCTATTTCGAGATCGACCGGGATACCTCCCAGTCCGAGGCCTCCACCGTGACCACGGAGGAATCTAATATACTGACGGTGCCCGTGGGGCTCGTGATGCACGTGACACCCCAGATCAGCGAGACCGATAATGTCATCCTGAATGTGCGCCCCACCATCTCCCGGGTCACCCAATTCGTCGCCGATCCCCTGAATCCCAATAATCTGGTGCCCCAGGTGGCGGTCAGGGAGATGGATTCGGTGCTCAAGGTGCCGAGCGGGCGCATTGCGGTGCTGGGCGGGCTCATGCAGGATGAGGATCGCCGCACCACCAGTGGCCTGCCCGGGCTGCCGGACAACGGCGGCATCGGCGAGGCCTTCAAGCACCGCCGCAATCAGGTGACCAAGTCGGAGTTGGTGATCTTCATGCGTCCCCTGGTGGTACACGAGGCCGATATCGACAAGGACCTGCGGGAGTTCCGCCCCTTCCTGGAGCAGGCCTACCGGCTACCCGGTGGCTATTCATCCACCACCGGCCCGCGGCCATGAGCCTGCTCCTCGACGCCCTCAAACAGGCCGAGAAGGCGAAGCAGGAGCGCGCCGGGGAAGGGGGCGCTCCGGACCGCCTGGAGATGGAGGCCCCGCCGGCATCGCAGTCACCCGTGCCGGAGGACCGGGAGGCGCCCGGGGAAGGGCTCAGTATGGAACCTCTGGAAGAGGCCCCTGCGGGGGGAGTGCGTATGGAACACGACGAGGATCGCCGGGAACTGCCCGGGGAGGAAGACGGGGCCCTCGGTCTGGAGCGCCGGGATGACTCCGGGGAGAAGGGGGACAGCGACCGCCTGAACCTGGAGGCGCTGGCGTCGCGTCTGACGGAATCCCCCGGCCGCTTCGCGCGGCGGCCGGAAGACGAGGAACTGACCCCGCCGGCGGATACCGACGAGTTCGACCCCCACGCGGCCACCATGCCCTCCATGAAGAACGTGCAGCAGTCCCTGCGCGATTTCTACGACGGCACCGACAAGATGACCGAGGAAGAGGTGACGTCGGCCATGGCGTCCCAGCGTGCCGCCGGTGCCGCCGGTGCCACCGGTGCCACCACCCGGGTCTCCCAGAAGGATGCCCGCAACGTCTTCGCCGCCAAGGGCGCCGAAAAGAAGCCCATCCCGCGCCGTACCTGGGCCCTGGTGGGGGTGGCGGCGGTGCTGTTGGTGGTGGGGGTTGGCGGCTGGCTGTGGGTGTCCATGAGCGGGCTGACCACGGTCACGCGTCCGCCCGTCGCCCGTGCCCCTGTGCCCGCTCCGCCGGCCCAGGCTCCCGCCGCCGCGGCGCGCCCGTCCGTCGAGACCGTGCCCACGGCGCCCGCCGATACCCCGGTGCCCCCGCCCGCTCCCCGCGAATCCGCCATGACCCCCGAGGAGGCCCTGGCGGCGGCTACCACCCCCCGGGAACCCGCTCCCCCGTCGGGCGCGGCGACCTCGGCCACGACCCCGACCGGCGCCGCCGATGCGGCCCCGCCGGCGGGGGCGGCGGACCCGGCCCCCGCGCCCGAGCCGGCCCCGGCCCCCCCTGCCAGAGTGGCGGCAACCGATGATGCCGCACAGGCACAGGCAGAGGCACCGGCGCCGGCGCGGCCCGCGGCAGGGGAGGGCGCGCTGCCCATCCGCATCGATCGCAGCCCCGCCCGCGATCCCGAGTTCCGCCAGACCCGCGGCGCCTACGAGATGTACCGCCGGGGCGACATGGCCGGTGCCGAGTCGGCCTACCGGCAGGTGCTGCGGAAGAGCCCGCAGAACCGGGATGCCCTGCTGGGACTGGCCGCGGTGGCCCTCAACAGCGGTCGGCCGGAGGAGGCCCAGGGCCACTACCTGCGCCTGCTGGCCCTGAACCCCAAGGACCGCCTGGCCCTGGCGGCGTTGACCTCCCTGCAGGCGGTCCAGGACCCGGTGCAGACCCTGAGCCGGCTCAAGGTGCTCCTCGACAGGAATCCCGAAGAGGGCTATCTGCACTTCGCCCTGGGCAACGTCTACGCCGCCCAGAGACAGTGGCCGGCGGCGCAACAGGCCTTCTTCAACGCCTACCGCACCGACAAGTCCAACGGCGACTATGCCTTCAATCTGGCCATCAGCCTCGACCAGATGGGGCAGCACGCCGCGGCCCTGGACTATTACCGCGAGGCCCTGGCGCGCGCCGGCGAAGGGTCCGCCAGCTTCGACCGGGAGCGGGCGCAAAGGCGTATCGATGCCCTCGCCACACCCGCGGCTGCGCCGGCTTCATGACCGTAGCCCAGACCCCAAGACGCATCGGCGAGGTCCTCGTCGCCAAGGGACTGGTGAGCAAGGACCAGGTGGAGATCGCGCTGACCGAGCAGAAGCGCTCCAACCAGCATCTGGGCAAGATACTGGTGCGTCTCGGCTTCGTCACCGAGGGCGTCATCCGCGATGTGGTGGGCGGGTCCCTGGGCCAGGCCTCCATCGACATCAGCAAGGTGGTAGTGGACAGCGAGGTGGTGCGCCTGATCCCGCGGGACGTGGCCCGGCGTTTCAACGTCCTGGCGGTGTCCCTGGAAGAGGACAAGAAGCTCCTCACGGTGGCCATGGGGGACACCTTCAACGTGGTGGCCCTGGACAAGATCCGCACCCAGGTCGGCAACGACTACGACATCCGCCCGTTGCTCGCGGGCGAGGCCGAGATCGAGAAGGCCATCGACCAGTTCTATGGCTTCGAGCTGTCGGTGGACGGCATCCTGCGGGAGATCGAGACCGGCGAGATCGACTACCAGAGCCTCGAGGCCGAGACCGACGAGTACAGCCAGCCGGTGGTGCGGCTGGTGAACGCCCTGCTGTCGGACGCGGTGAAGCGCGGGGCCTCCGACATCCACTTCGAGCCCGAGCAGGAGTTTCTGCGCGTCCGCTACCGCATCGACGGCGTGCTGCGCCAGATCCGCAGCCTGCACAAGAATTACTGGTCCGCCATCGCGGTGCGCGTCAAGGTGATGTCGGCCATGGACATCGCCGAGATGCGGGCGCCCCAGGACGGACGCTTCTCCCTGTCGCTCTACGGTCGCGCCATCGACTTCCGGGTCTCCACCCTGCCCACCACCCACGGCGAGAACATCGTGCTGCGGGTGCTGGACCGCCAGAAGGGCATCGTGCCCCTGGACGGCCTCGGGCTGCACAAAGAGGAGCTGTCCCTGCTGCGCCTGATGATCGCCCGGCCCGAGGGCATCATCCTGGTCACCGGCCCCACCGGCAGCGGCAAGACCACCACCCTCTACTCGCTGCTCATGCACCTCAACGACGAAGGGGTGAACATCATGACCCTGGAGGACCCCGTGGAGTACCCCATGGGGCTCATCCGCCAGACCTCCGTCAACGATACCGTGAAACTGGACTTCGCCAACGGCATCCGCACCCTCATGCGCCAGGACCCGGACATCATCCTGGTGGGCGAGATCCGGGACGAGGACACCGCCGAGATGGCGTTCCGGGCGGCCATGACCGGCCATCAGGTGTTCTCCACCCTCCACACCAATTCGGCGGTGGGGGCGGTGTCCCGGCTGCGGGACATCGGCATCAGCTCCGAGATCATGGCGGGCAACATCATCGGCGTGGTGGCCCAGCGGCTCATCCGCACCCTGTGCGAGCACTGCAAGGAACCCTACGAGCCCTCCAAGGTGGAGCGCCAGCTCATGGGGCTGCATGTGGGGGATGCCGCGCCCACCCTCTATGCCGCCAAGGGCTGCGCCAAGTGCGACAACCAGGGCTACAGGGGGCGTGTCGCGCTGATGGAGATCCTGCGGGTGGATGCGGAGATCGACATGCTGCTGGCCAAGGGCGCCACCATCCGTGATATCGCCAGGCAGGCCCAGGAGCGCCATTTCCGCTCCCTCGCGGATGACGGCATCCGCCGCGTGATGGAGGGCCTCACCACCATCGACGAGATCTCCCGTGTGGTGGACCTGACGGACAGGCTCACCTGATGGCGCTTTTCCAGTACAAGGCCATGAACCCCGCGGGGCGCCTCGCCGGTGGCCAGATGGAGGCGGTCAATCCGGCGGACCTGGAACTGCGCCTGGCCCGCATGGGGCTGGACCTGATCCGCTCCCGGGAGGTCAAGCGCCGGGTCCACAGCTTCGGCCACAAGCGCATCACCCGCCAGGACCTCATCGGCTTCCTGTTTCACCTGGAGCAGCTGTCCAAGGCCGGCGTGCCCATCCTGGAGGCCCTGTCGGACCTGCGGGACACCATCGAGCACCCCCGCTTTCGCGAGGTCATCGCCTCCATCATCGAGAGCATCGAGGGCGGGGCCTCCCTGTCGGACGCCCTGGCCCAGCATCCCGGGGTGTTCGACGAGGTGATGGTGAACCTCATCCGGGCCGGTGAGACCAGTGGCGAGCTGTCGGCGGTGCTCGCCAACCTGACGGAGACCCTGAAATGGCAGGATGACCAGATCCGGCAGATCAAGACCCTGATGATCTATCCGGCCGTCATCGCCGTGGTGATGACCGCGGTGATACTGTTCATCATGACCTACATCGTGCCCCAGCTGGTGAAGGTCATCGAGGACATGGGCCAGGCCCTGCCCCTGCACACCCGCATCCTCATCGCCACCTCGGACTTCTTCGTGGATTACTGGTATCTGATAATCGCCCTGCCGGTGGCGCTGTTCGCGGGGCTCAAGTACGCCGTGCGGGTCAGCCCCTCCGCCCGTTTCACCGTGGACGATCTCAAGCTGCGGGTGTGGATCATCGGGCCCCTGCTCAAGAAGACCATACTGGCCCGCTTCGCCCATTTCTTCGCCCTCATGTACGGTTCCGGCATCACCGTGCTGGAGTGTGTGCGGGTGAGCGAGGAGATCGTGGGCAATGCCGCCATCAAGGACGCCATTCACCGCGCCGGCGGGCAGATCTCCGATGGTGCCAGCATCAGCCAGAGCCTGGAGTACGCCGGCCTGTTCCCGCCCCTGGTGCTGCGCATGGTGCGGGTGGGGGAGAATACCGGGGCCCTGGACCGCGCCCTGGCCAACGTCAGCTACTTCTACTCCCGCGATGTGGAGGACGCCGTCGCCCGCCTGCAAAAGGCCATCGAGCCCGCCATCACCCTGGTGCTGGGGGCGATTCTGGGTTGGGTGATGATTTCCGTGCTTGGACCCCTCTATGACCTTGTCGCTTCCGTTCAGATTTAACAGCGGGCCCAAGCGCGCCCTCTATGTGATGGGCCACCAGCTCACCGCCTATGAGTGGCGTCGTGGCGGCCTCACGGAGGCCTTCATGTTCCAACTCGGCGAGGAGGGCCTGTCGGAGTTCTCGTCCTACCTCCAGGAGGCCCCCTCCATTCCCGTCTACATGGTGGCGGACGTGGTGGAGGAGGAATACCGGCGCGATACCGTGCCCCACGTGTCGGGGCGGGACCGCCGCGGCATGGTGGAGGGACGAATCGCCCGCTACTTCCGCGACACCCCCTACCACACGGCCCGTTTGCAGGGCCGCGAGACGGCCGGCCGCAAGGATGACCGGGTGCTCTACAGCGCCATCACCAACCCCGGCCTGCTGACGCCGTGGGTGGATCGCGTCATCCAGGCCAAGGTGCCCCTGGCCGGCATCTACTCCCTGCCCCTGCTGTGCGAGACCCTGGTGCCCTATGTGGCGGGTGAGGCCGGCCCGTCCCTGATCATGACCCTCCAGGGCTCGGGCAACCTGCGCCAGTGTTTTTTCAGCGGCAGGTATCTCAAGATGAGCCGTCTGGCCCATGTGCCCAGCAAGGAGCCCGCGGCGGTGGCCGACGCCATGCTGGACGAGGCGGAGAAACTGCGGCGCTATCTCAACAGCCTGCGGCTGCTGCCCCGGGATCGGCCCCTCAACGTCTATATGCTGACCCAGGGGCGTATCGCCGAGGTCCTCCATGCCCGGGCCCAGGACACCGACACCATGCATTGCGTGCTGGTGGAGCTCTCCCGCGTCGCCGATGCCATGGGCATGAACCCCGCCTTCGTGTCCCCCTACTCCGATGCCCTGTTCGCCCATATGCTGTTGCGTCGACCGCCGGGCAACCACTACGCCACGCCGCGGGAACGCCGCTACAACACCCTGCGTTACGCCCGCAACGGCATGGTGGCGGCGGCCATGGTATCGGGGTTGGGCGCAGTGGCCTGGAGCGGCCTCAACGTGGTGAACGGCATGATCCTCAGCCAGCGCAGCGAGGCCTCCCAGGCGCAGACGGCCTACTACCAGCAGCGTTACAGCGAGGCCCGTACCGGCCTGCCCGAATTGCCCGCGGAGCCCCAGGAGCTCAAGCGCGCGGTGGATGCCGTGGCGACCCTGGACGAATACCGTACCCTGCCCCTGGAGGCCATGGAGCTCATCAGCCTGGCCCTGGACGCCTTTCCCCGGCTGCGGGTGGAACAGATGGAGTGGGGCCGGGGGCCGGGGCAGCCGCCGGCGGAAGAGGCCGCCGACAAGCGCAACAAACGGTACAACAAGAGAGACCAGCGTCCGGGGGACGAACACACGGTGCTGGATGGGCGTATAGACCCCTTTAACGGCGACTACCGGGCGGCCCTCGACATGCTGGAGGCCTTCGCCGCCAACCTGCGGGGGCTCCAGGGGGTGGTGGAGGTGAGGCTGCTGAAACTGCCCTTGAATCTCAGCCCCAACCAGCAGTTGTCGGGTAATGCCGTCGGTGACCGGGCCCGGGACGAGGCGGCCTTTTCCCTCATCGTGGTATTCGGAGACCAAGATGGACAGGCGTGATATCGACTGGTCCGTATTGCGGGGCAGCGTGGTGCTCCTGGTCATCACCCTGGTGGCGGGTAGTGTCATGGTCACCGCCAGCGCCTATTTCAAGGCCGAGCAGGAGCAGGCCTTCCAGACGGAGCAGCGCCGCTTCCTCAGCGCCAGCCGCAGATATCTGTCCGTGGATGAGGAGGAACGCCTCATCCGGGAATACCTGCCCCGTTTCGAGCAATTGACGGCGGCGGGGCTCATCGGCGAGGAGCGGCGCCTGCAATGGCTGGAGACCCTGCGCCGCGTCAAGGAGGAGCTGCGGCTGCCCAGCCTGCAGTACAGTATTTCTCCGCGGGGCGAATACGAGCCCCCCGACAAGCTCCCCAGGAGCGATTTCGAGCCCTACGCCAGCGCCATGGAACTGACCGCCGGGCTGGTCCATGAGGCCGATCTGTTTCGCCTGTTCGACGGCCTCGAAAAGAACGCCCAGGGTCGCTTCAGCGTCGACAGCTGCTCCCTGAGTCGGCGCGGCCGGGGCGACACGCCCCAGCCCGACGAGGCCAACCTCGCCGCCAGCTGCCGTCTGCTCTGGATCACCCTGAGGAATCCGTCGTGAGGCCGGTGATGACCCTGGCCGTAAAGCGTCGCCCCTTCCACCGCGCCGGTGCCCTGGTGCTTGCCGTGGCGGGGATGGTGGCCCTGGCGCCCACCGTGGCCCACGGGGAGGCCCTGGGCCGGCTGTTCTTCACCCCCGAGCAGCGCACGGCGTTGGACGAAGTGCGCTTCGCATCCCCCCAGGAGCAGGCCCCCGAGCCCGAGGTGGTGGCCCGGGAGCCGGCACCGGAGCCCGCACGGCCGGTCCAGTCCTTTCGCATGGAAGGGCTGGTGGTGCGCAGCCAGGGGCCCAACACCGCGTGGGTGGACGGCCGCCCGGTGCTGCGCCGAGGCAAGACCTCCCAGGGGGTGACAGTGGACCCCGGTGCCGTGAGGGCGGGGGGCGTGACCGTGCAGGTACCCGGCACCGCTACCTCCGTGGACCTCAAGCCGGGGCAGCGCTTCGACCCGGCAAGCGCCCGGGTCTCGGAGCTCGCGCCGGGCCCGGGCCCCGGGAACCCCACCCGCCCCGGGGAGGGAAGTGGAAAGGCCCATGGGGACGGCGGTCCGTGACCATGGCCCGCTGGCGCTGAACCGGGGGCCGTGAAGGCCATGCCGCAAGCCTTATCCCTCCAGCCCGGCCCCCGTCCCCCGGTGCCACCGGGCCCCTTTCCCCGGGGCCCCGGCAAACGCCAGGGGGGCGCGGCCCTCATGGTGCTCCTGATCATCCTGGTGGTCGCCACCTCCGCCGTCATCCTCGCCAAGATAGACCCCACGCGCCATGAGCTGGTCCGGGAGACCCAGACCTCGGAGGCCCTGGCACGGGCCGGGGAACTCCTGATGGCATGGGCGGTAGCCCATCCTGCCCAATCCAGTGGGGCCCCTGGCGTACTGCCGTTCCCGGATCGCGATACCGGTGCCGGTTTCGATGGCATCGGCAACTGTGTCCCCAACGGTATCAATGAAAGCCACCTGATCGGCCGCTTTCCGTGGGGCGGCGAGGGTTTGGCCGGTTGCGAGACCGCCCCCATCGGCAAGGACATTAGGGACGGTTGGGGAGCACCGCTGTATTACGCCGTATCCCGGAACATAGTCAGCCATCCCGGCGCGGGTGCAGCGCCCGTCAATTCCAATCTGCCGGACCTCGACCCGCCGCCCTTTCCCTGGCTGCAGGTGCGGGATGCCGATGGCAATGTCATCAGCGACCGCGTGGCCGCCGTCATCATCGCCCCCGGCCCCGCCCTGGCGGGCCAGGACCGCAGCGGTGCCGCCCCCACCATAGCCAACTTCCTGGAGACCTTCGACCTGGGCGGCGACACGGTGGGCAACACGCTAAACGACGGCTGTCCTGACGTCGCTGCTGGGTGCGCTGATAGTCTCGGCGAGGACTTCTACATCCATCAGAGCGAAGAGTTCAACGACCGCCTCATCTTCATCACCATCGACGAGCTCATGCCCCGGGTGGAACGCCGGGCGGCCCTGGAGGCGGCCCGCATCCTGCGGCAGTTCAAGCTCGACCATGGCCGCTACCCGTGGCTGGCCCCCTTCGCCAACCCCCTGGTGCGGGCGCCGGTGATAAGCGGCCGGGCCAGTAGCGGTACCGGCGGCACCACCCTTATCGACAACGACAAGGATTTCGGCGCCGCCAACGTTGTGGATACGGGCAGCGACCTGCTGTGGAACCTGACCAGCGGCGCCAGCGGTACCGTCAGCGCCGTGGTGAATGCTACAGAGATCGCCAGCACGAACCTCGACGGCGGGTCCCGGGCTACCTTCTCCGAAAGCGACGACTACCACATCGCCGCCACGGGCCTGAACCATACGGGCTTTGCCGGCGGCGGCAACAACGTGACGGACGCCCTCCAGGACATCAACGCCCATTTCTGGAGCGTCCTGCGACCGGGGGCGCTGGTGCGCAACGTCACTGACGGCTCCGCCGCCATGGTGGGCGCGGTGCCGGTGACGGGCGCCATTTCCGACACCCTGAGCTTCGCCGCCCTGGCGGGCGGCACCGACGACGACTTCGATACCGGCGATGACTACCGGGTGGAGATGGATCACGGCACGGCCACCGGTGGCACTGCCACGAGCCTGGTGGATACGGGGGCCGACTTCGAACTCCTGGATGTCCGCGCCGGTACACCGGTGCTCAATCTGACGGAAGGATCGGCGGCGTGGGTGACCGGCGTGACCTCCACTGACCTGACTCTGTCGGGTCTGCGGGGCGGGGTCGACAACACCTTTGATGCCGGCGATGCCTACCGCCTCGGCCGCTTCGACGGCCGCGTGGACACCCGCTTCGGCCAGTTGCCCGTTCACGTCCTCGGTGGCCCCTTTCGCTCCGGTTTCCAGGTGGCATGGACCCTGCGCGACGGCAGCTATGGCTTCTCGGACCCCCTGCCGTCCCCCGATCCCCTGGTCCATAGCGAGAGCATGAAAGTCGCCTCCCGGGACACCGTCGTGGCCGCGGGGACGGCCTCGGCGGGCAGCGGTGGGCTGATCCTGGAGGATACGGCCACCGATTTCTTCGATGATGGCGTGGCCCTCGGGGATGCCGTAATAGTGGACCACGGCGCCTATGGCACCATCACCGCCATGACCGCCACCACCCTGACGCTGGATGGCCTGACCGGCGTGGCCCCCCTGGCATTCGCCGGTGGGGATGGCTACACCGTCCACCGCGTCCATCGGGTAGGCGACGGCGTGTGCGTCTGGGACCGGCGGGCGGTGGTGCGCTGCATGGGCCGCACCCCCAGGACACCCCTCATCACCGGCATCGCCACCGGCGGCGGGCCCGCCACCCTGGAGGACCTCAGCGAGGTGTTCTCGGCCGTCGGCGACAGCCCTGCCGACCCCACGGACGACGTCACCCGCTGGCGCGTCAAGGGCCTGGACAAGGTGGTCCGGCTGGAGGGCACCTTCGCCACCGGCGGCTTCGCCATCCTGGAGGACACCACAGCTAACTTCGTCGCCGCGGGTATCGTGATGGGGGATACCGTGACCAACGTCACGGACGGCTCCAGCGGTCTGGTCACCGCGCCGCCTACGGCCACGACCCTGGAGGTAGCCCTGTCGGGCGGCATGGACAACGCATTCGAGGCCGGTGACCAGTATGGCCTACCGCTAGGTGGCGGCACCGCCACCGGCGGAGTCGCCATCCTGGAGGACACCACAGCTAACTTCGTCGCCGCGGGTATCGTGATGGGGGATAACGTGATCAACGTCACGGACGGCTCCAGCGGTCTGGTCACCGCGCCGCCTACGACCACGACCCTGGAGGTAGCCCTGTCGGGAGGCATGGACAATGCGTTCGAGCCCGGTGACCAATACGCCCTGCCGCCCAATGCCAATGCGGGGGTAATAACGGGCATATTCCCCCACACCCTGGATATAGTGGGGCTGGCCCACGGCTTCGCGGCCGGCAACGCCTACCGCATATTGCTGGCCACCAACAGCACCAGCCCCCTGGGCCTCGCGCCCGCCGGGGCCGGAACTACCAACACCCTGCTGGAGGCGGCACCGGGGGACAGCCTGCCTATGGATCTGGAAGAGGGGGACGTGGTCCGAAAGGTCGGGTCGCCCAGCGAATACGGTTTCATCACCGACGTCTCGGGGCTGCCCACCGAGGTCGGCGTGCGCATGCTGGACGGCGGCACCCTGGCCCCCGGGGACAGCTACGAGATCCGTTACCATCTGGTGGCGGAGCGGGCCTACGAATTCCGCCTGGCGTTCGCGGGGGCCGCCGCCGTGCCCGGCAGCGACCCGGCGGCGCTGGGCCTCGGCTACGCGGACGCCAAGACCCGCGACGTGTTGCTCCTCAATGCCAACCACGTCACCCCGCCGGGGGCCACGGGCCTGCGCATCCGCGTGCTGGACTACCAGGCCGACGGTACCCTGCTGGGTGACGTGAGCCTGGCCGCCAACGACAATATCACCGCCACCGTCCTCGCCCGGGGCATCCACATGGACCTGGAACAGGGGGTGGAGCTGCCCGACTGGTTCATGGACAACGAGTGGTACCGGTTCCTCTACGCGGCGGCGGCCGTGGACGAGATGCCAAGTGGTGGTGGCTTGTGCGAAGCCAACCCCCCCTGCCTGACGATACAGGATCTGACTGGCCTGGAATTGCAGGCCAGGGTGGAGGCGGTAGTGATCGCCAGTGGTGCGAGCGTCGGCTCGGGCGACAGGCTCTTCGGGGGCACCTGTGGACCGGGAAGTGTCAGCCCCTTCGAGTGTCACTACCTGGACCCCCCGCCCGACGGTGCGATTCCCGTGACGCCCAACAACAGCAACGAGACGGACATCCTGGTACGCGACAACGTCAGCGCTACGTTTAACGACGTGCTGACGCCGGTGTGTCTTAATCTCACAACGAATGATGCGGGATGCCTGCTGCCTCATTGCGTCTATGAACCTGGTGACCCAAACAACTGCGAGGTATTGCCTTGAAGCATCGCGCCCAGAACGGCTTCACCCTCATCGAGCTGGCCGTGGTGGTGGTGGTCATCGGGCTGCTGCTCACGGGGATCCTCGTGCCCCTGTCGGTCCAGGTGGAGGCGGCCAGGATCCAGGAGACCCAGCGCAAGCTGACGGAGATCCGCGGCGCCCTCATCGGCTTCGCCCAGGTGAACGGCCGCCTGCCCTGCCCGGCGACCCATCTGACGGCGGGGGAAGCGTTACTGGTGGATGATGTGGCGGGCACCGAGGGCTGCGACGATGGCGGAACCCTGAGACAACACGGCTTCGTGCCCGCGGTGACCCTGGGCGTTTCGGGGCCCTTCAACGGCGACAATCTGTTGGTGGACGCCTGGGGCAACCCCTACCGCTACAGCGTCACGGCCTCTGATGCGGGAGGCACGGTGGGGTGGGATTTCGTGGCCGACAACGAGATGCGCCAGGTAGGCATGGAGACGTTGGGTCCGGACCTCGAGGTGTGCTCGGCCCAGGGGCCGGCACCGGACGATGTTAACGGCAACGGTAGCGCCAGTACCGCGCCCGACTGTGGCGGCGGCACGGGCACGGCCCTTACCAGGGAGGCCCCGGTGGTGTTCTATTCCCTGGGGCCGGATGGCAGCAATATGCCCGGCTACGGCTTCTTCTCCACCTATCAACTGGAGAATGCGGGGGAGATCAGTCCTATAGGTGGTCTGCCGATCCGCCTGGGAGGTTACTGGGTCGCCGCGGACAGCATCTTCGTGGCCGGTGCCCGTCGCGGCGAGCCGGACGCCGATGCGGCACGGGCCTATTTCGATGACATCGTGGAGTGGGTATCGCCGGTGGTGCTTTACGAACGCATGATCGCGACGGGCCGGCTACCCTAGCTCCGGCGTCGACGGCGGGCCGCTGCCAGACCCACCAGCGCGCTGCCCAGTAATATCAGGGCCGGCGGTGCCGGCACGAAGGTGACGGCGGGGTTGTCGAGGACGAACCGGGGGTTGGCGAGATTCTGGCCTCTCGGCAAGGTGAGTTCGATTCGATCCACGGGCTGGTTCCAGGCTGGCTCGATTCTTTGGAACTGGATGTGCACTGGAAACCCTGGGATGGAATTGTCGTCGTTGATCAGTGATATGCCGGAATCTGCCACCCTCATGGAGTTCTCGCCACGGGACTCTCCAAAGAAGCCCGTAACGCTTACAAAACGTGCCGAGCTGAAAAACATATCAGCGTCATTCGGATCATCCACCGGATCCCCGCTATTAGGAAAGGTATAGAGGTCCAGGCTACGAAGGTAGAACGGCTTCGAATGAGTGATGGATAAGGTTTCCGCTACTTTTCCGGGGGATAGGAAGTTGTTCAAGTAGAAGAGATTATCTGACCCATCGGGGTTTGGCGGAATCGTTAAATGGCCAGAATTAGAATTTACTAACCCTTGTGCGTAGGATTGCACGCGCCAGTTGGAACTCAGGTTGAAGCCCGCTAGGTTCGCGCCTGTAGGAATGGGCTCATTTTGTATATCCGTGTCGTCGAACAGGCCGTCGAAGGTCAGCACCGACGATGCGGGGACGGCGGCGGACCATGGGAGGAGGATGCAGAGCATCAAGGATAGCTTTTTGAAGTTCGGCATCGTGAAACCATTCCGGTTGAGGGTGGTGGGGCTGGCGTGGGTCTCCGATGACTCCGCCCGAAGCCTATTCCCTAAATAGTTATGCAAGATTGGGGCCAGAACAACATTTGAATTGATAAACAGTCGGTTAAGCCCCATCGGCTGTGATCCTGCGCACATTTTGTAAAATCTCCCGACAGTAGATTGCCCGAAAACTGTGGCAGCGGCCACGGTTTGCCGTTCTGAACCTCCGGGCGGCCATTCTGCGGCCAATCAGAGCCAGATAGCCGGAGATTGGCCTGCCGTAGACCGTGGATGGGGCCGCCGCGTGTAAAATTATCCGACATTCCCCATGGCGCTGTCGTCGTGGATGGCAAAACAGACCCTTCCCCCCTCATTTTCCTCGAGCTCCAGCCAGAAGCGGGCCGTTTGTGCCAGCCGCGCCGTCTGGTACAGACCGATGCCCAGGCCACTGGTGGAATCCACGGGCTGGCGGAACAGCCGGTCCGCCACCACCTGCGGTACGGGTGAGCCTGTGTCGCACACCGAGACGGTGAGGGGCGGGCCAGCCCGCAGGGTCACGGTGATGCGGATGTCCGGCTCGCTCTGGCGCTTGAAGCGGGCGTTCTCCAGCAGGTTCTCCAGGGCCGTGTCGAGGATGTCCGCCGGCACCGTGGTGTCGGGCATAACGTCGGCGGCCTCGAAATGCAGCCCCGCCTGCTCGTGGCGCCGCATCAGACGGCGCCACCACTGGTCCAGGGCCAGATGCTCGGGGGGCTCCACGGTCTCGGGGGACTGGAGCTTGTCCAGGGCCCGGCCGAGGCGCTGGCCCAATTGGGGGAGCTGGCGGCGTACCAGGGCATAGGCCCGTTCCGCCCGCTGGCCTTCGGTGTGCTCCATGGCCATGGTCAGGGTCTGCAGGGATTGCAGCAGGTTCTTGATGTCGTGGGTCACGCGGGCGCCCGTCTCGTACACCGCCTGGAGGTGGGCCCGGCTGCCCAGTTCCTGCTGGGAGTGCTTGGCGGCATAGAAGTAGTCGATGACCTGTACCAGCAGCCGGCCGTGGAGCAGCAGGGTCGCCCCCGGGGCCGCCAGGGTGAAAACGGTCACCTCCAGGGTGTCGCCGTGCACCCCATTGGCATGGGGCGTCTCCCGGCCCACCAGTCCGGATTGGTCCCGGGTCCACCAGCGGGCCCCCTCCACCCAGGGCAGTTCGCCGAACTGGGCCATGGCCTTCTCCAGGAAGGCCTCCGGCGCGTCGTGCTTCTGGGCCAGCTGGGACAGCCCCGTCAACCACTCCTCGAAGGGCGTGCCCATATTCAGCACGTAGCGGGACCACAGCTGGGAAAGACCGGAGAAACCGGGGTGGGGATCCAGCATCCAGCTGATGGCCAGCAGGAACAGGGCGATGAAGATGAGGTTCTGGAACAGGGCCGCGGGATAGGACAACCCGGTGGAATACATCACCAGCAGGCTGCCCAGGGCCAGCAGGGCGGTGAGGGAGGACAGGGTGATGGCGTGGAGGATATCCACGCTGTGGAGCCGCGGGTGCGGGTCGTGGCGCAGGGGCAGCAGCAGCACCAGTACCGACGGCACCATGAGGCCGTAGTAGAACAATATGCCGGTGACGTCGTCGGTGGGCACGTTGAAGGTGGGTACCACACAGCCGATGAGGAACTCGCAGATGAGCACCACCAGGGTGGTGAGGTAGACGAAGCGCTCGCGACGGTTGACGAACAGCACGCGCCCGCCGATGAGGCCGATGAGCAGCAGCATCCAGATGAAGACGAACCACCAGTTGATCCAGATGATGAAGGCCGCGGTCAGCAGCACGAAGACGGCCCCGGTGCTGCGGTCGAGGCGGCGATCACTGCGCCACAGGGGCTGCCAGATGAGGAACAACCCCAGGTGCGCCAGCATCATGGAGCGCGACAGGGCGCTGCCGAAGTCGCCCCACAGGGCGGCATGGAGCAACAGCAGCATGAGCCCCAGCAACAGGTTCTCGCGGATCTCCCGCGGCCGGGCGAATATCCCGCGACGCAGAAAGGAAAGGGAAATGGGGCTGTTCACGACAAGTGGGTGTTCACTTTTCTCTCACCGAGGCACGAAGGCACAAAGGAGAAGCAATACTAAGGATACAGGCTGCCATGAGCGAACCCCTGGGCGTGAAGGGCATTTTGACGATGCAATCGACGACCATCACTTCTGCCTCATTCTCATTCATCTCCGTGCCCCGTGCCGCCGTGAAAGCAATATATTTTATGATGGTCAAAGGTTGTAACCATTGTTCCTTGAACTTCAAAGGGGGATACCTTTGCCAGCACAGCTGCTCTCCATCATCCGCCTGACCCTGCTGGAGGCCCTGCGGACGCGGCTGCTGTGGTTCGCCGTGCTGGTGGTGGTGGCGGGTGCCGGGCTGGCCCTGTTCCTCGATTCCATCGCCATCACCGAGGGCCGGGAGATCCGCGTGGGCGTGCTGGCGGCGGGCCTGCGACTGGCGGCCGTGCTGCTGGTGAGCCTGTTCGTCATCGGCAGTACCCTGCGGGAGTTCGATGACAAGGTGGTGGATCTGCTGCTGTCCCTGCCCCTGCCGCGGAGCGTCTATCTCCTGGGCAAGCTGGCCGGATTCGTGATGTTCGCGGTGATTCTGAGTGGGCTGTTCATGGTGCCGTTGCTGGTCCTGGCCGCGCCTGCCGGGGTATTGCTGTGGGGGGGCGCCCTGGTGGCGGAACTGGCCATCGTGGCGGCCCTGGCCTTGTTCTGCCTGCTCACCTTTCAGCATCTGCCGGTGGCCCTCGGCGTGGTGGCGGGGTTCTATGTGCTGGCCCGCGCCATGGGCGCCATCCAACTCATGGCCCGGGGTACCTTCTATGATCCCGGCAGCCTCTTTCATGTGGTTTCGGCCCGCGCCGTGGATGCCGTGGCCTTCCTTCTGCCGGAGCTCTACCGCTTCGGTCCGGCCGAGTGGCTGATGTACGACCCGGTCGAGGCCGCGGAGTTGGTTCCCATCCTGGGCCAGGCCGTTATCTACACCACCCTGCTGGTGGCGGCGGCCCTGGTGGACCTCTACCGGCGGGAGTTCTGATGGCCGCCGTGCGGCCGTTGCGGGACGTGCCCTGGCCGCTGTGGTGGCTGTTGGGGGCCGCCCTGGCCGCCCAGCTGGTCTGGCACGGCGCCCGTCCCGGCCCGGCGGCCGCCGCCCGCGACCTGCCGCCCGCCCCCGCCGCGGCCACCATCAGGGTGGCGGCCCTGGGGGAGGACGCGGTGGCCGCGAGGCTGCTCATGCTGTGGCTCCAGGCCTTCGACAACCAGCCGGGGGTCAGCATCCCCTTCAGGCAACTGGACTACGGGCGCGTGGAGGCGTGGCTGGCCCTGGTGCTCGAGCTGGACCCCCGAGCCCGCTATCCCCTCCTCGCCGCGGCGCGGCTCTACGCCGAGGTGCCGGACGAGGAACGCCAGCGCTCCATGCTGGAGTTCATCCATGGGGCCTTCCTCGACGACCCCGATGGCCGCTGGCGGTGGCTCGCCCATGCCACCATCCTGGCCAAGCACCGCCTGGGGGACCTGCCCCTGGCCCTGCGCTATGCCCGCTCCCTCACCGACCACGCCACCGGCCCACAGGTGCCCTTCTGGGCCCGCGACATGAGCATCGCGGTGCTGGAGGACATGGGGGAACTGGAGGCCGCCCGGGCACTGGTGGGCGGATTGCTGGCCAGCGGCGCCATCACCGACCCCCGGGAGCTGATTTTCCTGGAGCGCAAGCTCGAGGCCCTGGAGGCCGCCGAATGACGATAATTCGTCACCGTGTTGACGAATCGACGGCCAACCGGGGGTGAATGACCCTCATGGCCTCAGTTGCGGGCGGCGGTCTCGCCCTCGAACAGGGGCTCCAGTTTGAGGTCCAATTCCCCCTCCCAGTCGAAGGGCCGTGGCCCCGCCGTGAAACGGGAGATGTTCTGGAGATAGATCTCGTAGATGCGGTTGTCCGGTGCGGATTCCTCCCACAGACGGCCGAACAGAGGCACCGCGCGGTCCCATTGGCGGGCGTAGTAACTCTCCAGGGCCTGCTGGTGGCGGGCCAGGGAGGCCTCCATCTCCGTCGTCAGTCGCGAGCGCTCACATATCGGTTCGTAGGCTCGTGTAATCTGCTTCTTGCCCTTGAGGCGCACCAGGGCGAGTTCCCGGAACACCATGTCCGGCACCGCCGTCTTCACCGCCTCGCCGACGATGATCTCGCGGCCCATGTCCCGGGTCAGGGCCTCCAGCCGGGCCGCCTCGTTGACGGCATTGCCCACCACCGTATAGGCCACCCGGTACTCGGACCCCATGTTGCCCACGTTGACCATGCCCGAGGACAGGCCGATGCCCATGCGTAACTCCGGGTAGCCGCGGGCCGCGAAGTCCCTGCGCAGCACCTCCAGGGCCTCCTGGATGGCGCGGGCGCAGGTCACGGCGTTGCGGGCGTGCTCCGCATCCTGGGCGGGGGCCCCCCAGAAGGCCATGATGCCATCCCCCAGATACTTGTCGATGGTCCCGCCGTGGTCGTGGATGACGCGGGACAGGGGGGTGAAGAGGGTGTTCAGCATTTCCACCACCCGGGTCGGCTCGAGGCGCTCCGCCACCGAGGTGAAGTCCTTGATATCACAGAACATGATGGTCATCTCCCGGGCCTCGCCGGCGAGGGTGAAGCTGTCGGGGTCCTGCTGGATCATGCGCGCCAGCTCCCTCGGTACATACTGCCCGAACACCGCCAGCAGGCGCTGCTTGGCGGCCGTCTCCTCGAAGTAGCTGGCGAGGACGTTGAAGGCGAACAGCATGAGAATGGTGAGGAGGGAGAACTCCATGGGCACCAGGGGCGCCGGCTTGGTGACGGCATAGCCCAGGTAGCCCACGGGCAGCATGGCGGTGAGGGTCAGCAGGGAGGCGTGGATGGGACTCATGATGGGCAGCAGCACCACCAGCACCAGCCCCACCCCCACCAGCACCAGGAACTCCAGGCTGGTGAGCACGGACCGGGAGGCATGGAGGTCCACCTGGAGGGTACGGGCCATGTCGGAGGCCAGCGCCCGCTGCTCCCCCGCGAGGAGGCTGAAATCCACGATGCCGAGGCCGATGGAGATGAAGGCCGCGAATACCACCAGCAACGTCAGGGAGCGCATCAGGTGTCGGCGATCGGGGCCCGGCGGCAGGAAACGCGCCCATTGCCGCAGGCGCGTCCAGCGCCGCCGTGATGGGGTCGTCCCGGGTAGTGGCCTCATGGATTAGTCCCTCCCTGGAACAATGGTATGCCGGCTCGCGATTCGGCCCCGGGGGGCGTGGGGGGCGCTGGAGACCCAAGATGGCATGATATTTGTATTTACTCTAATGGTAACGGGAGTGTTTGCACACATAGCGGAGTTTAGACATGAATCGCATCCAACATAAGCAGGGCGGCTTCACACTGGTGGAGATCGCCATCGTCCTGGTCATCATCGGCCTGCTCCTGGGCGGCATCCTCAAGGGCCAGGAACTCATCAACAGCGCACGGGTGCGGAACCTTGCAGACATGAATGCCGGCATCCAGGCCGCCTATTTCGGTTTCATCGATCGCTACCGCCAGGTGCCGGGGGATGTCAACACCACCAATGCCACCGCCGCCATCGGCACCCCCATCAACGATGGTGGCGACGAGAACGGGCGCCTAGATGACGGCGGTGCCGTCCCGCCCTGGAGCGAGGCCTCGGCGGTGTGGGAACACCTTTCCAAGGCGGGCTTCATCTCCGGCACCTATCAGGGGGGCGCGACCGATGCCCCCTCCTATCGTGCCGAGGCCCCCTCCAACGCCTTCAACGGCGCGCCCATCCTGTTCCGCACCAACGACTACTTCGATACCCAGGATGACCTCGCTGCCACCTCCGGCGCCGAGCGCCTGTCCCTGACCCTGGGTAACAACATCCCCGTCAACATCGCCCGCGAGTTGGACGTCAAGCAGGACGACGGCCTCCCGGGCTCGGGCGTGGTGCGCATGACCCTCAGCACGGGCACCCCCGGCAATGTGGCTTTCGCTGAACTCGACACCGGCGCGGCGGCCTGCGTCGACGTGGCCGCCAACCCCGACATCTGGGATATCGCCAGTAACTCCCAGGACTGCAACGCCGTGTTCCTCTACTGATCCCTTCACTGAGCCGCCCTGGTCCCGGGGGGTCGCCGGTCGCGGGCCCTCGGGACATCCATGTCGAAGCCGTCTGCCCGCCCTGCCGCCCGCCCTGCCGAGGCCCTGCATTTCCGCCAGGTCACCAAGGCCTACGGCCGTCAGCCGGTGCTGGACGACCTGGAACTGGTGGTGGGGCAGGGCGAGTGCCTCGCCCTGGTAGGCGTCAATGGCGCCGGCAAGACCACCGCCATCAAGACCCTGCTGGATTTCTCCCGCCCCCATAGCGGCACGGTGGCCATCTTCGGCGAGTTCAACCGCGACCCCCGGGCGCGACGCCACCTCGCCTACCTGCCGGAGCGCTTCACGCCGCCCCATTACCTCACCGGGCGGGATTTCCTCCGCAGCATGTGCCGCCTCCACGGCGTGGCCTTCGATGCCGGGCGGGTGGCGGCCCTGTTCCAGGCCCTGGCGCTGGAGGAGACGGCCCTGTCCAAGCCCGTGCGCACCTTCTCCAAGGGTATGGCCCAGAAGCTGGGGCTGGCCATGTGCTTCCTTAGTGAGCGGCGTCTGTTGGTGCTGGACGAGCCCATGAGCGGCCTCGACCCCCTCGCCCGGGCGCTGGTGAAACGCCGCCTCCAGGCCCTGCGGGAGGAGGGCCGGACCCTCTTCTTCTCCACCCACCTGCTGGCCGACGTGGAGGCCCTGTGCGACCGCATGGCCATCCTTCACCGCGGGCGCCTGCAATTCATCGGTTCCCCCGCCGCCTGCCGCGAGCGCTACGCCGCCCCGGACCTGGAGGCCGCATTCCTGGCCTGCATCGCGGCCGACTGAGGGGAAAAAGCAGGGTAACCACCAAAAAGCAGATTAACTACGAAAGACGCGAAAGGCGCGAAAAGGGGATGGCCCGTGGGTTCTTCGGGCGTGTTTTCAAAACCTTCGCGTGTTTCGCGCCTTTCGTGGTTTATAAGAAAAAAGAAATATAATTATGAAACACGCGAAGAATGCTGGTTAATGAACCTTTCATGCTCGATCCGCGGATGGTGGCCGAAGTTGATCAGCAGCCCAAGTTGCCTGCCAGTAACCTTGAGGTAGTTGATCATTTGGGCCCGATGTTCGTCGCCCAAGAGCCGGACTGCCTTGATCTCGACAATGATGCCCTCGAAGCAGAGAAAGTCCGGCTGGTAAAACTGCTCGAGACGCTGGCCCTTGTAAGCGAGTGCAAGACGTGGTTGCTCGATAAAGGGGATTTCCCGGCTGTGGAACTCGATTGCCAGGCACTCCTGGTAGACGGCCTCGAGAAATCCGCTGCCCTGTCGTTTGTAGACCTCCATACACGCCCCGACGATGCGGTAGCTTTCTTCCCTGAATACAATCCCTTTTTGCATTTTTCGCGTCTTTCGCGTCTTTCGTAGTTGATCTGCTTTTTCTTCATTTAGGGTTTACTGCCGGCCCCGGCGCCTTACTACCGTATGGGGGGGCTGGGCGATGAGGCGGGCCTCTGGGACGACCTGGTGGATGGTGGCGGGGATGTCCAGGCACAGGCCGGGAACGGGCTTCACGGAGACCCACAGCAGATTGAGCCGCAGGTTGAGGTCGGCGAACAGGATGTTGTCAAAGTGGTGCTCGAACACCTCTTCGATGCGGCCGATCACCCGCAGGATCTCCGCCTCGGGCCGGCGGTTGAGAAGGGGGATGACCATGAGAAAGTCGCTCACCGCCCGGCCATCGTCGAGTCGGGTGGGGGCGCGGCGCCACAGCGGGCCGGTGGGCCGCAATTCCGCCCGCTCCCTGGGCAGCGACGTCCGCCCGTGGCTTTTGCGTCCTTTGCCCACGGGTCAGCCCGTTGCCTCTGGTGTTAAAGTTATGTTGAATTGCTTCGCTAAGCTCATAGTATGCGAACCGCGTCACATCCATTGCCGGAGGGAATGCCCGCCGGTGGGCGGGTGGCTCCCGTGACCCCCAATCTTAGTTCATCGACAAGCAGACGACATGGAACCCATAACCCATCTCCTGACTGACAACGGCATGGCGGCCATCCTCGACCACCTGCCCCTGGGGGTATGCGTGACCGATGGCGACGGTCGCATCCTGTGGGCGAACCCCGCCGCAAGCGGCCTGTTCGGGCGGTCGGCGAGTGAACTCATCGGTGTGGCCGAGGCCGACCTCCCCGTGCAGAAGGGCCAGCACCAGACCGACGAGGGCCGGCTGATGGAGGTCGTGGGGGCCCCCGAGTTCGGTACCGAATGGGTGATACGCTTGGAAGGTCCGGTGCTGCCGGAACAGGGCGGGGAACTGAAGGTGACGTTCTATGTGGACGCCACGGAGATGGAACACGCGCGTATCAAGGTGGACCGCCTGACCCAGGCCCTGCGCGGCCAGTCGGCCACCGACCAGACCACCGGCCTGCTGAACCACGCCAGCGTCCTCCACCAGCTGGAGATGCAGGTATCCCGCAGCCGGCGTTATCACAACCTGTTGTCCGTGGTCTTGCTGCGACTGCACTGCCGGGTGGCGGATGGCGATGGCCTGACGGACAGCCAGGTGCTCGCGGTGGGCCGCATGCTTCGCGACCAGACCCGCTGGCCCGACATCATCGGCCGCTGGAGCGAGTTCGAGTTTCTGCTGGTGCTGCCGGAAACCTCGGTGGCTTCGGCAGGTACCCTGCGGGACAAGGTGGCGGAGCAGTTGGCGCTGCTGCCGGAATTCAGCGCCGCGGACGTGGATTGTCAGGCCGCCTTCAGTACCGCGGAATGGCACAAGGGCGATACGGCCCTGGACCTGGTGGGGCGCGCCGCGGAAGCGGCGGCCGAACTGGTGTCCTGATGGCCATGGCGCGGATATCAGCCTGTTTTGATGATCTCGAAATCGTGGCTGATCTCCGCCGTTTTGCCCAGCATGATGGAGGCGGAACAGTATTTTTCGGCCGACAGCTCCACCGCCCGTCGCACCTGGCCCTCCTTGAGGGCACGCCCGCTGATGCGGTAGTGGGCATGGATGCGGGTGAATACCTTGGGTACGGAGTCGGCCCGCGCGGCGGCGATGTCCACCACACAGTCGGTGACCTCCTGGCGCCCCTTGCGCAGGATGGCGATGACATCCACGGCGGTGCAGCCCGCCATGCCGAGCAGCAGCAGTTCCATGGGACGCATGCCCCGGTTGTGGCCGCCGTGGTCCGGCGGGCCGTCTATGATCATGGCGTGGCCGCTGCCGGTCTCACCCATGAAGGTGATGTCCTCTACCCATTTGACGCTGGCTTTCATAGTCCCACCTACCGCTCAAAGAATTGTAAGATCGACAATTTTCAATTAGTTAACTAAGCTAGCTTAGCAGTCTAGCGGAGGATACAGTACCGTGGTTAGAGTCGTAGGTGGTCCCATATTGCACCCCCACGTGCCGCCGGGGGGCGCCATAGAGAAGTTCCTGGAGCAGTCTCACCGGCGTACCTATCCGGCAAAGACCGTCATCATCAGCGCCGGGGACCATTCGGACGAGCTGTTCTACATCCTCGACGGCTCCGTCACCGTGCTCATGGAAGACGACAACGGCCACGAGATCGTGCTCGCCTACCTCAACGAGGGGGACTTCTTCGGCGAACTCGGCCTGTTCGACGACGAGAAGAAACGCAGTGCCTGGGTGCGCGCCCGCACCAAGTGCGAAGTGGCGCAGATCAGCTACGACAAGCTCAAGAACATGTTCAACGACGAGTGCGAGATCCTGTTTCGCATGGCCTCGCAACTCGCCATCCGCCTCAAGAACACCAGCCGCAAGGTCGGCGACCTCGCCTTCCTCGACGTCTCCGGCCGCGTCGCCCGGGCGCTCCTCGACCTCTGCAAGCAGCCCGATGCCATGACCCACCCCGACGGCATGCAGATCAAGGTGACCCGCCAGGAACTCGGCCGCATCGCCGGCTGTTCCCGGGAGATGGTGGGCCGGGTGCTGAAGGACCTGGAGGAGCGTCACCTCATCGAGGCCCACGGCAAGACTATCGTGGTCTACGGCACCCGTTAGACGGCGAAGGCGGTTTTAACCACGAAATACGCGAAAGATGCGAAAAGGAACCGGCCTGCGGGCTCTCCTGGCGTCTCTTTAAAATCTTCGCGTGTATAGTGCTTTTCGTGGCTCAAAAGAGAAAAGCAGTGAAACTACGAAAGACGCGAAAGGCGCGAAAAGGGAACCGTTCGCGGGCTCTCCTGGCGTCTCTTTAAAACCTTCGCGTACTTTCGCGCCTTTCGTAGTTCAAAAAGTGTTTTTTATCCATCCGAGGGTTCTGCAAAGCCTGGAGGCCGGGTTACTGGCTCCCCAACCTTCTCCTCTCCAAATTTTTGTGTTATTTCGTGTGTTTCGTGGTTCCAAATGTCTTATCTGACCCCTGGCTGAACAGATCCGCCAGCCTGGCGCCGGGGTCCTCGGCGCGCATGAAGGCCTCGCCCACCAGGAAGGTCTGCACACCGGCGGCCCGCATGCGGGCCACGTCTGCGGGCTCATGGATACCGCTCTCCGTCACCACCACGCGGCCCGCGGGGACCTGCTCCAGCAGGTCCAGGGTGGTCTCCAGGCGGGTGTTGAAGGTGCGCAGGTCGCGGTTGTTGATGCCCACCAGGGGGGTGTCCAGGACCAGGGCCCGATCCAGTTCCCCGGCATCGTGGACCTCCACCAGGATATCCATGCCAAGCTCCGTGGCCAGGAGCGCCAGCTCGTGCAACCGGGCGTCGTCGAGGGCGGCCACGATGAGCAGGATGCAGTCCGCCCCCATGGCCCGTGCCTCGTAGACCTGGTAGGCGTCGATCATGAAATCCTTGCGCAGGATGGGCAGGGAGCAGGCCTCCAGGGCCTCGCGCAGATATTCCTCGCCACCCTGGAAGAATTCGCGATCCGTGAGTACCGACAGGCAGGTGGCGCCGCCGCGCTCATAGCTGGCGGCGATGGCCGCGGGGTCAAAATCCGCCCGCAACAGGCCACGGGAGGGCGAGGCCTTTTTCACCTCGGCGATGATGGCCGGCCGCCCGGCCTGGATACGGGCACGGATGGCGCGGGCGAAGGGGCGCACGGGGGGCGCGAATTCCAGCCGCCGCCGCAGCTCGGATACCGGCAGGCGCTCTGCCTGTTCCGCCACCTCCGCCAGCTTGTGGGCCAGGATCTTTCGCAGGATGTCCGGGGTGTCCGTCATGGTCGGGCTTCTCGTCGCTGCCTCGTTGGAGATCGTGGGTGGATTCTACCAGCCGTATCCGCCATCAGGGTCGCAGGCCGATCGGGGGCCCGGCGGAAGGCGCGATGGCTGCCGGTCCGGGTTTCGCCGCCAGGGGACGGTACGCCTCTTCCCGCAGGCGGCGGTAGTCTCGTCGCAGCGCCGGGGCCCAGGTGTGCGCCGCGGGCGCCATATCCTCCAGTGCGGCCCGCGCCGCGGCAGTCGCCCCCGCATCGAGCAAGAGCCGGACCGCGCGTAATGCCGGCTGCGGTCGCGCGGGGCGCAGGGCATGGGCCGCCAGGAACTGCTCGGCGGCGACCCGGGGCTGGCCGGCCTCGGCCGCCAGCCGTGCCCTCAGCAGGGCCAGGTTCCAGCGGTGCCGGGGCCGCTGAAAATGAGTCTGGCGCCCAAGATAATCCAATAATAAGGCCGTGGGAAAGGCGGGGCACCTGCCCTGCTCCACGGCCGTCACCAGCATGTTGAGGGCGTTGATGGCGTACGGCGTGTCGCGCAACGCCCGGCGGGGCCACCGGGAGGCCGGCAGCACCTGTCCCCCGTGGCAGGCGACGGCGAGACGCTGGATAGCCACGGCGGCGCCATGGTGGCCGGCGGCGGGGGTGGCCGCGGCCTTTGCCATGTGGGCCAGGGCCTGCTCGGGGCGGCCGGCGGCCAGGTAGAGATTGGCGGTGGAGGTGTGGACCCGCAGGGACCCGGGATGGGCCTGGAGGTGGTAATCCAGCAGGCTCGCCTTGGTGCTCCAGATGTCCGCCCGCGCCGCGGTGAGTGCCAGGTTGGCGGCCACCATGAGCACCAGGGCCAGGAGGAGCAGCGGGCGCAGCCGGTCCACCCTCGCCATCAGCGCCGGCACCGTGGCGGCCATGCCCATGAGGAGACCCGTGGCCGGCAGGTAGTTGCGGTGCTCGAAATAGAGCTCCAGGGGCAACACCGTGGATTCCACCAGATGGGCCGTCATGAAGAACACCAGCCCGCCCAGCAAGGGCCCGACGGCCCGCCGGCGCAGGCGCCAGGCGAGGGGCGGGATGATGAGCCAGGCCAGCAGGAGCAGACCGGGAAAGGGGGGCGCGAAGGGCCGGGTCAGCACCGTCTGGTCGTCGTGGTAGATGCCGAGGGCCGAGCCACCGGGCAGGGAGAACAGGTTGAGCAGGTAGTCCACCAGGATCCAGGCCTGGGTCAGCAGCCGCTGGCCGACGTCGAAGGGGCGTTGGGAGTAGATCCCCTGCAGCCAGCCCGGGTGGGTCATGAGGAATCCCAGGGCCAGCAGCGCGGGCACCGCGGCGGCCAGGCCGAGGAGCAGCAGGAGAGGCCTGCGGGCGTCGCCCAATGCGGCAAAGCGCAGGAAGAAGGCCTCCAGCACCAGCACCAGGACCGGCAGCATTACCCCGTTCTCCTTGCTGAGGGCGGCCAGGGGCCAGCATAGGAGAAGGACGAGGGCCACCATAACCCAGCCGCGACGCCGGCCGGCCGCCAGGTGGTCGCGGCCCGCCACGTAGAGGAGCAGGCCGGCCAGGGTGAACAGGGTGGCGAGCTGGGCCATGCGCTGCACGGTGTACAGTACGGTGCTCACCATCAGCGGCGCGCTGAGCCAGAAGGCGGCCACCCCCAGGGCCAGCCACCACGCCCGGGGACCCGGTGCCAGGTGCGGCCGGTCCAGCAGCCTGCCCGTCAGCCAGAACAGCACGGCGCCGCACAGCAGGTGGATCATCAGGTTGTGGTACTTGAGGGAGGGGACGCGGCCGCCATGGAGGACCTGGTCGGCGAGGAAGCTGGCCATGGCGACGGGGCGGTGCAGGGGGCGTTCGCCGTAACCGGTGATCACCTCCAGGGCGCCCGCCTGCCCCGCACCGTAGGCGCTCAGCACCTCGAGGTTGGCGACGTCATCCAGCACCAGGGGGCCGCCGAGGCCCGGCCAGTAGGCGAGGGCCGTGGCCAGCAGCAGTGGTGCCAGCAGGAGACAGGGGGCGGCGGCGCGGTTCACTCCGGGACCACGCCGCTGGCGCTCATTCCTGCCTGAAGGACCCGGTGAGGGCCACCAGGGCATCGAGGCGTGCCCGGGCGGCACCGCTGTCCAGCACCTGCCCGGCCCGCTCGACGCCGGCCTCCAGGGTGGGACTGAGGCCGGCCACGTAGATGGCGGCGCCGGCGTTCAGGGCGGTGATGTCCCGGGCCGGGCCGTGGCCGCCGTCCAGCACGTACTTCATGAGGGCCAGGCTCTCGGCGGCCGAGGCCACCCGGATGGTCGCGAGGTCAGCCCGGCTCATCCCCAGGGCCTCCGGCTGGATGGTGTAGCTGGTCACCTGGCCTTCCCTGAGTTCCGCCACCCGGGTGGGTGCGCCGATGCTGATCTCGTCCAGGCCGTCCCGGGAATGCACCACCATGGCGTGGTGGGCCCCCAGGGTGTGGAGCACTTCGGCAATGGGTTCCACCCAATGGTCGTCGTACACGCCCAGCAGCAGATTGGGGGCACCGGCGGGATTGGTGAGGGGACCCAGCAGATTGAACAGGGTGCGCACCCCCATCTCACGGCGGGGCCCGATGGCGTGCCGCATGGCGCTGTGATGCAAGGGCGCGAACATGAACCCCACCCCCACCTCGTCCACGCAGCGTGCCACCTGCCCGGGGTCGAGTTCCAGGTTGACCCCGGCATGCTCCAGGACGTCGGCACTGCCGGAGTTGCTGGAGACGGAGCGGTTGCCGTGTTTGGCCACCCGTCCGCCGGCGGCGGCCACCACGAAGGTGCTGGTGGTGGAGATGTTGAAGGTGCCGGCGCCATCGCCGCCGGTGCCCACGATGTCCACCAGGTTGGGGTGGTCCATGGTCACGCCGGTGACCAGCTCCCGCATCACGCCGGCGGCGGCGGCGATCTCGGCCACCGTCTCGCCCTTCATGCGCAACCCCACCAGGAAACCGCCGATCTGGGCCGGCGTGGCCTCGCCGGTCATGATGGCGCGCATCACATCGGTCATTTCAGCGGCCTGGAGGTCGATATGGCGGGTGACGTGGTCGATGGCTTGTTTGATATCCATGGGGTTCCCGTAGACGATCAGTTGAGGGGGCGGTTAAGGAAGTTCCGCAGCAGGTCGTGGCCGTGGGCGGTGAGGATGGACTCGGGGTGGAATTGCACCCCCTCCACGGCCAGCTCGCGATGGCGAAAGCCCATGATCTCGTCGCGCCGGCCCGCCTCGTCCTCGGTCCACGCCGTGACCTCCAGGCATGCCGGCAGGCTCGCCTCGTCCACCACCAGGGAGTGATAGCGGGTGGCCTCGAAGGGGTTTTCGAGGCCGGCGAATACGCCCTGGCCGGTGTGGTGAATCATGGAGGTCTTGCCGTGCATGATATGTTTGGCATGGACCACATGGCCGCCGTAGACCTGTCCGACGGACTGGTGTCCGAGGCACACCCCCAGGATGGGCACGCGGCCGGCGAAGCGGCGGATCACCTCCATGGAGACGCCGGCCTCGTTAGGCGTGCAGGGGCCGGGGGAGATGACGATGCGCTCGGGTGCGAGGCCTTCGATGTCCGCCACCGACACCTTGTCGTTGCGGCGTACCTCGACTTGTGCGCCCAGTTCGCCGAAGTACTGCACCAGGTTGTAGGTGAAAGAGTCGTAGTTGTCGATCATCAGCAGCATGGGGGTGCAACCTTGGAATGGTGTCGGCGTTTGGGTCGTTGTTTTGGGGTTTGGTCCCCGCCGTGGGTTAATCTATGGCTACAGCTGGCAGGGATCCTGAAGACGCAAGGTTAGCAGATTATCCGCACCACCAAGCAGGTCGGGTCCCGCCCGGCCTGGCCCGTGGCGGCCCGCCGCTGCATCCGACGGGCCTTCCCAGAACAGCCGTCCCCCGGGGGTCGTTGTGAAGAAATCGATGTATGTCGCCCGCCGCGGGCCCATGGGGGCATTTCCCGGGCGTCTCCTGTGCTGGCGCCGCCTGTTGGGAGTCTGGCTCCTGGGGGCGGTGGCCCTTGTGGCCCTCGCCCAGGCGCCCACCAACGAACAGGTCCTGAAGGCGGAGGAACGCCTGAAGGAGCTGGGTAACGCCGCCGAGACCATCACCGTGGCCACCAGCTCCGAGGTGTTCGAACAGTTGCGGGTGGAGATCGAAGAAGAGCGCACCCGGGCGCTGCGCTGCGTCGCCGACGCGGAGGCCGCCATCGCGCGTTTGAAGAAGGAGCAGGAGATCCTCAAGCCGGCGGGCCCGGTGCCGGCCCCCGCCACCGATGGCGCGACGAATGGCGCGGCGGCAACCCCGGCCGCGCCGACCGTGCCCGAGTCCGAGGCCCTGGCACAGCGCCGCCAGACACTCAAGACGGAGCTGGCGGACCTCGAGGAACGCCTGGCCCTGTGCCGCCTGCTCACCCTGCGGGCCGAGGAATTGCTGCAGACCGTCAATGCCGTCCAGCAACGCAAGCTGGCCCAACGCCTGCTGGCACGCGGCCCCCATGTTCTGGAAGTGGTGTCCGCCAACATCTACCATCCCGACCGTTGGGGAACTTCCATCGCCGAACTGACCCGCCGCGCCACCAGCCTGGATGGCCTTGAGGTCGGCGACATACTGGTGGTGGTGGCAGTCGGCCTGCTGGGCTTCCTGGGGGGCGGGGTCATACGCCGGCGCATCACCGGCCGGGACCTTGGCATGGTCGCGCCGGCCACCGCCGTGGGCCGCCTGAGCTGGTCCCTCAGGTCCTGCGGCGCTCAACAGGCGCCGGTGATCCTGACCCTCGCCCTGGCGAGTGCCGCCCTGTGGTTGACTACCCGGGGCGGCAGCGAGCAGCCTTTCATCGCCTATCTGGCCTATGGCCTGCTCATGCTGGCGGTGGCCTTCCTGCTGACCCGGGCGTTGTTGAAGCCCTGCCCCCCGGCGGAGCCGGTATTCGGCCTGGCGGAGGATATCGCCTTTCCGTTGAGCCAGCGCCTTCAGGTGCTGTGGCTGGTGATGCTGGTGGGCAGCATGCTGTTCTATACCCCCCTGGTGGATACCCTCCACGAGGATGTCTACCTGCTGGCCCGGGACATCTACATCGCCTTCGTGGTGGCCAACACCGTGTGGGTCATCTGGCTGGCGGGCCATCTCGAGTACTTCCGCAAGCACTGGCTGGTGCGGGGGGGGCTGGTACTGGGCTTCGTCGCCATCCTCGGCGCCGAGCTCCTCGGCTACCGTAACCTCGCCGGCAGCGTGATGAGGAGCGCGCTCCAGACCCTGTTCGCCGTCGGTGGATTGGCGGTGCTGCTGCAGATGGTGGAGGAGGCCTTCGACAGCCTCGACGAGGGCAGGGGCCGGCTCGCCGCCGCCATTCGCCGCATCCTGGGGATCGGCGTGGGGGATTACGTGCCGGGCATCGGCTGGCTGCGGCTGCTCCTCATCCTCATGTTGTGGGTGGGCCTGGCCGCCCTGCTGCTCAACATCTGGGGCCTCTCCGACGACGGCTTCAGGCTCATCTACCGCTATATCTCCGAAGGCTTCGACATCGGCAATTTCCGGGTGGTGCCGGGGGAACTGCTGGGGGCGGTGCTGGTGTTCGCCCTCATGCTGACCTTCATCGGCTGGTTCAAGAACCAGCTGGACCAGCGCTGGCTGGCGAAGGTGCGCATGGACCGGGGGGCCAAGGAGGCCCTGGTGACCACCAGCGGCTACGTGGGCATCGCCATCGCCGTGCTGGTGGCCCTGTCCATGGCGGGCCTCCAGCTGACCAATCTGGCCCTTATCGCCGGTGCCCTGTCGGTGGGTATCGGTTTCGGTCTGCAGAACGTGGTCAACAACTTCGTGTCCGGCCTCATCCTGCTCATGGAGCGTCCCATACGTACCGGCGACTGGATCGTAGTGGGGGCCACCCAGGGTTACGTCAAGCGCATCAGCATCCGTTCCACCCGCATCCAGACCTTCGACCGCGCCGACGTCATCGTGCCCAATTCGGAGATCATCTCCAATCAGGTGACCAACTGGATGCTCTCCGACCCTTACGGCCGGCTCAAGATGCAGGTGGGGGTGGCCTACGGCTCGGATGTGGAGAAGGTGCAGGAGATCATGGAGAAGGCCGCCTACGACCATCCCCTGGTGGTCCACGGCATCATCGGCCTGATGGACCCCAAGGTGGTGTTCACCGGCTTCGGCGACAGCTCCCTGGATTTCGAGTTGTGGTGCATGTTGCGGGAGGTGGACATGCAGTTGTCGGTGAAGAGCGACCTGTTTTTCACCATCGAGAAGGCCTTCCGCGAGCATGACATCGAGATCCCCTTTCCCCAGCGTGACCTCCACGTCCGCACCTGGCCCCCCCCATCAACAAACCCACCCGAAGGGTGACCGTGTCCCTCCCCCACAAAGTGGGGGAGCCGGAGGGGGAAAACAACGCAGGCAGCCCCCACTAACGCCCGGGTATTTCCCCTCCCCGACCCTCCCCACTCGTGGGGAGGGAGTAAGCGCGTCGCAGGACCCGCCGAGGTCTATCCCCTCCCCAGCCCTCCCCACAAGTGGGGAGGGAGGTCGGAGTATCCCACAAGTGGGGAGGGAGGTCGGAGGCATCCAC
>JAABTG010000225.1 GCA_011389995.1 Thiotrichales bacterium
CCGGGCGTCTGGGGTCGGACCAGGGAATGGGACGATAAATCAGGGAGTTGTTTCGGAAAATAGTTGTAAACGGACCCTTAATCGGACAATTTTCAGTCGAAAATGGCCATGTAAGGCGGTTGGGGGCGCCTCGAGAAGGTCCCAACTGACCACCCGCCTCGGTCAGCGTCGCCTTGCCTCCGATGACGAGACCTTTCCCTCCCTCGCCACGGCATTGAGGCGCGCACTGTGCATGTTCAGCAGTTGCCTCGAAGCCACGTTTCCAACAAGCTAATCGCGTACCTGCAGCCCGCTTTGCAGTACCGATGGGATCAGGTGGCGGCATGGGCGTCCATCCGCCAGGCAACCGTTCCCCTCAGTGCTCGCGACACATTCTTGGGTTAACCCAGCCTCTAGATAGCGGCGTTTGAGCCGTTGAAGAAACGTTAAGAACTTGTGCGCATTCACAGCGACAGCTTTTCTTTTGGGCGGCCATGTGGTGCTAGGGAAGCGCCGATTTATTCAGCGCTTTCCGTATGGTCCATGGGTGAGCCGGTTCCAGGGCAAGGTCCATTGGACCTTGCCCCCGGCCAACGGGCAGGCCATGGAAGGCCTGCCCCGGTCTCGTCCGCGGCGCAGGACAGCGCCGCGTGGCGAGGGCCGTCGCATCAATCACGCAAGCGATTGAAATGGGTGAGCCCGACCCGGGCGTGTACCGAGTCGGGCGGTGCTGACTTAGTTCAGGACGGATTAAATCAGCCTTGCCCTATGCTATCGCTCGATTCCATTCAGGGGCGATGGCATCCGTTGTCAATGATATGGCCCGATAAGGCGTCTAAACCCGGCTGCCTCGGCCGCTGCGCTCCTTAGGTATCCGGTTAGCGCCGGTTTTATGCGTGATTAGAATACACACCAGGTGGGCACCCGATGGAATTCTTTGAGGAAGTCACGAATCGAGCCGTCACGGCTGAAGAGTTGCAAGACCTGATCACCATTGCCCGACTTCCTGAGTTGTGTTCCTCCATCGACTCGGTTTTATCCGTCGAGTCGCCGGGGCGTGGGGAAATATACTGTGTCTGGGGCCAATTTCAGATCTCACGTGACAAGATCAGGAACGGTGTGCGGATCGCGTTATTAAACTGCCCCCATGCGCTGGCCTGGACCGTTGCAGCCCATGCCCGGGAGAATGCGGTGGTAATCCACTGCACCATAGATGACCGGGAAGAGGAAGAGGAGTTCGTGGAGTCCATAGAGCAGTTCGTGAGGGATTGGGCGGAAGGTCTGGCCAGGCTTTTATGACACGAGGGCGTCCCCCCTCTCCAAATCAGGCGGCGTCGCCCCATGGCGCGAGAGGTGTTGAATGAATTGGGTGATTTTGTTCGTTGCGGGCCTTTTCGAGATCGCCTGGGCCATTGGGTTGAAGTACACGGAGGGGTTCACGAGGCTATGGCCCACGGTGGGCACGGTCTTTTCCATGATTGCCAGCTTCCTCCTGCTGGGGATGGCAATGAAGTCGCTCCCCGTAGGGACGGCCTATGCGGTGTGGGTCGGCATCGGTGCCGTGGGCACGGCGTTGCTGGGGATAATCCTGTTCGGTGATTCCGCACAACCCCTCCGGGTTGCGAGCCTTTGCCTTATTTGCGCCGGTATCGTCGGCCTCAAACTGGCCCATGCCTGACAAGCCATGGCGCGCCTCCAGGCAATACCGGCGGGCCGGCCGGAAGAGGGGGCTTCACCCCGCGCTGCGGAAAAAAATATATTGAGTACGTGGCCCAACAGGACACCGCTAACGAGAGGAACCAACATGCAGCTGAAACTTGACCCGGACAGGTTCGAGGAACTCCAGGCCCTGTTTATCGGGGAGGTCATCGACAAGGTCAGGATAAAGCTCGCTGAAGCGGGCCTGGAGGGCCTGAAGCTCGAAGAGATCACGGGCAGCATCGCCTTCAGCCTCGCGAGCACTATCGATGACACCTCCGACATCGAGGTGGGTGGTGTGGAGGTGCACCCGTATATCACCTTCCGTGACGGGGACGACAACCTCCTTCACAGCGGGGAGAACTCCTACACCTACGACTTCGTTCGCGGCGCCCTTAAGGATCGGTTCGACGTCTAGTTTGCCCATGGCCGGCAAGGCCCGGGTGCAGGAGAGGTATTCGGGTCCAGGGTAGGGGGAGGGCGGCGTTTCCGGGGATGAGGCCGGGCGGGTGGCCGGCTCGCCGGGGGGCTGTGGTTGTCCGGTGCCTCTATGGGGGGATCAATTGATCCCGATCACTACCGGCCCGCCGTGCCGGAGTTATCTTGCCCTTATCGGCGACCTTCGACAGGGCTGGCCGGAGCGTCGCCGCGGTTGCCCCAGAGCCGGCCCGGCGAGGGAATACCATGAAGACGCGGACCATCCCCTGGTTCCTCGTGGCCCTGCTACTGTTGACGGTGGACGCCGTCTGGGCGCGCAGCGGCCCCTATTACTCCTACATCGAAATCTATGCCGACGGCGGCGGCGTCACTTCGGGTGGCCTTCAGGGGCTCCAGAGTGACCCGGCCATATTCGCCCACGAATCGGCGGAGGGCGTGGCCCCCATCAGCCTCGCCGACGGCGCACCGTGGTTCTGCAACACCCCCGGCTGCTCCATCAGCATCGGTTCCTACGCCGGCCTGGGCTGGGCCGAGGCCGACGCCGATGCCGCCGCCTCGCTGATCGGCCTGCGCACCGGCGCCTTCCAGGCCGCCGGGCCGGTGCCCGATAACTGCACCCCCTGGGGCTGCTTCCCGGTTCAGACCTGGGGCAGCGCCTCGGCCTATGGCTACGTGAGCCGGCTGGTGCGGGTGGAGTCCGACGGCACTCTCGATCCGGGCGACCCGGTGGACGTGCGGGCCAGCGCCAGCCTCGCCGGGGCCTTCGAAGACGACCTGTACACCTCCCGCAACCCACCGGTCGAGGTGCCCGCGGGCCGGCTGCATGCGGTGCTGTTCATGTCCCGTATAGATGACAAGGCCGACCCCCTTTCCTACTGGAACTCCGGTTCCCATCTCAGCTACGGCGGCGTGCTGGATATGCTGGGCGATCCGGATCTGTTCGCCGAGAGCCGCCTGGGGCACGTCCAGTACAGGACCGATTCCCTGGCGGCGGAACCCGTGGGGGGCTCCGTGCCCGTCAGCGAGACCCTGACCCTGGACATCATGGGCAGCGGCCTGGCCGATCCCCTTCAGGTGGGCGACCTGCTGTTGTTCGAGGCGACGCTGTACGTCGAGACGGTGCTGGAGAACGACGAAGGCGGCCACGTCGCATGGTCCGAATTCGACGACACCATGGTCGCCCATCTGGTGCCCCTGACGGCGGGCGCCAGGCTGTCGTCGGTGCCCCTGCCGCCGGCCTGGCTGCTGCTGGCGCCGGCAGCGGCGGCGCTGCTGACCCTCCGGCGCCGCGGCTGAGGGGCGGGGTATCTCCGGCCGCGGCCCGCGGCTGGGGGGCGGCCTCGCCGCGCCCCCTCAGCCGCCCTCCGGCAGGAGTGCCTTCAGGGCCTCCACCACTTCCGGGGCGTCCCAGGGGATGGCCGCGTTCACCCCGTATTCCATGGTCCCGTCGGGGCCGATGACGAAGGTGGCGGGCAGGGTGAACACCTTCCAGTCGGCCGCCACGCGGCCTCCGGGGTCGAGGAGCACCGGGAAATCCACCTGGACCTTGTCCATGAAGGCCCGGATCACCGCCGGGTCTTCGGCATAGTTGATGGACACCAGCTCGAAGGGCAATCCCGCCATCTCCTCCCGCAGCCGGTTCAGGGACGGGATCTCCTCCACGCAGGGCGGGCACCAGGTGGCCCAGAAGTTCAGCACGGTCACCCGGCCGGAGTAGTCCTGGAGGTGGTATGGCGTTCCGGCTGCCGTCTCCAGGTCCAGGGGCCGGGGGCGCACCGTGCCGCGGTAGGGCGCGAGGGCGT
>JAABTG010000226.1 GCA_011389995.1 Thiotrichales bacterium
CACCTGGATGCGGTGACCGCAACGATGGCATGCCAGTTCGTCCACGGCGGTGGAACAGATCCATTGTCCCGGATTCAGCCCCCAGACCGACTCGCCGGCCGTGTGGCGCTCCACCAGGTAGTCGTCCTGGGTCAGGTGCTCCACCGTCATAGACATCACCTGGCGGTACTCGGCGGAGGCCAGCACGGACCCGTCGAGAGCCATCACTTTGTTGAACCAGCCGTAGTACCAGGATTGGCCCTCGCGATGAAGTGCCGTGAAGGAGTCGGAGAGCTTGGCCAGGGTAACCAGCGCCGGCGGCCGCGCGATCAGACCGTAGTTGGGCATCTGGGGCGTTCGGTAGAGCTCGTAGGGCTTGCCCCTGGCCTGGATGTAACCGTCCAGCAGCGGATGATAGAAGGCCCCCTGGACCCGCAGCCACCACAACAGCCCTTGTAGAAAACGGTAAGAGGGCTCTTCGCCAACGCCGCGCAGGGCGCCGATCTGCTCACTAAGCCGCATCGCGAGCCGGCGCGCGCTCTCCCGCAGGGTGGCCTCGTCCACCCCCACCGCCGCAGTGAGGGAACGCTCCAGGGTACGCCCGATGCGCGCCCGCAGCCCGAAACCCTGCAGCACTTCCCAGGTCAGCCGTTCCTCCACCAGCCGCGGCAGGTCGCTCGGGGTGGGCAGATGTCCATCCTCCCGCAGGCACGCGTAGTCTTTCAGCCACTCCATGTTGGGGGCGATGAAGGTGCCCACGAAGGTCTCGTCATCGGCGGCCCGGTTGCGCCAGTAGCGCGGAGTCTCCGCCGCCACCATGGACAGCGGCATGCCCTTGCCCTGGGCATGGATGAAGCGGGCGATGGCCGTGCGCACCAGGGTGCTGTAGGTGCGGGCGCCGAAGAAACCGGCACGGTGGGCGGCGTCCTGAACCGCGTCGGAGAAGGCGATCAGCTTGCGGTGGTCGTTGTAGGGCGTGGCGAACAGCCTGCCGATGAGCACGCTGGACAGGGACGCCGCGCGGGAGCCGATGAGGCTCAGGCCCTCGGCGGCGGCGCAGAAGGGACAGTCGTGATGGCTGCGCTGCTGGTTCTGGTCGCCCCGGCTGATGGTCCGGCGCATGTTGGGCTCCCACACCCGGACAACCTCCCCGGTGCCACATTGCGGGCAGGCGTCGGCATCCCGCCTGGAGAAGAGCTGCCCGCACCGTGGACAGGCGAGGGCATCGAGGCCCTTGACCTCGCCCGCAGGTGGATCACTATCCAGAGGGAACAGCAAAGAGACATCCGGATGGCGGGCAAAATAGGCCCGATAGATGGTCTGGAGATCGGACTCCAGACGGCCCTCGCTGGGATCCCGCACGGATACCCAGCCCGTGGCATGACATTCCCGGCAATGGATGGCCGGCAGGTGGAGCGGGTCCGTCAGATCCGTCAGATCGTCAGCGAAATGGAGGGTCGGACGCTGGCCCACGACGGCCACCAGGCGGCTCAGCTCCCGCAGCCACAGCTGTGCCCGCACTTCCACCAACGGCCCGCCGTCGTTTGCGTCTCCTGGTTCGACACCCGGCGTCCTGGCCGCAAGCGCCGAGGAGACCAGGGCCAGGAGGCTCTCCAGCATCTGCCGCGCCTGGGTAGGGCCGATGCGGAACCGCGCCTCCCACTCGGCAAGCAGGGGGCCGACGTCGATAATGGAATCGGCACGGGAGACCAGTTCCCTGAAGGCGACGCACCCCTTCAGGCAGTCCCCCAGGTCGAGACGCGCCTTTACGGCCCCTGTCGGCTCCGGGGCATCCAGCTCGGGGGCCTCGTCACCGAACCACAGTAACGCCTGGGCGCGCAGGTAATCGGCCGCGGAGTCGTGGAGCTCCGAGCGGATGGCCCGGTTGGCAGCGCTGGTGGGCCAATGGGTGAATTTGACTACCGCATCGCCCAGGAACTCATCCGCCGTCTGGCGATCCTCCAGGATCACCGACCCCTCGCCAAAGGGGCCGGCGAACACCCGCTCGGCGTAGTGCACCAATTCCCGTGCCGCCCTCGCGCCACCGAGGGTGGCGGAGGTGCCGACACAGGCCAGATCCTCCTGCGGTGCCAGACGGTCCCGCAGGCGGCGGATCAGGCAGGCCAGATCCGTGCCCTGGGCGCCGTCGAAGGTGTGGAGTTCGTCCACCACCAGGTAACGCAGCGTTCCCGACTCGTTGAAGCGCCACAGCCGCTGGTCCCGGGGGCGCATGAGCAGGAAATCCAGCATCTTGTAGTTGGTGAGGAGGATGTCCGGCGGATACTCCCGCAGGGTCTCCTTGCAGGTGATCACGCCCTCGGGGCTCATGACCTTCTGGGGCGTGCGCTCCTGGTCCCCTACGTAGAGCCCTACGCTCACCTTGCCCTGCAGCCCCTTCTGCTGATGGATCGCCTTGGCGAAGCGCCGTGCCTGGTCCGCCGCCAGGGCATTCATGGGATAGATGATGATGGCCCTGACGCCCTGGCCCTTGTGACCGGCACAGTGGTCGAGGATGGGCAGGGCGAAGCACTCGGTCTTGCCCGATCCCGTACCCGTCGCCACCAGGGTGGAGCGGGCGCTCGGGCCGCACAGGCGTTGGAATGCGCGCTGCTGATGGCGGTAGGGGGTGAACGGCAGGTCAAGATGCTCGAAGGGCAGCGCGTCGCCCTCTGCCATGCGGCGAAAGGGCAGCCCCAGGCTGAGGTAGGGGCCGCGGAAGAGGGCCTGGGGATCCGCCAGCAGATCGTCCAGCATGGTGCTGCCGTCGCCGCGCCGGAAACCCGGGGTGGTCATGGGGAAGGTGGCCCGCAGAAAGCGACGAATGCTGTCCTGGAGCTCGCTGGCGACGACGGAGGGGAGCATCAGTTCAACTCCCCAGGGTTCGGTGGCGCAGGGGGAATATCCCCCCAGCCTGTCCTTCTCCCCAGGGGGAAGGGGCGCAGCGGCCCGGCATTGGGGGCACACCTGGCCGTTGGCCGCAGGAGACCGTTCAACGCCGGATCTCCTCTACGAAATTGCCCACCTCGTTCAGCGCTTCGAACATGGTCCACACCTTCCAGCCCTGGGCCCTCGCCTGCGTCAGATCCTCGTCGGAGATGGCGACGCCGCGCTTCGCCTTTGGCCATGCCAGCTCCAGGTTGGCCACCACCGCGTGGCTGGGATCCTGGATGTCGTAGCCCACCTCGGGCGGCGGGGCGCCGCGAGTACGGCAGGCTGAAAGCAGGCCCTTGAGGCCCGGGTCGCAGTATTCGAAGACCTTGTCCCAGTCCCCTCGCGCCTCCTGCAGCAGCCCCTGCTCCCGGCGCAGGCGGTTGATGAGACGGGTATTCTTGTGGGGCACGAACAGGTGCCCGTGGTGAGGCTGCTCACGGTGGCAGGCAACACACAGGGCCTGGAGATTGCCGGACGTATTGTCGCTCTTGACGCCGTTGCGGTGATGTACGTGGAGGAGATTCTTGTGGTCAGTCAGCTCCACACCGCAGGACTCACATTTGAAGTCCTGCCCGGCCTTGTAGTGGGCAGCCACTTGAGCCCAATCAGCAGTATAGGATTCGTCTCCCTGACTGCCGGCCTTGCGGCTCGGCAGGTGACTGAAGAAAGAGCTATAGGTGGCGAAGAACTCTTCGATGCTGAATGCCTCAGCCAAGGCGTAGCCACCTCCTTCCTGTGCACCTTTGTAGTTCAGAGCCTTAAGGCAGTTTTGACAAACCCACAGTCGAGCATGGCCCTCCATGTCTGTTCCCGAAGTCCAATCGGTTCCCGTCACGTAAAACTCGCCATCCAGCTTGTTGGTAACCACGTAGCGCTCGAAACGTCCCCTGGCGCGCATCGTATTCAGGGTCATGCAGTCAGCAACATGGAATTTTCTTCCCTGTCGGCCGTTCTCCAGGACTTCG
>JAABTG010000227.1 GCA_011389995.1 Thiotrichales bacterium
TATTCACCATTTTCTGGTCCTTGGTCCTTGGTCCTTGGTCCCTGGCCCCTGGCCCCTGGTCCCTGGCCCCTGGCCCCTGGCCCCTGGTCCCTGGCCCCTGGCCCCTGGCCCCTGGCCCCTGGTCCCTGGTCCCTGGCCCCTGGCCCCTGGCCCCTGGCCCCTGGCCCCTGGCCCCTGGCCACCAGATCATTCACCGGTGCTTCCCCACCTCCCACCCCTTGTCGGCGATGAGGCGCCCGGCCGCGGCCAGGGGCTCGGCCTGCGGCTGGTGGGCACGAAGCCCAGGGTCTGTTCGAAGTGCCGGAACACCGCCTTGAGTTCCGGGTCCGGGCAGTCGCCGACGGCAAGGGGTTTCATGCGCGGCATGGTCGTACTCCTGGTTACTGGCTCGGCGGGTACAGGCGCAGGAAGGCATCCACGGTATGGCGGGCCTCCTGTTGGATCTGCTTCCTGGTATAGGGCCGGCGGGCGCCCACCAGGCGGGTGTTCCACTTGTCCCACAACAGAAGGCCGTAGAATTCCACCGCCGCCCGCGCCGGGTCGTCGATGGCGATGTGGCCCGCCCCCACCCGCTGGCGCAGGAAGCCGGCGAGGCTGTCCTGGGCCCGCTTGGGGCCGAGGGCATAGTAGGAATGGCCGAGTTCCGGGTAGCGCCAGGTCTCCGCCACCACCTGGCGCACCACGGCCATGTGCATATCCGTGAGGATCATCTGCAGCGCCCGCTCGGCGTAGGCCGTGAGGGCACTGCGGATGTCGGGATCCGATTGCCCCAGGGTCAACAGCTCCTCGGCGAGGTCCTGCACCAGCTCCACCGCCAGGGCCGAAATCAGCCCCTGCTTGTGGCCGAAGTACTCGTAGACCGCCGACTTGGAGCAGCCGGCCCGCTCTACTATGGCATCCAGGGTGGTGGCGCCATAACCGTTCTCCACCATCAGCTCGGCGGCGGCCCCGAGGATGCGGGCCCGCTTGTCGGCCGGGGTTCTGCGTTTCGCCAACGCCGGTCCTCCTGTCACAGGTTCACCCATTCTAGACTTTGGTACCCATGGGTACCATTATTGAAGTCCAGAACATGCTTGAATACTGATAATTAATATCAATTTTCGCATGCTGTTGCTTTGGCACCCGCCCTTTCCCATCCTTCGACTTCAGTACTCATCAGTACTTTTCTCCTTCGGCCAGGGCGGGCCGTGGTGCAGCCCCAAACCACCGCTGGAGGTGGGCCATGCGTATCTTTTCCCACAGGAACCGCCCCGTGCATCTCGGGCCCTATCCCCTGGAGCGCCTGGCCCGCGCCGAGGGCCCCATGACCCCTCCGGCCAAGGCGTCCCACGGGCTGGTCTACAGGGACCCGTCCCGGCCCCGGTCCATCGTCAACGCCATGGAAGAATACGCCAACATCATGGATCGCATGCGCGAGGGGCCGGTGGCGCCGCGGCAGGCGCCCATCCCGGAGGACCCACGGGAGCGCGCCGAGCACCTCAAGGCCGCCTGCTACTATCTGGATGCCTCCATGGCCGCCACCTGCCGCCTGCCTCCGGGGGCCATCCTCGAGACCCCCATCGAGAACGCCTCCCTGCACGACGCCATGGAGCGCCAATACGGCGTGGGCTCGGCGGCCAACGCCATGTCGGAGATCAGCGTGCGGGAGGGCCGGGCGGCGTGGCAGCGGGCCCGGGAACTGCTGACCAGGCCTCTGGACCACGGCCATGCCCTGGTGATCCTGGTGGCCTACACCCGCGACCCCGACGAGCGCGACCAGGGCAGGGACTGGATCGAGGGCGCCCAGGCCCACCGCGGGGCCTTGCGGGCGGCGGAGGTAGGCGCGGTGATGGCCAACTATCTGCGCCTGCTGGGCTTCGAGGCCCGCCTGCACACCGCCTCGGCCTCCGAGGTGGACTTCGACACCCTGCTGCTGGCAGCGGGGCTGGGCGAGGTCGCGGGCAGCAACGGCGACTCGCGGGTGGAGGCCCCCTTCCTCGGTGCGCGCTTCGCCATGGCGGTGGTGACCACGGCCATGGCCCTGGCCGCCGACAAGCCCCTGGCGCCGGGGGCGTCCGCCAGGGGCCGCGACTTCAAGTGGTGGCTCGGTGTGGGCGGCACCCATGCCGGCTTCGCCGGTGAGCCCATGAAGAACCGGCCCTTTCACCTCGGGCCTCACCCCATGGAAAAGGTGAAGCGACGCGACAGCCCGACGACCCTCATCGACGCCCCCAACGTGCCCCGGGTGCCGAAGCGCAACGATTTCTTCCTGCGCGCCGCCATGGGTGACCTCGGGGACAAGGCGGCCAAGGAGCTCAAGGACTTCCGCATGATCACCAAGAGCCCCTTCGGTCATGCCATGATCCCGGTGCTGGGGGGCATGGTGCCGCTGCAGTACGGGGACACCGCCGAGGTGCGGTCCGAGGACCTGTCCGACCCGAAGCTGAACGCCGCACGTATCAAGTCGGCCCTCTACTATCTCGGTGCCGACATGGTGGGGATCTGCGAGGTGCCCGAGTACGCCTGGTACTCCCACGACCTGGACGGCTCCGAGATCCGGCCCTATCACAAGTACGCCATCTGCGTGCTGGTGGACCAGGGCTACGAGACCATGGAGGGGGCCAGCGGCGACGACTGGATCAGCGGCGCCCAGAGCATGCGGGCCTACATGCGGGCCCAGCTCATCGGCGGCGTGGTGGGGGCCCACATCCGGCGCCTCGGCTACGGCGCCCGCGGCCACAGCGTGATGGACCAGGACGTGCTCCATATCCCGCTGATCCTCCAGGCCGGCCTCGGCGAGCTCTCGCGCATCGGCGAGCTGGTGCTCAACCCCTTCGTGGGGCCGCGCTTCAAGTCGGGCATCATCACCACCGACCTGCCCCTGGCCGTCGACCGGCCCATCGACTTCGGGCTGCAGGACTTCTGTGGCAAGTGCCGGAAGTGCGCCCGGGAGTGCCCCTGCACCGCCATTCCCTTCGGGAACAAGATCGTGTTCAACGGCTACGAGATGTGGAAGCCGGACGTGGAGAAGTGCGCCCGCTACCGCATCACCAACGCCGCCGGCTCCATGTGCGGGCGCTGCATGAAGACCTGCCCGTGGAACATCGAGGGCGTGCTGGCCGAGCGTCCCTTCCTGTGGTCCGCCATCCACCTCCCCGGGACGCGCCGCTGGCTGGCCCAACTGGACGACCGGATGGGCAACGGGCGCATCAACCCGGTGAAAAAGTGGTGGTGGGACCTGGACACCGACGACCGGGGCAATGTCGTCCGGGCGAAACGCACCAATGCCCGGGAGCTGGAGTTCCGCGCCGCCAGTCCCGGCGGCCAGAAGCTGGCCTGCTATCCCGTCGAGGTGTCCTCGCCGCCGGTGAGCGACGGGCCCCTGGCACCGGACCGCAAGGCGGGCATGGAGCACTACCGTAATGCCTCCTCCCCCCAGGCCTGGCGGGCCCGCATGGAGCGGGGTGAGGACCGCGCTCCACCGACCCCTGCCTGGCGGGCCGCCAAACCCGGGGAGGAGGACGCCGCCCCCTAGTGCCCTGTCCCGCAAGAATCATTCGATTCTCGCTTGTTCGCAGCACGCCATGGGGCGTTATTCGTCGTCGCCATAGCGGTGCTATGCCTCCTCCTCTTGCCTTCCCTGGCGCACTGCGCCCGGCGCGACTTCTCGAACATCCTTACGGGACAGGACACTAGCGCCGCCGCTTCACCTCCCCGGACTCACGGATTACAGTGACTTATCAAACACTTTCATCGACAGGGTGTTAAT
>JAABTG010000228.1 GCA_011389995.1 Thiotrichales bacterium
GCCCATCCCGCTTACGAGCACTTTCGGCCCTCCCGGCGATTCTCCGCGTCGGGCGGGTTTTTTTGACCGAGGAGGAGGGCTACAGGCCGCCATCGGGCTACCGGGCATGCCCCCTGCCCGGCACCTGGCCCGTGCCTTAGAGGCCCTGGAAATCGCCTTGGTGAGCCTCGATCCCTGCGCGGAGGGATAGCGTTTGCTATTGCTATGGGAGCCCCCATGATCCAAACTATGGATCGTTCCTGCTCTGCTTCGGCATCAGGCATTCGAGACTACGCAAAGGTCCGCCCAGCGTAGCCAGCCCAGCCACGGCGATGACAAGCCCGGCTGGTGCTGCGGCCAGGCCCCCTTTCTGGGGGCCTTGTCATTTCTGCACTTCCTATATGTGCTCGACAAGGTGGCCAAGGCCCAACCCGTGGAGCACACACCCGTAAATTTCTCTCATTCGCTCTCGCCCTAGGCAGTTCTTGAAATAGAGCCGCTTGCCGGTCTGTGGGTCACGCTTGTTAAGACGAACCAAACCAAGGCGGTGGAAGCCTACTGTGTACACCATATCTCCCTTTACCCATGTCTCTTTCTCCTGAAACCGCCCAATCTGCGGCAAGGTATTCTTGGGGAGACATAGGTGATACGGCCTTTTGGGGTTTGGCCGCTGTGTGCTGAGCGCAACAATCGTAACGAGCTCGCTCCGTTCCTTCATTGAAGGAGACAAAACAACAACAGGCCGACCGGACTTCACCATTTCTGGCTCTTTAAAACCGTCGGAGAAGTCACAAAGGAGAATTTGCCCGACTCTGGGATGATACGTTAAGGCCACTAACTCCCCACAACCTGAATTTGGGCATCGTTCAGTTCCCGGCCTCCGTCAACGGGAAGCGTGACGCTCCAGTTTCCCCGAAGTGCTTCCTATCTCCGTTGCGACCCTGACTGAAGCCCTAATCCGGCCCCTGTGGGGCCGCTGGGGCGCGTTTCGGCATTGGGATGGCATAGGTGGGATGCCTGGAGGCGTGGAAAAGCCTGTAGACCCCTCACGCTGCACCCTGCGGCTGATTCTGGCGCTCTAGTAACCCCTCCCGGGGCGCTTCGGTGCATGGCGCTGTAGCCTGATTTTCCATGCCCGGAGCCTGCTTACTAGGTGCTTACTTGGCTTTTCTCTGAAGCCGGGAGATTCCCGTAACTTACTGATTTTATGGGGTGAGCGACGGGATTTGAACCCGCGACCACTGGAGCCACAATCCAGAGCTCTACCAACTGAGCTACGCCCACCATTGAACCTGTGACACTTGCTGACGCCATGATAATGGCGCGCCCGGCAGGATTCGAACCTGCGACCCACGGCTTAGCTTACCACTACGCCTTTCGACGCCCCCCAGGGGCTTTGTGGTCCCAGGGGGTTTGTGGTCTGGACTATCTCTTCGCCCTCTCAGGCGCCGCACGTATAGTCTCTACGGATCCCCCCGATGCCGCCAGGGGTTTCCTCGGGATTGCCATCGGCACGACCCGTTAAGGTTTCCCCGATACAGTGCGGTCCACTCTGCGGGTTCCGATTCCCCGCAGAGGCTCCTCGTTTGTGCGCCATGGCGCACGCCTCAAAGGCCGTTGCTCTATCCGACTGAGCTACGGGCGCAAAATCAGGGGGCCCCGGCGCCCCATGGTCCATGCCGGGTCATTGCCGGGACCGGCGCCGCGCCGGGCGACCCGGCTTCGGGGCAGGTCCGGCCGACGGACCTGATGGTCGGGGTAGAGGGATTCGAACCCCCGACTCCCTGCTCCCAAAGCAGGTGCGCTACCAGACTGCGCCATACCCCGGAGAACCGGTTCAAGCAAGCGCGCCATGATAGGCGCGCGGGTTTCGGCCGTCAATTGAACCGGCCCCCACCCGGCGGCGCCTGCGACCGCCCCGGCAACGGCGCCAGCGGCCGCATCGCTGGTGGAATGGCCCCGGTCGTGCGAGAATTTGCCGTTCATGAAAGCCATGATAATCGACGGCAAGCAGATAGCAGGAAGCATTCGGCGGGAGATCCGGGAGCGCATAGAGGATCGCACCGCCGGCGGCCGTCCCCCCCCCGGTCTGGCAGTGGTGCTGGTGGGCACCGATGCCGCCTCCGAGGTCTACGTGCGCAACAAGCGCCGGGCCTGCGAGGAGGTGGGGGTGTTCTCCAAGTCCTTCGACCTGCCGGCGGATACGCCGGAGCACGAGCTTCTTGCCCTCATCGATGACCTCAACGCCGATGGCGCCATCAACGGCATCCTGGTGCAACTGCCCCTGCCCGGCCATATCGATCCGGAGACGGTCATCGAGCGCATCCATCCCGACAAGGACGTGGATGGCTTCCACCCCTACAACGTCGGCCGCCTGGCCCTGCGCCTGCCCCGCCTGCGGCCCTGCACCCCCCATGGCATCATGACCCTGCTGCGCCATGCCAACCAGCCCTTCAAGGGCCAGCATGCGGTGGTGGTGGGCGCCTCCAACATCGTGGGCCGGCCCATGGCCCTGGAACTGTTGCTGGCGGGCGCCACCGTCACCGTCTGCCACCGCTTCACCCACAACCTGGTGGACCTGGTGGGTCAGGCGGACATCCTGGTGTCTGCCACCGGCAAGCGCGGCCTCATCGAGGGCCCATGGATCAAGCCGGGGGCGGTGGTCATAGACGTGGGCATCAACCGCCTCGAGGACGGCCGCCTGGTGGGCGACGTGGATTTCGAGAGCGCCCGGGAACGGGCCTCCTGGATCACGCCGGTGCCCGGCGGGGTAGGCCCCATGACCGTGGCCATGCTGCTGGAGAACACCCTCTACGCCGCCGAGCTGGCGGAGACCGCCCGCGCCAACGAGTCCCCGGCGGGATAGGCGGCCGGCGGTCGATGGCCACCCCCGGCAAAACGGCTCGCGGCACCCCCTCCCTGCAGCCCCGAACCCCGTAATACCCCTCATTGCCGGTCCGCGGAGGGCGAATGCTATACTTCCGCGGGCCGAAAGCTCCAACAGGGGGAGAGTCTCATGAGTGGCCTTACCATACCGACCGATTCGGTCCTGCGCCGGCACTTCGAACAGCACGCGGCCGCCCGCGGTTTTCCGCTACCGCCCGAGGACTCCGTGCTGCGGCGTCATTACCTGCAGGCCCTGAGCGCGGACGGTTCATCACCTGCCCCCGTCCCGGCGTCCGCCAACCCAGCGGCACCAGCCGCCGAGCAGGCCCCAGCGGAAAGCCCGGCAGCGGAAGCCCAGGCCCCGGCGGCATCCGTCACTCCCGAGCCCCGGGCCGCCGCCAGCGAGTCCCGGCCCGCCGCCAAGGAACCCCAGGGCTGGTTCGCCCGCCTCATGAACAAACTCTTCGGCTGACAGGCCGCGCCGAAGCCGGGTCCCCGCCCTCAACCCGGTTCCCCCTTCAGCGCAGGTCGACCCTCACCCCATCCGCCCGCTGATAGTCGCCGCCCAGGTACTCCTCCACGGCCGCCAACGGGTCCTCCACGGCGGTGAGCACGCCCTCGATACCCTTGTCCTTCAGCTTGCCCACCATGCCCTGGCCCATGTCGCGGGTGATGAGCACATCGACGCGGTCGAGGGGATGGGGCCGGTGGGCGGGGTAACCGTGGAAGGCCTGCTCCTTGGCCAACTCCAGCCACTCCTCGCCCGTCACCCGGCCCTCCTCCACGGTGAAGATGCGAAACCGGCGACAGCGCCCCGCGTGGTCGGTGACGGTCTTCCTGTTCTGGCTGGTGACGGCGATGAGCATGGTGGC
>JAABTG010000229.1 GCA_011389995.1 Thiotrichales bacterium
TGGAGCAGGAGACTTGGGATGAGGCAGTGCTGGATGACCTCTGTACTGTGATGGCCGACGCCTCCATCTGCGGCTTGGGCCAGGCGGCTCCGAACCCCCTGCGCTGTGCTCTCAAATATTTCCCCCAGGAGTTTGAAGACTAATGGCTGTGAATCTCCAATCCGTCGCTGCGAACACGATCCGGTTTGAACTTAACGGCCAACCCGTGGAGGCCCTGGAGGGCGAGACCATCCTCCAGGCCGCCCGGCGCATTGGCGTTGAGATCCCCCACCTGTGTTACAAGGAGGGCTACCGCGAGGTGGGCAATTGCCGCTCCTGCATGGTCGAGATAGATGGCGAGCGGGTACTTGCTCCCTCTTGTTGCCGAGCTCCCCGGGACGGCATGTCGGTGCGCAGCGACAGCGCCCGCGCCTTGTTGTCCCAGCGAATGGTGCTTGAGCTGCTGCTGGCGGACATGCCGGAACAGTCGGTATCGCCCCACACTCCGCAATCCGAGCTCGACCAGTGGGTCGATAAACTGGGGGTGGGCGCGCCCCGCTTTGGCGAGCGCCCCCAACCTCAGCCTGACCTCAGCAATGCCGCCATCTCGGTCAATCTCGACACCTGCATCCAGTGCACCCGCTGTGTGCGGGCCTGCCGCGAGGAACAGGTCAACGACGTTATCGGGTATGCCTTTCGGGGCGAGCATTCCAAGATTGTCTTCGATCTCGATGACCCCATGGGCGAGAGTACCTGCGTCACCTGCGGTGAATGCGTCCAGGCCTGTCCCACTGGTGCATTGATGCCGGCACAGGAGGTGGGCAAGGTGGTACCGGACAAAAAGGTGGAATCCGTTTGTCCCTACTGCGGCGTAGGTTGCCTCCTCACCTACCACGTGAAGGACAACACGATTCTCTATGCTGATGGCCGTGATGGCCCTTCCAACCACAGTCGCCTTTGCGTCAAGGGGCGCTATGGCTTCGACTACGTGCATCACCCCCATCGCCTCACCACACCTCTCATTCGCCGGGAGGGCAAGGCGAAGACCCCGGCGGTGCTGGGTCGCGAGCAGATGCACGAGTATTTTCGCGAAGCGAGCTGGGAGGAGGCCCTGAAAGCGGCAGCCGGTGGCCTTGGCCGCATCCGCGACACAGAAGGCGGCCAGGCGTTGGCTGGCTTCGGCTCCGCCAAGGGCAGCAACGAAGAGGCCTACCTGTTCCAGAAGCTGGTGCGCACCGGCTTCCAGACCAACAACGTGGATCACTGCACCCGCTTGTGCCACGCTTCCTCTGTAGCCGCCATGTTGGAGACCATCGGCTCGGGCTCCGTCTCCAACCAGGTGGAGGATGTGGCAGAGGCCGAGGTCATCATCATCATCGGCGCCCGGCCTACGGTGAATCACCCGGTGGCCGCCACCTTCATGAAGAATGCGGCCAAGAGCGGCAAGAAGCTGATCCTCATGGACCCCTACCGCTCGGAGTTGGCTCGTCATGCCACGCACTCGCTGCAGTTCAACGCCGACACCGACGTGCCGCTGCTGAACGCCATGATGTGCACCATCATTGAAGAGGGGCTGCAGAACGACGCCTACATCCGTGAGCACACCGAGGGCTACGAGGCCCTGAAGCAGAACGTCATGGACTACCCCCCGGAGCAGGTCGCAGCTATTACCGGCGTCCCGGCCCCAACCATCCGCGAGGTGGCCCGACTCTACGCCACTGCCAAGGGGGCCATGATCTTTTGGGGCATGGGCATCTCTCAACACATCCATGGGACCGACAATGCGCGCTGTCTCATCGCGCTGGCCCTGCTTACCGGACAGATCGGCCGTCCCGGCACCGGCTTGCACCCCTTGCGAGGCCAGAACAACGTCCAGGGAGCTTCGGACGTCGGCCTCATCCCCATGGTCTACCCCGACTACCAGCGGGTGGACGACCCGGCCGTCCAGAAGCGTTTCGAGACACTCTGGGACACCTCCCTGGACTCCCGGCCCGGTCTCACGGTAGTGGAGATCATGAACGCCATCCACGAGGGCAGCCTCCATGGCATGTACATCATGGGGGAGAACCCCGCTATGTCGGACCCGAACCTGAACCACGCCCGGGAGGCCCTGGCCCGGCTCGACCACTTGGTGGTGCAGGACATATTTTTCACCGAGACTGCGGGCTTCGCCGACGTCATCCTGCCCGCTTCGGCCTTCCCGGAGAAGACGGGCACCTTCACCAATACGGATCGGCGCGTCCAGCTCGGCCGTCAGGCCATCGATCCCCCCGGGGCGGCGCGCCAGGATCTGTGGATCATCCAGCAAATGGCCGAGGGGTTAGGGCTCAATTGGTCTTATCGGTCGGTCCAGGACGTGTTCGAAGAGATGCGCCGGGCCACGCCCAGCCTCGGTGGCATGACCTGGGACCGGCTGGCCGCCGAGCACACCCTGACCTATCCGCTGTTACATGAGGGCGACCCCGGGGAACCCATTATCTTTCAGCAAGGCTTCCCCACCGCGAGCGGACGCGCCCGCTTTGTCCCTGCCCGATACGTACATGCCGACGAGTTGCCGGATTCCGACTACCCCTTCGTCTTCACGACAGGACGGCAGCTGGAGCATTGGCATACGGGCAGCATGACCCGCCATGCAGCGGTGCTGGACGCCATCGAGCCCGAGGCAGTGGCCAGTTTGCATCCCAAGGACCTGGAGGAGTTGGGGGTCCGGCCTGGTGAGCAGGTGGTGATCAACTCGCGCCGCGGCGAGATCACGGCGATGGCGCGGGCGGACCGCGGAATGGCACGACACTCGGTGTTCATGCCCTTCGGCTACCATGAGGCAGCCGCGAACCTGCTGACCAACGAGGCCCTCGACCCCTACGGCAAGATCCCCGAGTTCAAGTACTGCGCCGTCCGAGTCAGCCCGGCGGCTGCGGCTGCGTCAACGCCAGAGCGAAAAGCGGTTAAGGTCTAGGTTGCCGTCCTGCGAGAATCATTGCACTCGTGTTAAGCGTGGCCGTGCCACCAGTGTTGTACCTTGGTGCCATTTCATGGTTTGGCCGCTTTGTGTCTTACATGGGCATTGTGCCGGCGCGCGGCACGTTGAACATAGCCCACTGGGCAAGCTTCTCTGCACGATACGCCCGGGTAGCCCCGGCGCTTGCCAGCCTGGCTGAAGTCGCCGGGGTTCAATGCCGCGCGACCTCTGCCAGTGCGGCCATATTCGCGGCGTCGAAAGCGCCACTTGAGTCTAGCAGTGCGACCACTGCACCGTCGGTACCTTGCACCGCTCGGTCCGGTTCTGGAAAGGCTAGGGTTAGAGCGATACCGGCAAGAGAACCAGACTCTCCCGGTGGATAAGGCGGTCTCCCTTTGCCCCGATGGCGGTCCCCTCCCGTATTGCGCAGCTCCCTGGATATTGCCGGGTAAGTAGTGCTTGGACGGGGCGGGCACGGCCCATGACCAAAATTTTAGCATCAACCCACCGATGCACCATTCGATTATCAAGACCATCCGCAACCACGCCGACCTAGTGGAGTAAAATTTGCGGTTTGTCGGAAACCGGGTCCTGCGCTACTGCGAAGTCCGGTTTCG
>JAABTG010000230.1 GCA_011389995.1 Thiotrichales bacterium
AGCTCATCGATAGTCGCGCGGAGCGTTTCTACCCGTTCCTCCACCGTCCCCGCCGCTTCCGGAATTGCGCTTCCCTGGGGCGATTCGGCGGCTGCAATCGTCGGCGTCCCAGAAAACAGGGCGGCGGCAAGAAGGACGCAGACAACCTCTACAGCGCGGTGGGACATTGAGTGACCTCGGGTAACAGAACCTGACGATGTTACGCGGGGCCACGGCGGCTGGTTCAGGCGGGGTACAGTCGTCGTGCCCTCGGCGGACGCGTTACCGTCCGCGGTCCCGGCGCTAATCAGGAATCGGGTGTCCCTCCGAGACTGAGGGGCCTCGCGCGAAGTAATGGGGGCAGATGTATATTGCGGTGCAGGAAACCGATACGCGCGGCCAAGCCCATGTCACCGACGACTGTCCAGGCTATCGAGGACTACCCTCGAGGAGGCTCCACCGGAGCGTAAGCCGGCCATGTAGGACAGTGGCCCGATGAGTGGCCCGGTGAGACGGGCCCTTCATTCGCACCGCTTGTTTGCTTTATCGAAGGAGCGATCCCATCTGGGAACGCCAGCATTTCAGGATACGCTGATACGAAGCCCGTTCTCACTGAGAATGCTGAGATGATCGGGGCATCGCCGCGTTGAATGGGCTATGCGCTATTTGGAAGCGGTATGACATCCGTGCATCCCTGCGTATCATGACCACGTGATTCTGGAAATTTCCACCCCTGCTTTGTTGTTCCCTGCGGTGAGCTTGCTCTTCCTCGCGTTCACCAACCGCTTCCTGCATCTGGCGGCCCTGATCCGCAAACTGCACGACGACTGGCAGAAGGACGGAGAGTCCATGCTCCGTGCACAAATCGAAAACCTACGGCGCCGCATGAAGCTGATCCGCTCGATGCAACTCTATGGCGTGCTCAGTTTGCTCTGCTGCGTGATCTCCATGGTCGCGGTTATGCTCGGCTTCAACCTGGCCGGATGGATCAACTTCGGGCTCGCCCTCTGCCTCATGGGCATCTCGCTCACCTGCCTGGCTTTGGAAGTCTTCATCTCCGGTGGCGCCTTGGCCATCCTGCTCAACGAAATGGACCGCCAGGATGACAATTAGCCGCGGCCGCATATCGTCACTCCTGCCGGGCATGGGCATCCTCCCGTCATCGGAAAATGCCCAGGATGTCCACATCCCGCGGGACAGAACAACATGGGGTTCTCGTGACGCTTACCCGGCGACTTTCGCTTTTCCCGAAACCGAGCCTTTACCGCAGGGCTGCACTCAGGAAGGGGTGCGGGTCAACCCATCAGTCTCTTTCTAGACGAACTAAATTCCTTTTGCGTTCCGGCTTTTTTATCCCGCCCGCCGTCACCGAGCTTCCCAGAGCCAGCACCGATGAGGACATCGGGGCCCTGCTTTCTTGCAACGTCCCGGCGCGGCAGCAAACTCACCGTCGGGGTTGAGAGCCGCGGGTCGTCGAGTGGCTACTGTAAAACAGGGGTCGGTTGAACGCGGCTTGCTGATGATCAACTATCTGACTTGGCCCACCGTCCAGGCAAGGGAACCACTATGTACCCATCTCCGCTGCAAGATATTCAAGGCGACCTCGAGACCGGCGAGATTATCGTCCTCGACGGCGCCACCGGCACCGAACTCGAGCGCCGCGGTGCGGCCATGAACGATAAGGCCTGGTGCGCCATGGCAACCTTGACCGAACCTGAGTTGCTGCGCCAGGTGCACGAGGACTACATCCGGGCAGGGGCGCGCGTCATCACGGCCAACACCTTCTCCACCAATCGAAACATGCTTGAGCCGGCTGGCCTGGGGTCACGTTTCGAGGAACTGAACCGCCGAGCCGTGGAAGCTGCTCGCGAGGCACGCGAGCGCACGGGCGCCGTCGAGCGAGTGGCGGTGGCGGGCTCGATGTCACACCAACTGCCAATCATTGAAGGTGCCGATCAGCGCGATGCGCGAGCGGTCCCGACTCCCGAGGTTGCCGAGTCAAACTTTCGTGAGATGGCCGAGGTGCTGGCGGCCAGCGGCGTCGACCTGATCCTGCTGGAGATGATGTCGGACCCCGACCTGGCTAATCCCGCAATCGCGGCCGCGGTCGCGACGGGCTTGCCGGTGTGGGTGGGGTTCTCGGTGCGCGCGGGAAGTTCAGGTTTGCCGGTGTCCTACACGCGGCCCGAGCTGAGCGCGGCGGAGATGTTCGACAGGATTCCGCTCGAAGGAGTCCACGTTGCGGGCCTGATGCACAGCAAGGTGAATACCATCGCGCCAACGCTTGAGGTGCTCAAGGCGCGATGGTCCGGGCCGCTGATGGTCTACCCCGACAGCGGCTTCTTCAAGATGCCGCACTGGCAGTTCGTCGACATCATCCCGGTCGAGGACTACGTCGCCTACAGCCGGGAGTGGATCGCAGCCGGGGTGCAGGTGGTTGGCGGATGCTGTGGACTGGGTGTCGAGCACATCCGAGCCCTGAGCGACTCGCTCTAGCCCACATATTGCACGCGGGGATGGGTATATTCCGGTGAATCTGGCTATTTAGGAGAAATCTAAGGAAACGCTTAAATGGACGCCGCCCGATCCGCCCAGGGTCCAGTTGCCGCCGTAGGCCACCGCATCGCTTCCCGCCGTTCGATGCAGTGATCCGTTTCCTCAGCGACGGTGCCGTCCATGGTCTGCGCGGCCCCGGGTCTTGTCAGGGCGCGGCGGCGGCGGCCTGCCGCATCGCCTCGAAGAGGGCGTCGGAGAGGCGGCCATCGGGCGCGAGCCCGTGGTCCCGCTGAAAGGCGCGGATGGCGGCGGCGGTCAGGGGGCCGTTCACGCCGTCCCTCGGGCCCGGGTCGTAGCCCAGGGCCTTGAGCCGGGCCTGGACCTCGGAGACCGTCCATTCCGGTGCCGGCGGTGTGCCGGCCCCCGGCCGGGGCTCGGGAGGGGCGCCGGGAGCGGTCGCCCGGGCCGGCGCCGGGTGTTCGGGGGCGGGCTTCGCGGAGGCCGGTCGTGCCTCCTCCGGGCATGGCCACAGCTCGTGGTAGGCGGCCAGCACCACCTGGAGCTGGCGTTCCCCCAGGCGGTCCGGGTTGCGCTCGGCATAGTCCACAAAGCGGGACACCAGCTCGTCGTCGCCGGGCATCGCGGGGGGCAGGCAGATGCGGTGGCGGGCGGCGATGCGTTCGCCGGCCCCGGCCCCGGCCGCCAGCAGGCTGAAGATGCGCCGGAGGTAGCCCCGGCACATGCCCGTGGCCTTGCCGGTCCTGGCGAAGGCCTCGGAGTCCTCCACGTGGGTCGGCTTCAGGCACTTGCGCAGCAGGTCGCCGCCCGTGCCCGCCGCCACTGCCCCGGGAGCCGCGAGGGCGAGCAGCAGGAGCGCCAGGATCGAGGCCTGGGCCCTCATGTCCGGGTCTCCCGGGCCGGGGTTCGGTTGGGGGTGCCGACGCGTCTCGAAGGTCTTGTGCGTTTCATGTCCTCATCTTACCGGTATCCGGGGCGGCCAGACAGGGGCGGTTCACGGCCAAGGCCGCTCCT
>JAABTG010000231.1 GCA_011389995.1 Thiotrichales bacterium
CGCGCCGCCCTCGAGGCCTCGCCGCTGACGGAGGCGGAACTCTATGGAGTCCTCGAGCCCCAGCTCCAACGGCTCATCGACAGAGACATGGCGGACCTGGCCTCACGCCATGGCGTGACGGCGGCCGCCGCCTGCCGGGCCCTGGCCGACGATGCCGGCGAGCTGACCGACGCCATGGACATGGCCGTCCTCCAGCCCGAAGTCCACGCGGTACTGATGGAGTGAGGCCCCGGCAGGGGGGCGGTAGTCCTTACCAGAAGGCCTTGAGCAGGCCCTCCTCCACCTTGTGCTCGAACTCGTTGAGGGGGCGGTCGCCCACCGCCACGCACTCACCGGTGGTGACGTCGAAGGCCCAGTGGTGTTTGGGGCAGGTGAGGCGGGTGCCCTCCAGGGCCAGGTGGGGGATGTTGGTCACCTGGTGGGGGCAGCGGCTGTCGTATACCCGCAGGATGTCGTCGTCGCCCCGGGTGTCACGATAGACGAACAGGCTGCGGCCGTCGCAGTCGTAGTAGCTCACTTCCCCGGCGGGCACGTCGTCCAGGGCAACCACGGTGTGCCAGGCGGGCTCGGCGAACAGGTTTTCGGGCCGGAATTCCGGCAGGTCCATGTCCAGCAGGATGTCGATGGCCCACACGATCTTCGCCAGGCCCAGGGTGGGGAAGGCCATGAGCAGGGCATCCAGCACCTCGTTGGGGCTGGCGCCGTTGCGCAGGGCGCGGGTGGTGTACTGGCGAAAGCCGCCGTCGGTCTGGGAATCCACCTTGGTGATGACCGAGATGAGATCCCGGGTGCGGGTATCGAGGTTCTTGCCCGCCCCCTTGAGGAACTTGAAGTAATGGGTGATGGCTTCGGGCCGGGCGGCAATCAGATAATTCAGGGCATCGCTCACGGGTACGGTCTCCGGTAGTGCGGCGCGGAACGGGCGACGGTTTGACAGCGCCGCCGCCGCTGTTCGATGGTAATGGCATTAGCTCGGGGCGGGTATGAATCCAGCCAATATCTTCGCGGGGATCCCCGGGGAGCTCCCGGAGGAAATATTCGACGCCATTATAACCGGTGACCACCTGCGCATTGAACGCATCGTGTCCCGGGGCCACCGTTCGCCGGCGGCGGGCTGGTTCGAGCAGGCCTGGGGGGAGTGGGTGCTGGTGCTGCGGGGTGCGGCGCGCCTGGAGTTCGAGGACGAGGGCGAGATGGTCCTCGGCCCCGGGGACCACGTGTGCATCGGGCCCGGCCGGCGCCACCGTGTGGTGTGGACCGATGGGGGCCAGGATACGGTGTGGCTGGCGGTGCATTTTGACGATGGCACGCTGGTAATGGGGAATAGGGAATAGGGAATAGGAAAGGAAAGTGAACAGGGGGACTTTGTGAAGAAGGCTCTGGGGGGTGCGTTGCTGGTGGCCTGGGCGTTGTCGGTCCGGGGGGCGGATGTGGTGTCGGACAAGAGCATCGGCATGGAACTGGCGCGGGATATCGCCGATGGCGCCGTGATGGCCTGCCGAGAGGAGGGTTATCATGTGAGCGCGGTGGTGGTGGACCGTCATGGCTTGCTGCGTGCCGCCCTGCGGGACGACAGGGCCTCGCGCTTCACCCTCGAGGTGGCCGAGCGCAAGGCCAACCTCACGGTAATGGCGTGGGCGGACAGCGGCCGCTTCCGCGAGGCCCGGCCGGACATCCGTCAGGAACTGAACCACATCGACGGCATCATCGTCATGGCCGGGGGCGCGCGCATCGTCGCGGCGGGTTACAACATCGGTGCCGTGGGTGTGAGCGGGGCCCCGGGTGGCGACAAGGACCTGGCCTGTGCCCGGCGCGCCCTGGAGCGGCTCGCCGCGCGCATAGAGTTCGCCGTCGGCGACGAGCCCTGAGGCCGCCGCCGCGCATCAATCGGACCCCGGGACTCGACCCGGACACTCAACGAGGAGCCAAACTGTGGATGTGGAAAAGGCGTTGCTGGACCCCGCGAGCGTATTCGTCTCCCCCGGGGCCGTCGTGGAGGATGACTCTCTGACCCGGGACCAGAAGGTCGAGGTGCTGCGGCGCTGGGAGTATGACGCCCGGGAACTGGAGGTGGCCGAGGAAGAGAACATGGGCGGTGGTCCGCCCGATATCCTCGGCGAGGTGCTGGACGCCCTCCATCGCCTGGGTAGCGGAGCGGCCGGAGAAAGCCAGTCCCCCACCAAACAGGGCGGCACCTGACCGCCCCGGCGACCCATTCCACTCCGGTCGGCCCCTGGAAGGCCGGGTCGGGCCGGGCATGGCGGCCGGGGGGCGTCCGCCGGGGTGCACAGGGAATCCCGCTGGCCGGGGGCGTCCCGCCCGCCCCGGGCCCACGACCACGGCTACGGCTTTGGCTATAATCCGCCCATTTCACCACCATCCCCGGATCCCAGGTAAACCCCATGAGCGAGCGGTCCCATGTCCTGCGCACCGCCGTGCGCCTGATTCTGGCATCCCTGGTCATCGGACTGTTGCTGTCGGTGGCGGAGGTGACGCCCCTCGATGTCCTCGACAACATCGCCGATGTGGCCATCGGCCTGTGGGACATGACCACGGGGGCCATCGGCTGGGCCGGCTCCTATATCCTCCTCGGTGCCCTGGTGGTGCTGCCCCTGTGGGGCGTGGCCTGGCTCTGGCGACGCCTCAGGGGTTAGCCCAGGGAAGGGCCGCCGTTTTCGAACACGGTTCGCGTTTGAAAATGAGGCCGCGGGAAAATGCCACTTTTCCCGCGGCGTGCGGAGAGCGCCCGGATGGCTTTATTCAGCGCTTAAATCAGGCCCCGCGGTGGTGAACCCGAGGATGTGCCAGGCCTGCATGCCGCCGCGGTACCACTTCAGCTTGTCGGCGGGGTAGCCGTAATCGAGCAGGGTGCGGATGTTGGCCGGCGACTGGCCGCACCACATGCCGTTGCAGAACAACACCAGGGTCCTGGCATCGCCGTAGTCGATGATCTCGTTCACCGTACCCTGCACCACCGCCTCGTCGATGTCGAAGGCATCCACCCCCTCCTCGAGGATGGCGCCGAAGTCCTCCGTGAGGATGCGGATGATGTCGCCGGTGGAGGCCCCGTGATTCGCCCCCAGGCGGGTCCAGGGGATGTTGACGGCGCCGGGGATGGTGCCGCGTCGCACCCAGTCGGGGGTGCGGGAGTCGATCACCACAATGGTGTCATCGCCGGCGTCCCGGCGCTTCAGGAAGTCGATGATCTCCAGTTCACCGATGGTCTCCACCCCCGGAGCGAGGCTCATGGGCTGGATGCAGAAGGGGGGACAGGGGCGGGAGGTCCGGGCGTAGGCCGGGGGCACGGTGGCCCTGGTGTCCTGGTTACGTTGGATGACGACCTCCCGGCCATGGTGGTCGACGGTGATGCTCATCAGGTCCGGGGTGATGCCCACGGGGCGGTCCGTCGGGGCCTGGGCGTGGGCGGTGGATGTCAGGGTGAGGCCGGCGGCCAGCAACAGGTGGCGAAGGGCGGGGGTGGTGGTCACGGG
>JAABTG010000232.1 GCA_011389995.1 Thiotrichales bacterium
GCCATGCCGGGTTTCGCGTCGCTCAACCCAGCCTACGGGCCTTACCCGGGCGGATTCACCCCGTTGCAAAAGCCCGCGTAGGCTGGGATGCAGCGGAGCGTAATCCCAGCGCCCTCGTGCATCGGATGACGCCCGCCTTGCGGCCACGGTTGAGCAGGGCTTCGCCCCGGGACGGTCATGAAAACGACACCCACTCCCATCTATGCTCTCTCCCAATGGAGATGAGGGGCGCACACTTGGGTAGGTGCGCCATTTTTGTAAAACAGCTTTATATACAATTCATTGTGTCAGCATGTTCACAAACGGCGTTAAATTCCAGGCGGACCGTCCCAAAATGGTGCGGGATGGGGCTTTGTGACGGAGTGCGCAATCTGCGCGTGACGGGGCTCGCCGGGGTTGAGGCAACTAGGAAAGACCGCCTGCGCTGGGTTAAGCTTACCGGCAATAATCTATAAGAAGTTCTTCGCGCGGTGGAGCATTGGGTGGGTGGATTTTCCGGTCGCCGAATGCCCTTGGGAAAAGAGGAAAGGGGATGAAGGCGATATACGGCCGCCTGGCGGCAACAGTGGTGTTGGTGTTCGGGCTGGGCCAGGCGGCGTCTGCCGCCAGCGTCACGGTGGAAGTGCAGGATGTCACCGGCGCTGTCGGGGAGTCAGTAGACGTCAGCCTGTTCGTGGATGGCCTCACGGTGGAGGTCGGGCCGACGGGCTCCGCCTTCTTCGACCTCGAGGCCGTGCTCTCCTTCGATTCCAACCTCACCCTCTCGGGCGTCGCTCCGGCCTCCAGCCCGGCGGTCTCGGCAGCCGGCGTTTTCTGGGGCAATGGGCCGTTCCCGGATACGGGGCTCTCTCCGAGCACTGTAAGCTTCAACTCCATCTACAACGGGGCTAGCGGCGACACCTTCGATTTCCTGAACGCCGAGATGCTGGTGCTCACCTTCGACGTCGGCGCCGCCGGCGGGACCTTCCCCGTGGAGGTGTCCAGCTTCAGCTACGACGGTGCCACCGTGGTGCCCTTGCCGGCCGCCCTGTGGCTGCTGGGCGGCGGCCTGTTCGCGTTGTCTTTCTACCGTCGCCGCCGCTGATACGCCGGCTCGAAGTACGGATAGACCCTTCGTAATTTCCAGATCCATCAACTCGCCGTCGCCGTGGCGTCGGATTAACAACTAATAAAGAGGGCAGGGGCATGGCCAGAGGACTCAAGCAGTACGTGGCGAGTCGATTACGCCGCGGCTGGGGGGCCAACACCCAACTCAGCATGAGGTCTAACGGGCCGGAGTCGGGCGCCGAGGCCTACGCGGCCAGGCCGGGGGCTCCCCCCTTCAGGCGCAAGGCCCTCTTCGAAGCCCTGGAACCCCGCCTGCTGCTGTCCGCCGACCCCCTCAGCGCGGCGGCCCAGACGGCCCTGATGAATGGGCTGGACGAGTTCCGCGACTGGGCCGACCGCCTCGACGACTACGACCTCCTGTCCCAGCCCCTGCCCGTCCTCAACACCGCCATCGGTGCCGCCCTCGACCTCCCCAACCTGGTTCAAGACCGCCTGATCGATCCCATCAGCGATTTCTTCAGCGGCTTCTCGGGGGGCGATCTGCCCACCGGTGACGACCTCGCGGGTTTCATCAGCGGCCTGCCGGACAGCATGGGTGACGTGACCGGTGAGCTCATCGGCGACGAGTTCCTGTTCGGCTTCGTGTTCGATGCCTCCCGCGATCTGGCGGGGGTCAACCTCGACCTGGGAGATGTCAGTGCCGAGGGCGTGGACATAGACGCCGGTGCCCTCGAAGTAAACCTGGAGAGCCGCTTTTCGGCGGCCATGACCCTCGGGCTCGACCTGTCCGACGGCAGCCTGGACGACGACGATTTCTTCATGCGTTTCGATGCCGTCAGCGTCGGCGCCACGGCCGACGCCGATCTGCCCGATGTGGAGGCCGGGTTCGGCTTCCTGGACCTCACAGTGGAAGGTGGCAGCCTCGGCCTCGACGTGGATGTGGACGTGGCCCTGGCCAATCCCGATGGGGATCCGGATGGCAATCTGACCCTGACGGAGCTGCGGGATTCCACCCTGGTGGACCTGGTATCCCTGTCGGCCACCAGCAGCCTGGACCTCGAACTGCCCCTGGCGGCGGACTTCCTGCCCTTCTCCACCGACGGCACGCCCACCCTGACGCTGTCCAGTGCAGATGTCTTCGATGGCGATGCCACCCTCATCGCCCTGGAAGACTTCGACCCCGTGGGCGAGTTGCAACAGCAGGCCGAGGATGCCCTGGTCCAGGGCCTCGACGCCTTCGCCGCCACCCTCGACACCGTCAACGACGGCCTGCTGGCCACCCCCGTGCCGTTCATCGGCGGCTCCCTGGCGGACCACTTCGACCTCGGCGGTATCATTCAGGATCGCCTCATCCAGCCCCTCCAGGGCCTGCTGTCGGAGGACGGTCCGGTGGACCTCGCCCAGCTCGAGGCCCTGTTGAAAGGCCTCGGCGGCAGTGCCGACGGCCTCCAGCTCAACCTCGACCCGGCCGCCGTGACGGGCGAACTGGTGGAGGACGCGGTGGAGAACACCCGCGAGCTCACCTTCAACCTCGGTTTCGACACCTCCCGTACCACCCCGGTGGACCTCAGCTTCGGGGACGAGCTGGCCACCGCCGGCCTCACCCTGGCGGGTGACTTCAGCGGCGATCTCATCACCGAGTTCTTCACCGATATGACCTTCGGGGTCAACCTGCTGGCCCTGCCGTCGGCCTCCGAGGCCTTCTTCCTGCGCCTCAACAACGACCCGCGGGCTCGCGCTTCCCTGCTGCTGGATGACATCGATGTCGCCGCCGGCTTCGGCTTCCTCGAGCTTCAGGTGGTCAATGGCAGCGCCAGCCTGGACGCCGAGGTCAGTGCCCACGTGGACGACCCCGACGGCGACGGCAACATCACCCTCGGGGAACTGGGGGGCACGGCCTTCGCCGATCTGGTGGACCTCACCTCCACCTCGTCCCTGGATGTGAACCTCCCCATCCAGGCCTCCATCGGCGACCACGATTTCAATGCCGGCGCCGACCCGCGGGTGACCCTGGCCGACGACGACCTGTTCGATACCGACCCGCCGGACTTCCAGCTCGAGGAGTTCGACGAGCTGCTGGACTTCAACAACATCAGCAGCGCCGACATGGTGAGTGCCTTCGGCCAGCTCGCCAACTGGCTGGACCAGCTCTCGGGCCTGGACGCCCTGGGCCTCGACGTGCCCTTCACCGATGGCACCACCCTGGGTGACGTACTCGATTTCGGCACCGCCATCGTCGAACCGGTACTGGACCTGCTGGAGGACCCCAACGACGGCTCCCTGAACTTCGCCAATGCCCAGGCCCTCCAGGACCTGGTGCCCGCCCTGTCCGGGATGGATTACGACCCCGTCACCCGGGAACTCACCTACACCCTGGAATTTATCAGCGACCT
>JAABTG010000233.1 GCA_011389995.1 Thiotrichales bacterium
CTGGCGCGTAGTGCCTGACTGTTGTCCGGCGGTTGTGCGTCGGTTTGATGGTTGAGGGGACAGGCCGCATTCACTGCACGGCATGCACCTCGGCCCACGTTGATCATTCATCCCACCTTTTATACGTTACCTCATTGTACGCGGCCCGGAGATGCCCACCCCTATGAATTTGACCGCCACCGTCACCCATGAATGACCCGACAGACAAGTCCCGTCGCGGGGCCTACCATCGCGGAGAATCCCGCAGCTCCCCGTACCCGGTGAGCCGCCTGGCCCCGCCCATCGAGCTGGTGGACCTGGCCCGCCAGGTGACCGAGGCGGACAACATGGTCAACGCCCAGGCCACCGCCCGCCTGCGCAGCATCGCCAGACAGATCAAGGGCCTGCAGCAGGAGGCCCGGGAGGTGCTGGAGGACACCCGGCGCAACCAGGAACTCCACCGCGCCCGTTGCAACTTCCGGCGCATCGCCGGCAAGGTCTACCACCTCTACCGCACACCCGCGGACGAACTCTACTTTTCCATGTTGTCGCCCGAAGACTGGGGTAACCGGCTCACCGACCGCCACGAAGGCGCCTATCGCCTGGAGAACGACATGAGCTGGACACCCGAGGAGGACTTCGATGACGTGGACGACAGCCGCGAGGTCATCGAGCACCTGCTGGAAGACCTGGGGCCCCCGGGGGAACGGGGCACCTGAGGCCGCGGGCATTCCCCTGGTCGGGGGATGGCACCCTGTGAAGGGGCGCCCTCGGGCGCGAACGGGCCGCGGCGCGGTAAACTTCGCCCCCGTGTGAAGGTCACATCACTCCGATAACCAGACAAACACCCGAGGACATCCATTATGCGCATCCCTTCCATCGCCGCCGTCGTGGCCGTTACCACCCTGCTCACGCCCGCCGTCTACGCGGCGCCCGAGGAGTACGTGCTCGAGAAGCCCCATACTCAGATCCTGTTCTTCGTCAGCCACTTGGGCTTTTCCAAATCCCAGGGCGAGTTTCATGACTTCGATGGCGGCTTCACCTTCGACCCCGAGGACTGGAGCAACTCCTACGCCAAGGTGACCATCCGCACCCACAGCATCGACATGGACGACTATGCCTGGGACAAGCACATGCGCAACGAGGACTTCTTCGACGTCAACGTCCACCCCACCATGACCTTCGAGAGCACGAAGCTGGAGAAGACGGGTGAGGACACCGGCAAGCTCCACGGCGACCTGACCCTCCTCGGCGTCACCCGCCCCGTGACCCTGGACGTCACCTTCAACAAGGTGGGCCAGCACTTCAAGTCAAAGGAGTGGATCGCCGGCTTCTCCGCCGCCGCCACCATCAAGCGCTCCGAGTTCGGCATGAAATACGGCCTGCCCGTCATCGGCGATGACGTGGAGCTCCGCCTGGAGGTGGAAGGCGTCCGCCAGTAAGCACAGGCGGCGACCCATGGGCTGGCGCAACACCACGACGCGCTGGGGCGGCGTCGCCCAGGGCCTTCACTGGCTGATGGCGGCCCTGATCTTCACCCTCATCCCCCTCGGCCTCATCGGCGCGGACATGGCCTTCTCCAAGGCCAAGATAGAGGTGTTCCAGTGGCACAAGTCCATCGGCCTGCTGGTGCTGACCCTGGTGGTGTTGCGCATCGCCTGGCGGCTGTGGAATCCGACGCCTGCCCACCCGCCGGATACGCCGCGTTATCAGCTCCTGGGGGCCTCTTCCGTGCATCTGTTACTGTACGGGCTCATGGTGCTCATGCCCCTGACGGGATGGGTCATCAACTCGGCGGCCAACGTCCCCTTCGAGCCCTTCGGGCTCTTCAGGCTACCCCACCTGGTGGAGCGCAGCGAGACCACCCAGGACCTGTTCGAGACCATCCACGGCACCATGGCCTGGGTCCTCATGGGCCTGCTGGCGCTGCATATCGGCGCGGCCCTCCACCACCACTTCAGGCGCCGGAACGACACCCTGCGCCGCATGCTGCCCGGAGGCAGCCCATAATGACGCGAACCCTGATGGTTTCCATGCTGGGCCTGATGCTGGCCCTGCCCGCCTATGCCGCCACCGAGTGGACCGTGGACCACGACGAGAGCCGCCTCGGCTTCACCAACTGGTGGGAGGGCGAGGCCTTCGAGTCGGTGTTCCGGCAATGGCGGGCGGAAACCCTGCGCTTCTCCCCGGACGACCTCCAGGGCAGTCACTTCGATATCCGCGTGGACCTCGCCTCGGTGGATACCGGCACCAGCGACGGCAACGAGGCCATCGCCCAGCCGGAATGGTTCAATCTCAGCCGCTACACCACCGCGCGTTATGTCGCCGACAGCTTCCACGCCACCGACGACGGCGGCTACCAGGCCCGGGGCGAGCTCTCTCTGAAGGGCAATACCCACCCCGTCACCCTGAACCTCCAATGGCGGCCCGGGGACGACGGCGCCCGCCTCACCGGCTCCACCCGCCTCGATCGCACGCGCTTCGATGTGGGCCTCGGGGAATGGCGGAGCGGGGACACCATCGACCTCGAGGTTCTGGTGACCTTCGACCTGCGCCTCCATCGTGCCCAACAGTGAGATGGGCCGGCCCCCTATGCTCCTTGCTGCCGATCCTCGGCCTGATGGGCTGCGCCGTACCGACCCCGGCACCCGAGGGTGCCGCGCCGGCCGTGGCCGCCGAGGCCGCGCCGGCCTGGCATCCCCGCCGCACGGTCAGGGCCTATGCGCTCCACGAGGAGGCGTCACGCATCGTCGCCCTGGTCCATCGCGCCGGCCCCATGGCCGAGGCCGGCCACAACCACACCGTGGCCGCCGGCACCCTGACGGGTTGCGCCCTGGTGAACGATGCCGGCGTCACATGGATGGGGGTGACGATTCCGGTGGCCGGGCTCGAGGTGGACGAAGAGGCGGATCGGCGCCAGGCAGGGGAAGACTTCAAAGCCCCCCCGACCCCCAACGACATCGCATCCACCCGTGAGAACATGCTGGGCGATGACGTGCTCGCGGCCACCGACTTTCCCCACATCCGCTTTGCGGGCACCCTCGCCCCGGGCGCCGACGCCGTCGACGGCGCCCTCACCCTGCGGGGCCGCACGGCCCCCGTATCCCTGGCCGTAGAGGTCGAACGCCGGGACGGCGAGGTACGGGTAACCGGCAGCGGCGGTATCCGCCAGACCGCCTTCGGCATGACCCCCTTCTCGGTCTTCATGGGCGCCCTGCGCGTGGCCGACGAGGTAGGCCTGGATTACCGCCTGGCGTTCAGACCCCACCCCGACCCCACTACCAGCACCTGCCCCCCTCCGTAGGCTCGGGAAAATCCCACTTCAAACTTCAAAAGGGCATTCAGCCCCTACCAGGGCCGATCAAGGGTAACGAAACCGCCGGCCCCAACGCCGGGGCAATGCACCCCGATCCCCGGCCCCCGG
>JAABTG010000234.1 GCA_011389995.1 Thiotrichales bacterium
TTCTCTGGGTGTCATCCGCCTGGGCAACCGCTACTCCCCTGAGCGCCTCGAGGCGGCCTGCCAGCGAGCCCTGGCCATCGGCGGCGTGTCCTATCGCTCCATCAAGTCCATCCTGGAGCACGGCTTGGACCGTCTCCCCCTGGAAGAGCAGGCCGCCCTGGATCTGCCTCAGGACCATGACAACCTCCGGGGCTCCGACTACTACACATCCTGCACCTGAGAGAAATGAACCATGTTGCTCGAACCGACCCTCACCCGCCTCCGGGAACTGCGCCTCACCGGCATGGCAGAGGCCCTGGAAGAACAACAGGCCGTGCCCGACATCCTGGGCCTCTCCTTCGAGGACCGTCTGGGCCTCCTCGTGGACCGGGAAGTCACCCTGCGCAAGGACCGACGTCAGACCCAACTCCTTCGCCAAGCGAAGCTCCGCCTCCAGGCCTGTGTCGAGGATCTGGACTTCCGGTCCCCCCGGGGGCTGGACCGCTCCGTTGTCCTTCGCCTGGCCACCTGCGAATGGATCCGCCACCACCAGGTGGTCTTGATCAGCGGGGCAACCGGCACCGGAAAGACGTACTTGGGGTGTGCCCTGGCTCAGGCAGCCTGTCGCCAGGGCCTGTCCAGTCGCTACTTCCGCCTCCCCCGACTCATCGAGGAGTTGGCCTTGGCCAGGGCCGACGGCTCCTATCCCAAGCTCATGAACCGTCTCCAGAAGACCGAGCTCCTGGTCCTGGACGACTATGGGCTCGCTTCCCTGAGCCATAGCGAGCGCCGTGATCTCCTGGAGGTCATCGAAGACCGCACAGGCCGCAAGGCCACCCTCGTCACCAGCCAACTCCCCTTCGAGCACTGGCACGACGCCGTCGGGGACGCCACCTTTGCCGATGCCATCCTGGACCGCCTGGTCCACCACGCCCACCGCATCACATTGAAGGGAGCATCCATGCGCAGAAAGGAGCCCACCAACCCGTCGCCCAAGGCCGCTACGGCCTGATCATGCCGCCGGCGTCGCTTCGCTCCGATGGGTGGGCACCTTCGATTGGAATCGGTGGGCCCCTTCCCTCGGAATGGGTGGGCCTAATCGATTGGAATAGGTGGGCACCTTCCCTTGGACTGGGTGGGCCTCTTCGGGCCACTCGCGCCATCCCCCGCTTCCTCGATGCCATCGCTTCCCTCCTCGGGTCCAGGTTCAACAATCTCGGACCCGGGAGGATGGCTCCTTGCCTCTGTCCGCGAAACATGGGTTTATCGGACGCTTACGTTGGAATACGCACATCTGTGCCGTTCACGATGAGGTCGATGTCTTTGGTGGCTTGAGCACGATCAGCCAATCGCATCTCGAGTGCGACTGCGCCTTTGATCGTGAACCGTGGCCCTTCGACGGAAGAACTCGCGCGTTCCAACTGGCCACCCAGAACCATGGAGGAAATCCAATTCCGAACACGCTTTCTCCCCAATCCTCGCTCTCGGGCGTAGGCGTCAGCCCATTGCGATAGGACGCGGGTGGAATGGGGTGGTTTCCTCGGTTTGGTCACGGCAGGACCAGTCTCCGGAGCTCGCTGGCTTCACCGGGCTTCAGATACCCTTCGTGTTCACCCTCCTCGATGGCCTGCCGGAGTAGGGAAGGCCCAAGGTGCGTGCGAAAGCAATCTTCGATTGCCCTGCGCACCGTGGTGGTTGGGATCCCCTCTACCCGAGTGACGTCCTCTTCGGGCAGTTCGGCCGAATGGATCACCAGGTGCCCCGGAAGGGTGCGACGAACGCGGAATGCCTTGGGCAAGGTGATATGGACTTTCGCAGGATTGACGTCCGAGAGATCGCGGATGGCCAGGGCTGACTCGTGCGAAATCACCCCGGGAACGCCCGCCGGCCACAAGCTAGCCTCCATGTACTCTGCGAAAGGCGAGGCAGGAAAGATCGGCACGCGATACACCCCCCAGCTCACCCGTTCTAGCACCCCCCTCTTGGCCATCATCCTCAGCGCGTTGTTGCTGACACCCTGAGCCACGGCCTGCGAAGTGGACACATAGCCGAATTGGTCAGCGGCCAGGTCCATGATCTTCTCGTATTCCCTTCCGGGCATGGGTGTCTCCTTTTCTGGTGTTGGACAAAACTGCACAAAATGTGCGGTTTTGTCCATGACTCTGGTCCAGGTCGTTCGTGCAGAGATCCTGGCTGACCTCATCTTGGTGAGTTGGTTCCGTTTCGCCGGGGCCCATGTCGACTTCGGCCGGGGGCGTCTCCCCTGGCAGGATAGAGGAGTGGTGGTGAGGTGACTCGAGGATCCCCCACCCGATCGTCCGCCCAAAGATCCGGTTGCCCTGATTCATAGATCTGTGTCGATTCTTGAATCCGTTGCCGGCGTTCAATCCTGAGCACGTGGCCCCTTTCCGGACCTTCGCGGCGACTTCAGCAGGCTGCTGGCCCCGCCTTCGCCTCGCCCCTCGAGATGTACGACGGCGACCGCGATGCGGATCGACCTTTATGCCAGCTCCCTCGATGAACGCCGCAGCGCCCATCGGGCAAGTCTCGCGGAGGACCGTGGTCCGCCGCGAGACTTGCCGTATCGGGCCTCCCCGCCGCAGGCATTCGGGAACGTGGAATGGGGCCGTTACCTTATGTACATCCTCAGGGAAGCTCTGGTCGTCCGCCTGCACAATGCCTTGGAGCACTGAGAGAGAACGTCAGCCCCGATCCGGGCACAACGGAGGAGAATCCACAGACATGACCGACTTCCCTGCCCTCAGGGCCGTTTACATCAACACGTCACTGAAGAAGAGCGCGAGTGAGAGCCACACGCAGCTTCTCCTGAACGCCTCGGCGGCGATCATGGAGAAGCAGGGCCTGGCCGTGGAACACATCCACATGCTCGACCACGTCGTTCCGCCCGGGATCTACCCGGACATGACGGAACATGGCTGGCCCCGCGACGACTGGCCCACGCTGTGGGAGAAGATCGAACTCGCCGACATTCTCGTGGTGGGGACGCCGATCTGGCTTGGCGAGGAAAGCTCGGTTGCGCGCGTCCTGATCGAGCGGCTGTACGCCATGTCGGGGATGCTGAACGACAAGGGCCAGTCGGTCTTCTACGGCAAGGTCGGGGGGACCGTCGTGACCGGCAACGAGGACGGCATCAAGCACGTGGCGATGACGGTTGGTTTTGCGCTGAATCATCTCGGCTACGTCCTTCCGCCCCAATCTGATTGCGGATGGATCGGCGAGGCGGGACCAGGGCCCTCCTACGGCGACGACGACGGCCAGGGCGGGCGGGTCGGCTTCGACAACGAGTTCACACAGCGCAACACCACCATCATGACCTGGAACCTGATGCACGTGGGCCGCATGCTGAAGGCAGCGGGTGGTCTGCCCAACGAAGGCAACGACCGGAAC
>JAABTG010000031.1 GCA_011389995.1 Thiotrichales bacterium
AGGCGCACCATCCACGGTCCCATGGATGTACTCCGGGCCGTGCATTTCTTCGACCCCGGTGATGAGGTGAACGTCTCGCTGATGCGGGAGGGCAAGGAGAAGACCCTCGAGGTCACCCTGGGTCGCGCCGAACTCGGCGAGCGCCGGGGCCATGGCCGCCATCCCTATGGGTCCATGCCACACCGGGGGTCCATGCCACACGGGTCCATGCCACCCGGCTACGGCCATCCCGTGCATCCCATGTATCCCATGCCCATGATGCCTTATTTCCCGGGCGGCCAGCCCTATGGGGAGCCCCGGGGGGAAACTCAGGGGCAAACCCGGGAGGAAACGCAGGGGAGCAGCGGCGCAGCGGAACAAACCGCCACCAGCACGTCATCCGCGGACGGCGACAGCGGCAAGGCCCCGGCCAAAAGCGACGGCGATGGCGGTGGCGATAAAGGCGGCACCGAAAGCAGTGGCGACGGTGAAAACATATAGGCGGCGATCCCCGTCCCCGCCCGATCCTGCTGCAGGGGGCAGTCGGGGGCGGGGCCCGCTCCGGTTCGGCCCGGCGGCAGCGGCCATGTTCACGCAGGCCCCGGGCTCGCCACGGCGTTACGGGCGGCACCTCGGGGCTTTCCGTGGTCAGAGGAACTCGCGCCACCACGTCGATTCACCCGTGGGATCCATCAATGGCGGCTTGATCGAGACGCCTGGTTGCCGCAGGCTGAAATCAAGTAAAAGTAGTGGTGATGTGCAGGTTATCGCAGGTGGCCCACGTGGCGGCCATCCGACAAACACAACAGAGGAATGCCATGGCAGACGTCAAGAGTATCGTGAAGAACCCCGGCACCACGGACCCCCAGCGGGCCGACCGCGAACAGGAACTGGCTGGATGGGATGAAGAGGCGGGCCGTCGGCTGGCCGAAGAGGAAGGCGTGGAGATGACCCCGGAGCACTGGCAGGTGGTGCACCTGCTGCGGGAGTACTATCTGGAGCACGGCCTGCCGGAGAGCGGCAGAGACCTCGCCGACGCCCTTGCGGAGGCCTTCGCGGAACAGGGGGGACGGCGTTATCTGTACAAGTTGTTTCCCGTCGGCCCGGTGACCCAGGGCATGAAGATCGCCGGTCTGCCGCTGCCCGCCTACACCGAGGACGAGGGCTTCGGCACCGCCCTGTAACCAATGGGAGACGATGCCGCGCCCCCATCCGGCCGGCGCGACGGCGGCAGGAGGGACGCGGTGGCTTCCCCGGGGAGGGATTCATGCACGGAATATTCTTTGGCCACCCCCTGGTGGTGCCCCTGGTGTCGCTGCTAGCGGGCATTGCCATCCTGCTGGTACCGCGGCTGTTGAACTATATCGTCGCCGCTTACCTGATCGTCCTCGGCCTGGTGGGTCTGCTCGACTATCTGCGCCCCGCCATGTGAGCCGGGATGCCATGGCCGGACGGAGCCGGGGGCCGGGACACGGCCGGTCCCGTTCCGGCGGTGGTCAGCCCCCGGCGGCCGGGGTCTCCCCGCCCCCGGGGGCACGGATGCTGGCGGTCATCATCAACATGTCATCCCGGGATGGCCCCGGCCCGAACCGGAGCAGGGCCTCCATGAGCCGGCGATTGAAGTCATCACTGCCGAGGGCATTGTGACGAGTCACGAATTCCTCCAGCCGCGGCATGCCGAAGGCCGTGCCCTGCCGGTCCTCGTGCTCGATGATGCCGTCGGTGTAAAACAGCAGCTTGTCACCCGCCCCCAGGGTCCGCCTGGCGGCGGAGCAGGCCAGGGGCGCCGGATGAGACACCCCCAGCAGGGTGGATTCGGACGTCAGGCTCTCCACATCCCCGGTGGCACCGCGGTAGTGAATGGCCGGCGGATGGCCGGCACCGGCATAGTCCAGTATCCCCCGGCGGGTATCCATGAAGGCCGCGAAGAATGACGCGTAGATGCCGACCCCCGCCAGGGACCGGCACAGGAAGGCATTGAGTTCGTCCAGCAGCTCACAGGGGTGGCTGACCCGGGGGGCATGAGCGATGACGAAGGTATTGATGCGCGCCGCATAGAGGGCACTGCCCACGTCATGGCCCACCGCATCGCACAGGCAGACCACCACACGGCCGTCGCTCAGGGGCAGGATGCTGCAGTAGTCACCGCCGATATCGCTCCAGGGCACGCAGTTCACGGCGATGTGCATGTGCCCGTCACGAAACTCCTCCGGCAGGAAACTGTAATGTATACGGGCCGCCCGCTGGCGTTCTTCGCGACTGATCATGGCACCACCCCTTTCTTTGAGAACCTGCCCGCTCATGGGTGGGCCTGCCTATGGCGACACTCCCAAAGCTGCCGAATGGCTTACCCACTGTCGCGGCACCGGCCCGAGGCCATACGCATCTGACCTCATGGACCGGCGCGCCCCATGTCATTTTTCGCCTTTTTCCTGAAAGCGGCCATCGCCCCGGCCGGTATCCTGGAGTAGGGGTGGTTCATCCCCAAGGTCTTCCAGTCCCGTGGGCCGGACCTGCCCTCCACCGACGTCTGATTGATCCTCCCGGAGCATTCATGAGCAAACAACCCGCACCAACGGTGGCCATTGTGGGGGGCGGCTTCGCCGGCGTCGCCGTCGCCCGCCACCTGGAGCGACGCCTGCCCGGCCACTGGCAGATCCTGTTGCTCAGCCGCGAGAACTACATCACCTACAATCCCCTGCTGGCCGAGGTGGTGGGGGCCTCCATCCTGCCCGGTCACGTGGTGGCGCCCATCCGCCAGATGGTGCGCCGCACCCGTTTTCACATGGTCAACGTCGCCCGGGTGGATCTGGAGCAGCGCCGGCTCATCCTCGCCGAGCCCGACGCCGAGCCCATCTCCTGGGACCGACTGGTGCTGGCCTGTGGCGTGCGGGCGGACCTTACGCGGGTGCCCGGCATGGCCGAACACGCCGTCCCCCTCAAGTTGCTGGGGGACGCCCTCGCCCTGCGCAACCGCATCCTCGTGCAGCTGGAACGGGCCGCCCGCCATCCCGACCCGGAGGTGCGCCGGCGCCTCACCCGTTTCGTGGTGGTGGGCGGCGGCTTCAGCGGCGTGGAGGTGGCCGGCGAGCTCCAGGACTTCCTCGCCGAGGCGGTGCGTTACTACCCCGAGGTGAACGCCGACCATTGCCGGGTGGCCCTGATCCACAGCCGCGACCGCCTGTTGAACGAGATCTCCGAGGGCCTGGGGCGCTATGCCGGGAAGCGCATGCGCCGCAACGGCATCGAGATCCATCTGGGGGCGCGGGTGGCGCGGGTGGATGAGGAGGGCGTGGAACTCACCGGCGGCGGGCGGGTGGAGGGCGCCACGGTGGTGGCCACCATCGGCACCGCCCCCGTGGGACTCATGGACCGCGTCCCCCTGCCCAAGGAGAAGGGCCGCATCGTCACCGCCCCCGACCTCTCGGTGGCCGACCATCCCGACATCTGGGCCGTGGGGGATTGTGCCCTGGTGATGAACCAGCACGACGGCCGGCCCTCGCCCCCCACTGCCCAGTTCGCCATCCGCCAGGCGGCCCTGGTGGCCGACAACCTGGCGCGCCGGGAGGCGGGCCGCGAGACCCGGCCGTTTGGTTACCGCTCCCGGGGTCAGTTGGCCTCCATCGGTCACAACAAGGCGGTGGCCGAGGTCTACGGCCTGCGCCTGTCGGGTTTTCCGGCCTGGCTGTTGTGGCGGGGCTTTTATCTGCTGCAGATACCCACCCTGCTGCGCAAGGTGCGGGTGTACTTCGAGTGGAACTGGCAGATGCTGTTCCCACCGGACATCGTCCACCTGCGGTTCACCCGCAGCGGCGACAACCGCTGGATCTTCGAGGCCGACGGCAAGCCCCCTCCCAAACACCGGCAGACCTGAGGAGCGAACCCGCCGGCGGCGTCAGGTGCTGCAGCCCGCCGCGTCCACGTGTTCCCCCAGCCGCAGCCAGGCGGCATGCTCGGGCCGGTCCAGCAGATGGCGGGCCACCAGGTAACCGGCGGCGGTCCAGGTCTGGCGGCGGCGCGCCTGGCGTCCCACCAGGCGACCGGCACGACCATCGAAGTACTCGGGCCAGTCCTCCCGCACCAGCCGCCTGCCGGCATCATGAAGGGTGGTTTCCAGCAACTCCTGATCGCCCGCCTCGAGGGCCACCAGGGCGAACAGCCACAGCAGCATGGGCCAGTTGCCGCCGTTGTGGTAGGACCACGGACGGTTCTTGGGGTCGCAGCCCGTGAGGGTACGCCACTCGTCGCCGGCGAGGGCCGGGAAACAGAGCTTCAGGGGCATATCCCCCAGCAGGTCTGCGCGGCGGGTATCGTAGAGCCCCATGAGGGCGACGGTCTGCTCCGGGGTGGAGAGGCCCGCGGCGCTCGCCAGCAGGTTGCCCTGGGCGAAGAAGCGATAGTCCATGCGGCCCGGCCCCACGTTACCCACGAAATAACCACCCCCCTCAGGCAGCCAGTCCATGAGCCAGTCGGGGATGGCCTCCGGTTGGATGTTGAACTGGTTCGCCGCGGTGGGCCCGTATTCCTCCACACCGTAGCGATACACCTGGTTGAGGCGCCCCAGGTCCATCCAGTAATAGGTGCGCAGGTGATAGGCCAGATGACCCAGACGCTCCTCCACGGCCGCCAGGTACGGGGCGTTGTCCGGTTCGTCCGTCGCCAGCAGATGGCGGGCCGCGCACAGGGCGGCGTAGAACTGGGCCTGGATGTCCATGGGATAGCCGTAGACCCCCATGCGCCGGTCGATCATGAAGGACCCGTCGGGCACCAGCATGGTGGGAAACATGTCGAAGCGGGTCACCAGGCTGAGGTCCAGCACCAGGCGGATGGCCTCCTGGAAGGGCGGAGTGCGCACCAGGGTGTGGTCGCCCGTGGCCTGTCCATAGGCCTGGAGGGTGAGGAGCCACCAGAAGCCGGAATCCACCGGCGCCACCCGGGCGATGGCGTGCTCGCCGAAGTCCGCCGCCAGGCGTTGGCCCGCACCGTGGGTCTCCACCTTGAAGCTGGCCGGGATCAGGCCCTGGCCGGGCTTGAAGCAGTCGAACTGGCGCTCGTTGCTCTGGAGTTCCACGGCCACCTCCAGGAAATTGCGCACGATGTCGTCCCTGCCCTCCAGCAGAAAGGCGAAGGCGGATATCGCGAAATCGCGGGTGAAGACCTGATCGTAGTTGAGGGCCTCGAGGCCGGGGTCCATGGCCGCCACCGTACCCACGGGACGCCCCATATAGGAGACCACGGACTCCTCGAGGAGGGCCCGGGCCTTCGCGCTGGCGGTCTCGGCGTAGTCACTCATGGCTGCATTCTACAAGCCCCCTGTTCAGCAGGAGGACCCACAGGAAGGTGCGGCTATTACGGGTAAGGCAGGGGAGAGGCCGCGGGGGCGGCCGGGGACCGGTCCCCGGCCCGTGACGGACCGGGGGCCATGGAGATGGCCTCAGTAGCGGGGACGTCCACCGCCGGAAGGCTTGTTGCTGCGGGCCTGGGCCTGGTTCACCTTGACGGCGCGGCCGGCCATGGCGCTGCCGTTCAGGGTCTTGATGGCCACATCGGCCTCGCGGTTGTTGGGCATCTCCACGAAGGCGAAACCCTTGGACTGGCCCGAGAACTTGTCCGTGATGAGCTTGACACTCGCCACCTCGCCGAACTCCGTGAAGGTCTCCATGAGCTGATCTTCGGTGACGCCGTAGGCCAGATTGCCGACATATAGATTCATATTGTTGCTTCCTCGCTTTGAGTTGAGGGGTATAGGTTCAGGTACGCTGGTGCTGGCGGGAGCCGGACCTGCGACCGCCGGCGCCGGCGCGGTGGGCCGGCGGGCGGTTACCGCCGCGACCACCCGGCTGGGAGCGACCACCACCCCGTCCCGGTGCCTTGAGCAACGGCTCCTCGCGGCCGGAGGGTTCGAAACCCGGGATCACCTCCGACGGCAGCTGACGCTTGAGCAGCCGTTCGATGTCCGCCAGCAGCTTGCGCTCCTCGGAGGCCACCAGGGACAGGGCCACGCCCTCCTCTCCCGCGCGCCCGGTGCGGCCGATGCGATGGACATAGTCCTCTGGCACGTTGGGCAGCTCGAAGTTCACCACGTGGGGCAGACGGCTGATGTCCAGGCCGCGGGCCGCGATGTCCGTGGCCACCAGCGCCCGGATGCGGCCCTCCTTGAAGTCCGACAGGGCACGGGTACGGGCACTCTGGCTCTTGTTGCCGTGGATGGCGCTGGACTTGATGCCGTCCTGGCCGAGCTGTTCCGCCAGGCGGTTGGCCCCATGCTTGGTGCGGGTGAACACCAGCACCTGGCGCCAGTCTCCGCTGCCGATGAGATGGGACAGCAGCTCGCGCTTGCGCTCCTTGTCCACCTTGTGCACCCGCTGTTCCACCAGCTCCGCGTCCTGGCTCTGGCGCGCCACTTCCACCAGGGCCGGCAGATGGAGCAGGCCGTCGGCCAGCTTCTTGATCTCTTCGGAATAGGTGGCGGAGAACATGAGGTTCTGGCGCTTCTTCGGCATCACCGCCAACACCTTGCGGATGTCGTGGATGAAGCCCATGTCGAGCATGCGGTCGGCCTCGTCCAGCACCAGGATCTCCACATGGGAGAGGTTCAGGGTGCGCTGGCTGAGGTGGTCCAGCAGCCGCCCGGGGGTGGCCACCAGCACATCCACGCCGGCCCGCAGGCGCTGGGCCTGGGGGTTGAAGCCCACGCCGCCGTACACCACCGCGTGGCGCAGGGAAAGGTGGCGGCCGTAGGCCCCCACGCTCTCGCCCACCTGGGCGGCGAGCTCGCGGGTGGGGGTGAGAATGAGGGCCCGGGGATGCCGGCCCTGGGGGTTGCCGGCGCTCAGCAGCTGCAGCAACGGCAGGGTGAAGGCGGCCGTCTTGCCGGTGCCGGTCTGGGCACCCGCGAGGACGTCGCGGCCTTCGAGAATGAGGGGAATGGTCTTCGCCTGGATGGGCGTCGTCTTGGCGTATCCACGCGCACTGACGGCGCGCACCAGTTCGGCCTTGAGGCCGAGTCGTTCAAAAGGCATGTATTGTTCCTGATAGACCGGAACCGATCACCCATGGCGACCGGGCCCGTTAGGCGCGGAGCGTTTGACTGGAAATCGAGGTAAGCCGAAGGAGCTGGGAGGAAAACCGCGAGTCACCCAGCGCCAGATCCGCTTCGCGCTGAGTGGCGCGCACTATACGGCATCGCCGCCGCCATTGCACGGGGCGCCGACTGCGGACTGGGAGGGCCCCACACCCATATAGAGTTTCGCGGCACTCCCTCGGTCGGCTAGAGTCTGGTGCCATGACAGACATCCAGGAACAACCACGGACACCGGCCGCTCCACGCCGTCATGGCCATCCCCCCAGCCTGCTCACGGCCCTGGTGCTGTTCACCGTCCTGCCCATGCTGGCCATCCTGCTCGGGGCCGGCTGGTATGGGCTCCACGTCATCCAGGAGGGGGCGGAGGAACGCATGCGGGAGGAGATCGAGCTCATCGCCCGCGCCATACGTCAGCCCCTCAGCCACTCCATGGAACGGGATCGACCGGGCAGTGTCGAGAAGGCCCTGGAAGCCGCCTTTCGGTTCGGGCGGGTCTACGCGGCCTATGTGTATGACGCCGACGGCGACCTCATCGCCTCCAGCGGTTCCCGCAAGGCGTCGGTGGCAGGCCCCCAGGCGGCCCGCCTCGCCACGGACAAGACGCGCCAGGACGAGTTTCGGGAGTTCTCCGGTGAGAAGATCTATTCCTACTTCGCCCCCCTCACGGATTCGGGTGGGCGGGTCAACGGACTGCTCCAGGTCACTCGCCTGGGGAGCGACTTCCAACAGGACATGGCGAAACGCCGCAACCAGGCATTGCTGGCGGTGATCCCCGTGGCGGCACTGCTGGTGCTACTGGTGCTCATGGGCCACCAGTGGACCCTGGGGCGCCCGTTGCGGCGTATCGAGGGGGACCTGTACCGCATCGGCGGGGGTGACCATGACCTACGCCTGGAGCCGGGCGGCCCGCGGGAATTGCGACACCTGGTGAGCGTCATCAACGGCATGCTGGACGGCCTCGCCCGCTCCCGCCGGGAGCTGGAGGACCGGCAGGCCAGGGAGCGGGTGCTCGAGGGGCGGCTGCGGCAATCGGAGAAACTCGCGGCCATCGGACAACTCGCCGCGGGCGTCGCCCATGAGCTGGGGACGCCCCTGAGTGTCATCGACGGCCATGCCCAGCGGGCCCTGCGCCGGGAGGACCTGGGCGACGAAGCGGTGGCCGCCTTCGAGCGCACCCGCGGCGAGGTCAGACGCATGGAATCCATCGTTCGCCAGCTCCTGGACTTCGGGCGCCGCAACCCCCCGGCCGTGCGCCCGGAGCCCCTGGACACCCTGGCGCGGGCGGCCCTGGCCCAGGTGGCGGACGAGGCCCGCCGGGAGGGTGTCGAAGTGGAGACTGTGGGGGACCTGCCGGCGCCGGAGGTCAGGGTGGATCGGGTGCGTCTGGAGCAGGCCCTGACCAACCTGTTGCGCAACGCCATCCAGGCCGGCCGCCGGGTGCGCCTCAGCTGGTACCACGACGCCCACGCGGCGGGCTTCGTGGTGGAGGACGACGGGCCGGGCATCGACGATGCGGTGCGCTCCCACCTGTTCGAGCCCTTCTTCACCTCCAAACCCGTGGGCCAGGGCACCGGCCTCGGCCTCGCCGTGGCCCATGCGGCGGTGGCCGACCATGGCGGGCGCATCGAGCTGATAACGGGCACCCTCGGCGGGGCCTGCTTTTGCATCGAATTGCCACGCACCGGTGAGCCCTCATGAACGGACCGACCGAACCGGCACCCCTCCTCCTGGTGGAGGACGACGAGAGCCTGGCCTCCCTCATGAGGGATGAGCTGATGGAGGCCGGCTACGAGGTCACCGTGACCGCCAATGCCGAAGAGGCCTGGGGGCATCTGCAGGCCACGCCCATGCTGCTGGTGGTCAGTGATCTGCGACTGCCGGGCATGGACGGCATGGCCCTCCTCCAACACTCTCGCGGCCTGCCGCAACCGCCGGGGTTCATCGTCGTCACCGCCTTCGGCAGCATCGAGCAGGCGGTGGACGCCCTCAAGCAGGGGGCCGATGACTTCCTCACCAAACCACTCAACTTCGACCACCTGCGCCTCAGTGTGCACCGGGTGATGGAGAGCCATGGCCTGCGCCGCGAACTCGAGCATTACCGGGAGCTGGTGGAGGGCGGCGACTTCCACGGCATCATCGGCCGCAGCACACCCATGGCAGAGTTGTTCCGGACCATCCAGCTCATCGCCCGGGCCGACGGCCCCGTGCTGGTGAGCGGCGAGAGCGGCACCGGCAAGGAGCTGGTGGCGCGGGCCGTCCACCAGGCCAGCGAACGCCGCCAAGGCCCCTTCGTGCCCCTCAACTGTGCGGGCATTCCCAGCGAGCTCCTGGAGAGCGAACTCTTCGGACACGCCGCGGGGGCCTATACCGGCGCCCGCCATGCCCGCCCGGGGCTGTTCGAGGAGGCCGACGGCGGCACCCTGCTGCTGGACGAGATCGGGGAGATGCCCATGGAGATGCAGGCCAAGCTGTTGCGGGTCCTTCAGGACGGCCGGGTCAGGCGCGTGGGCGACAACCAGGAGCGCCACCTCGACGTGCGGGTGGTGGCGGCCACCAACCGCGACCTCGGTGACGACGTGACCCAAGGGCGGTTCCGCCAGGACCTCTACTACCGCCTCGAGACCTTCGCCATCGAGGTGCCGCCCCTGCGGGAGCGGGCCGACGACATCGACCTGCTGGCCGCCCATTTCCTGGAGCTCCACGGCACCCGCCGCGGACGGCGGGCACATGGCTTCAGCCCTGCCGCCCTGGAACGGCTGCGGCACTATGATTTTCCGGGCAACGTGCGGGAACTGGCCAACGCCGTGGAGCGCGCCGTGGCCTTTTGTCGCGGGTCGGAGATCACCCTGGAGGACCTGCCGCTGCGGATGCGGGATGCGACACCACCCTCCCCGCCCACCCCCGTCGAGACCTCCCTCACGGGGGCCGGGGAGTCCCTGCCCACCCTGGCGGAGATCCAGCGCCGCTACGTTCGCCTGGTGCTGGACAGGGTAGAGGGCAACAAGCGCCGCGCCGCCCAGATCCTCGACATCGGCCGGCGCACCCTCTACCGCCATCTGGACCGCGAGGCCGGCGACGACGACGACTGACCCAGGGGCCGCCATCCATGGGCCACCCTCCCCACCGCTCCGACACATGTGCCTTTCTGACACATACTCTGAAGCCCGATGGGCCATGCCGCCACTTCTGCAACCGCAAAAAACTCTTAGAATATTCCGATAGTTATAGACATTATGGGCGGCAGGCCGGGGATTGGCATGAGGCTTGCTCGGAGGGGGATGCATTCAACCCAAACCGAGAGGACCAGGAAATCATGACTGTCTATCGAAACTGCCGCACCCTCGTCGCCACCGCCCTTACCGCCGGCGCCCTCGCCTTAGGCACCACGGCCGTGAACGCCCAGAACTACGGCAGCGGCCAGGGCGGAAACCCCCAGGGTAATCCCCAGGGCTCCAGCGCCTACCCGAGCCCCCAGGGCGCCCCGGCCATGGACGAACGCAATGTGAAGCAGTTCAGCAAGGCCTACTCCGAGGTCCAGGGGATCCGGGATGACCTCTCGAAGAATCTCCAGGACACCGATGACCGGCGCGAGGCCAACGCCATGCAGCAGGAGGCCCAGCGGGAAATGCTCGACGCCGTGAAGGACCAGGGCCTGTCGGTGGAGGGCTACAACGCCATGGTGTCGCGCATGCACTCCGACCCGGCCCTGCGCGAAAAGGTGAACGAATACGCCCGGAACGACTGAATCAGGAGATCTGAACCGGAACAATCGACCAAGAACGACCGATCCGCTACGCTCGGGAGAAACACCTGATTAATCATCCGTGACTGCCACAGCCCCAGGGAGGGGGCCACCGACTCCGGCACAGCGGAGAACGATCCAATCCTTTATGCGCACGACGCCCTGTGTGCCGGGTTTTCACCCCTTTCCTCCCTCCCACCCCCGCCCCAACGGGGGTTTTTTTTGCCGTCGAAACTACCCAGACATTCGGTCCTTTCTTAAGGATTTCTTAAGGCAGGCCCTCGATTTCACATCGGGTCTTGCATATCCCCACCAATTCTAGTCATTATTCGCGGCCACAAAAGACGGGTACCTTCCAGGCCATCCCTGGTAACGGACTTCGGCACAGCTACACAAGGGACGCAGGTATCGAACAAACACCCCTCCAGGACCGTTGTATGGGACACCCGCGACCCGCCGGGAGGCCCCGATCATGAATCCTTACGGCGCCTTTCTGCTTTACCTCGCCGCCATCCTCGGCTTCGTCGGGGTGATGCTGGTGCTGAACCGGTTCCTGGGGCCCAAGCCCGCCGCCAGCGCGGTGAAGCAGGAACCCTTCGAATGTGGCGCCACCCCCGTGGATGGGCGCAACGTGCGGGCCGTGCCCGTGAAGTACTACGGCGTGGCGGTGGTGTTCATCCTCTTCGACCTGGAAACCATATTCCTGGTGTTGTGGGCCCTGGGCGCGCGCCCCCTCGATGCCACGCTGGCGGTGGTGTTCGGCCTGTTCATGATCCTGCTGGTGCTGATCATGCTCTACGTGTGGAAGAGCGGACTGCTGGAAGACCTGAGGACCTGAGATGGATACGGCCGGCAAGCCCGCGGGTGCCCTGGAGTACCTCACCACGCGCAAGGACGAGCTGGTGGGCTGGGCGCGCAAGTTCTCCCTCTTCCCCTACCCCTTCGTCACCGCCTGCTGCGCCATGGAGTTCATGTCCGTGAGCTCCACCCTCTACGACACCGACCGCTTCGGCGCCGCCCTGCCCCGCTTCACGCCGCGCCAGTCGGACCTGCTGATGGTGGTGGGCACCGTGACCCACAAGCAGGCCCCCATCCTCAAGAAGGTGTACGAGCAGATGTGCGAACCCAAGTGGGTCATCGCCTTCGGCGTATGCGCCACCAGCGGCGGCTTCTACCAGAACTACGCGGCCCTGGACGGCATCGACCGCGTCATCCCGGTGGATATCTACATCCCCGGCTGCCCGCCCCGCCCCGAGACCGTCATCGACGGCATCATGGCGCTCCAGGACAAGATCGCCCGCTCACCCCATCCCATCGTCAACGACCGCTTCTGATCATGGACCGGCCCCCTCTCACCGTCCTTCGCGAACGGCTGGCCGCCGACGGCCTCGAGGCCACCGAGAGCCTCGGCCTGCTGGTGATGGAGCTGCCGGCGCCGGAGTTGCTGGCCACCGTCGAGGGCCTCAAATCCCGTCACGGCTTCGACCTGTTCCTCGACGTCACCGCCGTGGACTGGCCCGAGCGCCAGCCGCGCTTCGACGTGGTCTACCACTTCTACGCCAGCCGTGAGCACGTACGCCTGCGCCTCAAGACCACCGTGCCCGGGGACGACCCCACGGTGGACTCCCTCACCCCCCTCTACGGCTCGGCCCATTTCATGGAGCGGGAGTGTCACGAGCTGCTGGGTATCGCCTTTCGCGGCAACCCCGATCTGCGCCCCATCCTGCTCTACGAGGGCTTTACGGGACACCCTCTGCGCAAGGACTATGCCAAGAACCATACCCAGCCCCTGGTGCGCTACCGCCGATGAGCCGCCCGCCCGAGCACGACGACCTGCCGAACCCGGTGCGGCCCGCCTTCACCCCCGACGAGGCGGGGGGCATGGTGGTGAACATCGGTCCCTCCCACCCGGCCACCCACGGCACCCTGCAGATCATCGCCGCCCTCGACGGCGAGCGGGTGACCCGGGCCGACGTCCATTGCGGCTATCTCCACCGGGGCTTCGAGAAGGAGTGCGAGGACCACACCTGGAACAACCTCATCCCCTACGTGGACCGCCTCAACTACTGCTCCGGGCTCATCAACGACTTCGCCTACTGCGACGCCGTGGAGACCCTCATGGGGGTGGAGATCACCCGCCGCTGCCGGGTGCTGCGCACCCTGCTGGCGGAGTACTCCCGCATCGCCGACCACATGACCTGCATCGCCGCCTCCCTGATGGAGATCGGGGCCATGACCGGCTTCCTGTATCTGATGACCATCCGCGACTACATCTACGAGCACCTGGCGGATCTCACGGGGGCCCGGGTCACCTACACCTACGGGCGCATCGGCGGCCTGGCCCGGGACCTGCCCGAGGGCTGGCTCACCCGCCTCGACGAGATCCTGGTGCAGTACGAGGATTTCATCGGCCGGGTGCATGCCCTCATGGACCGCAACCGCATCTTCATCGACCGCACCCGGGACGTGGGGGTGCTCACCACCGACGAGGCCCTGAACTGGGGCTTCACCGGTCCCATGCTGCGCTCCACCGGGGCGCCCCGGGACCTGCGCCGGGACACCCCCTACCTGGCCTACGGCGACCTGGACTTCGAGGTGCCCGTGGGCATCAAGGGCGACAACTACGACCGTTACTACGTGCGCATGCGGGAAATGGACGAATCCGTGTACATGATCCGCCAGCTGGTGGAGATGCTGGAGCCCGGCCCCATCAGCGTGGACGACAAACGCTGCACCCTGCCTGAGAAGCACCTCGTGTACTCGGAGATCGAGTCCCTCATCAACCACTTCAAACTCATCATGGAGGGCCCCCAGGTGCCGGCCGGCGAGGTCTACCGCGCCCACGAGGCCGCCAACGGCGAGCTCGGCTTCTACCTGGTGAGCACCGGCGGCGGCCGCCCCTACCGCATGCACGTGCGGGGCCCCAGCTTCATCCACATGGGCGGGCTGCACCGCCTGCTGGAGGGCTACCAGCTGGCGGACATCGTGGCCACCTTCGGCTCCGTGAACATGATCGGCGGCGAGTGCGACCGATGAAGCATCTCATCCCCGAACTCGAGGCCCTCAAACGCCGCCTGCCGCCGCACCAGGACGGGGTGCTGGTGCTGCCCGCCCTGCGGCGCATCCAGGAAGACCGGGGCTTCATCGCCGACGAGGACATCGACGGCCTGGTGGAATGGCTCGGCATCCCCCGCATCCAGGTGGAGGAGGTGCTGTCCTTCTACTCCATGCTGCGCCGCGCCCCCGTCGGTGCCTGGCACCTCCAGGTATGCCACAACGTCTCCTGCTCCATGCACGGCGCCGAAAGGCTGCTGGCCCACCTCGAGGAACGCCTCGGCATCGCCTGCGGGGAGACCACCGCCGACGGTCGCTTCACCTTGTCCACGGTGGAGTGCCTGGGGGCCTGCGGCGGCGCGCCGGTGGTGCGGGTGAACGAGGCCTACCGTGAGGCCCTGTCCGTCGAGGCCGTGGACGCCCTGCTGGAAGAGCTCGCCGGTGCCGCGCCGCCGGACACCCCGGGGGGCTGGGTATGACGCCGGCCAGGGTGCTGATGAATTTCGAGGTCACCGCCACCTCCCACACCCTCGAGGCCTACCGGGCGCGGGGCGGCTACCAGGCCCTGGAGAAGGCCCTGCGGACCCTGAAGCCGGAGGACGTGACCCAGATGATCATGGAGTCGGGGCTCCAGGGGCGGGGCGGGGCGGCCTTCCCGGCGGGGCGCAAGTGGCAGGGCATCGACCCCTACGACGGCCAGCCCCACTACCTGGTGGCCAACGCCGACGAAGGCGAGCCCGGTACCTTCAAGGACCGCTGGGTGCTGGAATACAGCCCCCACACCCTGCTGGAGTCCATGGCCATCGCCGCCTACTCCCTGGGGGCACGCCACAACTTCATCTACATCCGCGGCGAATACGACCTCCCCTACCGGCGCCTGGCGGCAGCGGTGGAGGAGGCCTATGGCGCCGGCCTCCTGGGCGAAAACATCCTCGGTAGCGGCTTCGCCACCGACATCTTCGTGTTCCGCGGTGCCGGGGCCTATGTGTGTGGCGAGGCCTCCTCCCTGCTGGGCTCCATCGAGGGCAGCCGGGCCTACCCCCGCAACCGCCCGCCGCGCATGACCGTGAGCGGCCTGTTCGGCCGCCCCACGGTGGTCAACAACGTGGAGACCCTGTCCACCATCGCCTGGATCGTGGACCACGGCGCCGCGGCCTTCCGCGCCATCGGCACCCCCACCAGCCCCGGCACCCGGCTGCTGTCGGTGTCGGGCCACGTGCGCCGGCCCGGCGTCTACGAGGTGGAGCTGGGCTATGCCTGGGGGCGCTTTCTCCATGAGGACTGCGGCGGAATCCCCGGCGACCGCCCCCTGAAGGCGGTGATCCCCGGCGGCATCTCCTCCCAGGTACTCACGGGCAAGGATGCCAAGGTCCTCACCGCCGACGAGATGGAGGGCCTGACCCTGGACCACGACGTGCTGCGCAAGGCGGGCTCGTCCCTGGGCTCCGGCGGCATGATCGTCATCGCCGAGGGTACCTGCATGGTGCGGCTGCTGCAGATCATGCTGCGCTTCTACCACCACGAGTCCTGCGGCCAGTGCACGCCGTGCCGGGAAGGCACCGGCTGGATGCACCGCATCATCGATCGCATCGTCGCCGGCGACGGCCGCCCCGAGGATCTGGAACGCCTCTACACCATCGCCCGCGCCAACGACGGCACCACCATCTGCGGCCTCGGCGATGCCGCCGGCTACGCCACCGTGGCCATGCTGGACAACTTCGGCGACGAGTTCGCCTACTTCGTCGAGCACAAGCGCTCGCGCCACCAGGGGAACATCGAATGCCCGGCATCGTGATCGACGGCCAGGCCCTGGAGGCGGCCGACGGCCAGACGGTGATGGAGGCCGCGCGGGCCCACGGCATCACCATTCCCGCCTTGTGCTGGCACCCGGCCCTGTCGGTGGATGGCAGTTGCCGGGTGTGCATGGTGGAGGTGGAGGGGCGGGGCCTGGCCATCGCCTGTAACCTGCCGGTGCGCGAAGGCCTCGCCGTGCTCACGGACTCCGAGGCGGTACGCGCCCAGCGCAAGCTGACCCTGCAGTTCCTCACCCTCAACCACCCCGTGGACTGCGGCATCTGCGACAAGGCCGGCGAGTGCCTGCTCCAGGACTACCACTACGCCTACAACGCCACCCCCTCGGTGTCCAACGAGCCCAAGCTCCACGCCACCAAGCACTACTCCCTGGGGGAGCGCATCGTGCTGGACAACGAGCGCTGCATCCTGTGCTCCCGCTGCGTGCGCTTCACCCGCGAGGTGTCCGGCTCCCATGTGCTGGGCATCGAACAGCGCGGCGACACCTCCCTGATACGACCGGCCGCAGGCCGCAGCCTGGACGAAGACCCCTACTCGGACAACGTCATCGATCTGTGCCCGGTGGGGGCCCTGCTGTCGCGCCGCTTCCTGCACCAGTCGCGGGTGTGGTACCTCACGGCCACGCCCTCCATCTGCCCCGGCTGTGCCCGCGGTTGCACCGTGGACGTCTGGCACCGCCGGCCCGACTGGCAGCTGCAGGCAGTGGCCACCCACCGCAACCACGCCATCGCCCGGGTCACGCCGCGGGAGAACCCGGCGGTGAACGGCCCGTGGATCTGCAACAAGGGCCGGGATCTGGCGGATCTGCTGGAGCGCCTGCGGGCCCTCCAGCCCATGGTGGCGGGCGTGCCCGCCACCCTCGAGGAGGCTATGGCCGCCGCCCGGGAGGCCATCGCCGCGGCCCGCCACCCCCTGGCGCTCGTCTCCACCTGGGGATCCAACGAGGAGCTGGAGGCGTTCAAAGAACATTTGGGCCCCCTGTTCACCTGTCGGGTGAAGGCGGACCACCAGCGGGGCCCCGGCGAGCCGGGGGACGACGGGCTCCTCATCCGCGCCGACAAGAACCCCAACACCAGCCGCGCCCGGGCGCTGTTCGGCGAGGCGCCCGCGGACACCCCCGGCGACACCGACCTGGTGCTGGTGTGGGGCGAGGGTTTCGATGGCTCCACCCTGCCCGCCGGCGCCACCACCATCCTGCTGGGGTCCTTCGAGGCGCCGGAGAACGTGACCGCCGCGGTGTTCATCCCCCTGAGCATCCTCACCGAGCGGGCCGGCCACTACACCAACTTCGAGGGCGTGGTGAGCGGCTTCGCGCCCTGCTTCCCGGCCCCGGCCACGGTGACCCACGCCGAGGAGCTGTTCCCGCGCCTGGTGCCGGAGGGCGGCCGCCCATGATCCAGGATCTGGTGGTCCACGGCGTGTTCATCGTCTATTCGGTGCTGGTGCTCATGACCTGCGGCCTGCTGCTCACCTGGGTGGAGCGCAAGCAGGCGGCCATCATGTCCGACCGTATCGGCGCCAACCGCGCCTACCTGCGCCTGCCCTTCACCCAGGTGAAGCTGGTGTGGTGGGGCCTGTTCCACGGCCTCGCCGACGGCGCCAAGATGCTCCTCAAGGAGGACTTCCGTCCCGACTCCCACGACCGCCTGGCCTATGCCCTGGCGCCGTGGGTGGCCTTCGTGCCGGTGCTGCTGGTGTTCGCGGTGGTGCCCTTCGGCGGCACCCTGGTGCCGGGGGAGCTGTTCGGCAGCGCATGGTTCGGCGATCGCAGCTACCAGATGCAGGTGGCGCGCCTGGACGCCGGCCTGCTGGTGGTGTTCGCCTTCGGCGGGCTGGCGGTGCTGGGCACCCTCCTCGCCGGCTGGTCCTCCAACAACAAGTTCTCCCTGCTGGGGGCGGTGCGCGCCGGCTCCCAGCTCATCTCCTACGAGCTGGTGCTGGCCCTGACGGTGGTGGGCCTGCTGTTCATCTACGGCACCGTGGACCTGGTGGACATCGTGGGCCAGCAGTCCGGCATCCTGCTGGGTTTCCTGCCCGCCTGGGGGCTCTTCCTGCAGCCCCTGGGGGCGTTGCTGTTCGTGGTGGCGGCCCAGGCCGAGAACCAGCGCATCCCCTTCGACCTGCCGGAGGCGGAGTCGGAGCTGGTGTCGGGCTACTTCACCGAGTACAGCGCCATGAAGATGGGCCTGTTCATGTTCGCCCACTTCATCGAGATCGCCATCGTCGCCGCGGTCTTCACCACCCTGTTCCTGGGGGGCTACAACCTGCCCTACATGGGCGACGACGGCTTCCACTTCCCCGGCGGTTTCACCGTGGAGATGAGCCACGGCCTGGTGGTCGCCCTCCAGGTGCTGGTGTTCTGGCTCAAGGTGTTCATCATGTGCGGCTTCCTGATCCTGGTGCGCTGGTCCCTGCCGCGTTTCCGCTACGACCAGCTGCTGGGCTTCGCCTGGCGCTTCCTGCTGCCCCTGGCCCTGGCCAACCTGGTGGTCACGGTGGTGGTGGTGGGCCTGCTCGACGGGGTGGGGGCGTGAGGCCGCGCCCGCCCCGCCGGGATTACTGGAACGAGCCCACCCTGGGCTGGTGGGAGCGCGCCTATATCTTCGAGGTGGTGCGCGGCCTGCTCACCACCAGCCGGGTGTTCTGGCGCAACATGGGGCGCTGGGTGCGGGGCCGCAAGGGGGCCCTCACCAGCTATTATCCCGAGGAGCGCCGCGCCGATTACGGCCGCCGCAACCGCGGCAAGCACGTCCTCACCCAGCGCCCCGACGGCCGCCCCCAGTGCATCGCCTGCAACCTGTGCGCCACCGTCTGCCCGGCGCGCTGCATCGAGATCGAGGCCGGTCTCGACCTGGAGGACACGGCCCATCCCAAGTACCCCGAGGCCTTCGCCATCGACTACGCCCGCTGCATCTTCTGCGGCTTCTGCGTGGAGGCCTGCCCCGAAGACGCCATCCGCATGGTGCCCGACATCCCCGACCTGCCGGGGAATGATCGCCATGACATGTGGCTGCACAAGGAGCATCTCATGACCTGGAATCCCCAGCGGGACGTGGCCAAACCCTATCCCCCCAAGGGCGGGAGCGGCCCATGATGGAGACCCTGCTGCTGACCGTATTCGCCGCCACCGCCCTCGCCGGGGCCCTGCTGATGCTGGTGGTTCACCATCCCATGCGGGTGGCCCTGGCCCTCGCCGCCACCATGCTCTCCCTGGCGGCCCTCTACGCCATCCTCGGCCTCCACGTGGTGGCCGTGTTCCAGGTCCTCATCTATGTGGGCGCCGTGATGGTGTTCATGATCTACGCCATCATGCTGTTCGAGGTCCGCGACCGCGCCGCCGATGGGCGGCACGGCACCCGCCTGCTGCCGGCCGTCGTGGGCGTCGCTCTCCTCGGGGGCATCCTGCTGCCGATACTGTTGTCGGACACCCCCGCCCCCGCCGGCGACGTCCCCGGCCCCTTCGGCGTTCAGGCCTTCGCGCGGGTGTTTCTGGCCGACCACTGGCTCTACTTCGAGCTCGCCTCGGTGCTGCTGCTGGCGGCGGTGGTGGCCGCCGTGGCGGTGCTGCGGGCCCATCGGGGACAGCAGGATGGCTGATACCGGGATGCTGCTGGCCCTCGCCGCCCTGCTCTTCACCATCGGCCTGGTGGGGATCCTGGTACGCCGCAACCTGCTGGTGATGCTCATGTTCCTCGAGCTCATGTTGAACGGCGTGCTGTTGAGCCTGGCCATCTTCACCGCCCATGCCGGCTCCGCCGCCGGTGCCGTGCTGATCTTCCTGGCCTTCGTGGTGGCCGCTGCCGAGGTGGCCATCGCCGTGCCCCTGGTGGTGCTGCTGGCGCGGCGGCGGCGTTCCCTGGATCCGGGCGCCTACATGGATCTCAGGGGCTGAGCCATGACCCTGCCGCTGACCACCATCGTGCTGCTGCCCCTGCTGGGTTTCCTGGTGAACGGCCTGCTGGGGCCGCGCCTGGGGACCCGCCTCGTCACCGTGGTGGGCTGCGGCCTGCCCGTCCTCGCCTTCCTGGTGGCGGTGGGGGCGGTGATGCAACTGGAGGCGGGGGACGGCGCGGCCCTGGTGGAGACCCTCTTCACCTGGGCCCCCTTCGGCGAGCGGAGCCTGGACGTGGCCCTCTATCTCGACCGCCTGAGCGCCGTCATGGTGCTGGTGGTCACCGGCGTGGGCTCCCTCATCCACATCTATTCCGTGGGCTACATGAAGGGCGACGAGGGCTACGCCCGCTATTTCGCCTATCTCAACCTGTTCCTGTTCTTCATGCTGCTGCTGGTGCTGGGGCGCTCCCTGCTGGTGCTGTTCGTGGGCTGGGAGGGGGTGGGCCTGGCCTCCTACCTGCTCATCGGCTTCTGGTTCGACGACCCCGCCAAGGCCGCCGCCGGCAAGAAGGCCTTCATCACCAACCGGGTGGGGGACGCCGGTTTCCTGCTCGGCATGTTCGTGCTGTACGCGGCCCTGGGCACCCTCGAGATGGACGCGGTGAACGCCGCCGCCGCCGACGGCCTGCTGCCCGCTGCCACCGCCACCCTGGTGGGGGTGCTGCTGTTCGTGGGGGCCACCGGCAAGTCGGCCCAGATCCCGCTGCACGTGTGGCTGCCCGATGCCATGGCCGGCCCCACCCCGGTGTCGGCCCTCATCCATGCCGCCACCATGGTGACCGCGGGGGTCTACCTGGTGGCGCGGCTGGCGGGGGTCTACCAGCTCTCCCCCGAGGCCTCCCTCGTGCTGGCGGTGGTGGGGGTGGCCACTGCCTTCTTCGCCGCCACCGTGGCCCTGGTGCAGACGGACATCAAGAAGGTGCTGGCCTATTCCACCGTCTCCCAGCTCGGCTTCATGGTGCTGGCCCTCGGCGTGGGGGCCCATGGGGTGGCGGTGTTCCACTTGGTGACCCATGCCTTCTTCAAGGCCTGCCTGTTTCTGGGGGCGGGCAGCGTCATCCACGCCCTCGGCGGCGAGCAGGACCTGCGCCGCATGGGCGGACTGGCGCGGCGCATCCCCATCACCTTCGTCACCTTCGCCGTGGCCACCGCCGCCATCGCCGGCCTGCCGCCCCTGGCGGGCTTCTTCTCCAAGGACGAGATCCTGTGGTTCGCCCTGGCCGGCGAGCAGGGCGGCCTGCTGCTGTTCCTGGTGGGTGCCGTCACCGCCTTCCTTACGTCCCTGTACATGTTCCGCCTGCTGTGGCTGGCCTTCCTGACGCCGTCCCGCATGGCCCCCGAGGTGGCGGCCCACGTCCACGAGTCCCCCCGCTCCATGACCGGCGTGCTGGTGGTGCTGGCCCTGCTGTCCGCGCTGGGGGGCTTCATCGCCGTGCCCCATTACCTGGAGGGCCTGCTGCCCCTGCCGGCGGTGGCGCCGGGCCGCGCCGCCTGGCACCTGCCCCTGGCGCTGTTCGCCGTGGCGCTGGCCCTGGGGGGGCTGGCCGCGGCGCGCCACCTGTTCGGCGGCGAGGCCCGGCCGGCGGCGGCCCTGGCGGCGCGCTTGGCGACCCTGCACCGGGTGCTCACCAACAAATACTACGTGGACGAGCTCTATGAGGGCTTCATCCACCGCCCCCTGGTGTGGGTGGCGGACCGGGTCCTGCTGCGGGTGGTCGACCGCCTGCTCATGGACGGCCTGCTCCATGGCGTGGCGTCCCTGGCCCGCGGCTCGGCGCGGGCCCTGGTGCGGGTCCAGAACGGTCAGCTGCAGCGCTACGGCTGGCTGGTACTGGTGGGGCTGGGCGCCGGCCTGCTGTGGACATGGCCCCATGTCTGAGGCCTCGATGCTCAACTGGGTGCTGTTCCTGCCCCTGCTGGGGGCCCTGGGGCTGACCGTGGTGCCGGCCCATCGGAACGACCTGACCCGCGGCCTCACCCTCGCCGTCATGGGGGTGCAGTTCGTCCTCGCCGCCTGGCTCTATGGCCAGTTCCAGGCCGCCACCGGGGCGCTGCAGTTCGAGACCCGCATACCGTGGATCCCCCAGTGGGGCGTCTATTATCACGTGGGTCTCGACGGCCTCAACCTGCTGCTGGTACTGCTCACCGCCTTCCTGGGGCCCCTGGTGGTGGCCGGTGCCTTCAGTGCCATCACCACCGGCGTACGCCTGTTCTACGCCATGGTGCTGGTGCTCCAGTTCGCCATGGTGGGCACCTTCCTGGCCCAGGATCTGTTCCTGTTCTACGTGTTCTGGGAGGCCATGCTCATCCCCATGTTCCTGATCATCGGCATCTGGGGCGGCGAGCGACGCCTCTACGCCACCTTCAAGTTCGTGCTCTACACCGCCTTCGGCAGCATCCTCATGCTGGCGGCGGTGATCTACATCGCCTACACGGTGTATACGGCCACGGGGGTACCGTCCTTCGCCATCGCCGACCTTTACCGCGGCGGCTGGTCCCTGGAGGTGCAGTCCCTGTTGCTGGCGGCCTTCGCCCTGTCCTTCGCCGTCAAGGTGCCCATGGTGCCCCTGCACACCTGGCTGCCCGACGCCCATGTGGAGGCCCCCACCGCCGGTTCCGTGATCCTCGCCGGCGTCCTCCTCAAGATGGGCACCTACGGCTTCCTCAAGCTGGGGCTGCCCATGTTCCCGGAGGCCGCCCTGCTGTTCCGGCCAGTGCTCATGACCCTGGCGGTGGTGAGCATCATCTACGGCGCCCTGCTGGCCCTGGTGCAGGAAGACATCAAGAAGATCGTCGCCTACTCCTCCATCAGCCACCTGGGCTACGTGATGCTGGGGCTGGTGAGCTATGACCTCATGGGCATCCAGGGGGGCATCATCCAGATGGTGAGCCACGGCCTCATCTCCGGCGGCCTGTTCCTCATGGTGGGCATGATCTACGAGCGCTGCCACAGCCGCGACCTGGCCCACTACGGCGGCCTCGCCCGGCTGCTGCCGGGCTACGCGGTGTTCTTCATGCTGCTCACCCTGGCCTCCGTGGGTCTGCCCTCCACCAGCGGCTTCACCGGCGAGTTCCTGGCCCTGCTGGGGGCCTTCAACGCCGGCTGGGCCGAGTTGCCCCACGCCACCTGGCCCCTCGCCCTGGCGGCCACCGCGGTGCTGGGGGTGGTGCTGGGGGCGCTGTACATGCTGCGCCTGGCCGGGCGCCTGCTGTTCGGCCCGGCCAGGGCGCCCCACCTGCCCCTGGCGGGTCTCAGCCGCCGCGAGGGGGCCATCCTCACGGCCCTGGTGGCGGCCATCTTCCTCATCGGCCTGGCCCCCGGACCCATGCTGGAGAAGACCGAGGCCTCGGCCCTGGAGATCCAGTCCATCCTCAATGCAGCCCGGCCCGCGGGAGGCACGCCATGAACCTGGACATGCTGGTGGGCCTGCTCCCCGAGCACCTGCTGCTGGCGGGGATCCTGGTACTGCTGGTGACGGAACTCGCCACCCGGCACGCCGTCTCGCCCCTGCCGGTGGCCCTGCTGGCGGTGGCCGCGGCCATGGCGGCGGCCCTGGGGCTGGCCGGGGAAGGCTACACGGCCATGCCCTTCCCGGAGCAGTTCGTGATGGACCCCGGCCGCGCCGTGGCCAAGGCGGTGCTCCTGGGTCTGGCCCTGCCGGTGCTGCTGCTGGCGGGGGAAGCCCGGGCCGACGGGCGCTTCGCCATGCTGCTGCTGTCCTCCCTCTACGGCGCCTGTCTGGTGGTCTCCGCGGGCAACCTCGTCACCCTGTTCCTGGGGCTGGAGCTGCTGTCCCTGCCGGTGTACGCCCTCATGGTGGTGGGCTCCCGGCGCCCCGAGAGTGCCGAGGCGGCCCTCAAGTACCTGGTATTGGGGGGTGCCGGCAGTGCCACCCTGCTGTTCGGCATCTCCCTCACCCTGGGGGCCACGGGCAGCCTGTCCATGACCGCCTTCACCGGCGCGGCGGCCGGCCCGGAGCCCCTGGCCATGGCCGCCGTCACCCTGGTGCTGGCGGCCCTCATGCTGAAGGCCGCCCTGGTCCCGTTCCACGGTTGGGCCCCCGATGCCTACGCCGGCACCGGCGTCCCGGTGACCGCCTACATGGCCACGGTGATCAAGGGCGCCGTGCTGCTGGCCCTGGTGGGGGTGTTCGAGGGCGCCCGCCTGGCGCCGGCCCTGGTGGGGCTCACCGCCACCCTGGCCCTGGCCTCCGCGGTGTGGGGCAATCTAGCGGCCATGGGCCAGAGGGGCCTGCGGCGCATGATCGCCTACTCCTCCATCGCCCATGCCGGCTTCCTGTTCTTCGTGCTGCTGGGGGAACCCGCCGGTCGCCTGGAGGCGGTGGTGTTCTACGTGCTGGTATACGGGCTGGCCAATCTGCTGGCCTTCGCCTGCCTGCCCAGCCGTGGCGACGAAGGGACCCGTGACCACCTGGATCGCCTGCGGGGGCTCTATCGCAGCCGACCGGCGGCGGCCATCCTGCTGGCGGTGGCCATGCTGTCCCTGGCGGGGGTCCCTCCTCTGCCGGGCTTCGTGGCCAAGTTCTTCATCTTCAAGAACGTGGTGGAGGCCGGTTATACCGCCTGGGCGGTGGCCGGTTTGCTGGCCAGCTACCTGGGGCTCTTCTTCTACCTGCGGGTCATCCGCATCATGTTCATGGAGGAGCCCGCCGCCACAAAAGGCGACACCCGTGGCGGGGTATTGGCAGGGGTCGCCGGCGTCGTCTGCGTGGCCGCGGTGGCGGCGGTGACCCTGTTCCCCGGCTGGCTGCTGGCCCGCCTGTGACGGCAACCTTCAGGGTTCAAGGCGGGGAAGCGCTGAGAATTCAGCGTTTACCGCGCGGGGCAGGAGGCCCCGCCAACTCGACGCCCCAGGGCGTTGAAAATGAAGGCAGGCGGAAACCGCGTTTTCGTCTGCCGTGCTGATTTTGGCCAGGGACGGCCAATAATCAGCGTTTACCGCGCGGGGCAGGAGGCCCCGACATTTTCGACGCCATTGGGCGTCGAAAATGAAGGCAGGCGGAAACCGCGTTTTCGCCTGCCGAGCTGATTTTGGCCAGGGACGGCCAATAATCAGCGTTTACCGCGCGGGGCAGGAGGCCCCGACATTTTCGACGCCATTGGGCGTTGAAAATGAAGGCAGGTGGAAACCGCGTTTTCGTCTGCCGTGCTGATTTTGGCCAGGGACGGCCAATAATCAGCGTTTACCCAGGAGTCAGGCGTGAACGCGAAAAAGAGCGACAAGAAGGAGCGTACCCGCACCGGCATGAGTCACGAGGCCCTGAAGCGGGCCTTCCTGGACAATCTGTTCTATGTCCAGGCGCGTTTCAGCGACGTGGCCGATCCCCACGACCTCTTCAAAGCCGCGGCCTACACGGTGCGGGACCGCATGCTGGAACGCTGGATAAAGACCGCCCAGGCCTACAAAAAAGGCGGCGTGCGCACCGTGTGCTACCTGTCGGCCGAGTATCTGCCCGGACCCCATCTCGGCAACAACCTCATCAACCTCGGCATCGTGGACAACGCCCGCAAGGGGGCCCGGGAACTGGGGATGGACCTGGAGGCCATCCTCGAAGAGGAGCCCGAGCCGGGACTGGGCAACGGCGGTCTGGGGCGCCTGGCGGCCTGCTACCTGGACTCCCTGGCGACCCTGCAGATCCCCGCCATCGCCTATGGCATCCGCTATGAGTTCGGCATCTTCGAGCAGATCATCGAGGACGGCTGGCAGGTGGAGGTCACGGACCTGTGGCTGCGCCACGGCAACCCCTGGGAGATCCCCCGCACCCGGCTGTGCTTCCCCGTGCACTTCGGCGGTTTTACCGAGCACTACACCGATGACGAGGGGCGCTACAAGGTGCGTTGGATCCCCGCGGTAGAGGTCTGCGGGGTGGCCTATGACACCCCCATCATGGGTTTCGGCGTCAACAACACCAACCTCATGCGCCTGTGGCATTCCACCGCCGGCAAGTCCTTCGACTTCCAGGCCTTTAACCAGGGCGACTACTACGGATCCATCCAGGCCAAGGTGGAGGCGGAGAACATCAGCCGCGTGCTCTATCCCAACGACGAGCCCGAGGCCGGCAAGACCCTGCGCCTGAAACAGCAGTACTTCTTCGTCTCCTGCTCTCTCCAGGACATGATCCGCCTGCACCTGCAGAACGCCACCCTGGAGACCTTCCACGAGAAGTTCGCCGCCCAGCTCAACGACACCCACCCGGCCATCGCCGTAGCGGAGCTGATGCGCCTGCTGGTGGATGTCCACGCCATGGACTGGGAGACGGCCTGGGAGGTGACCCGCCGCACCTTCGCCTTCACCAATCACACCCTGTTGCCCGAGGCCCTGGAGACCTGGCCGGTGGACCTCTTCGGTCAGCTGCTGCCGCGCCACCTGGAGATCATCCAGGAGATAGACCGTCGCTTCCTGGATGAATTGCGCGTCCGCTACCCCTGGGACCCGGAGCGCATCGCCCGCATGGCCCTGGTCACGCCGGGGCCGGATCCCCGCGTCCGCATGGCCCATCTGGCGGCGGTGGGGAGCTTCGCCATCAACGGCGTGGCGGCCATGCATTCCGAACTCGTCAAGACCACCATCCTCAAGGACTTCCACGAACTGTGGCCGGACAAGTTCCATAACGTCACCAACGGGGTCACCCCCCGGCGTTTCCTGCAGCTCAGCAATCCCCCCATCTGCGGCATCCTCACGGAGGTGGCCGGCAAGGGCTGGGCGCAGGACGCGGGCAACCTGAAGAAGCTCGAGCCCCATGCCGACGACAGCGCCTTCCAGGAGCGCTGGCGGGCCATGAAGGTGGCGGCCAAGAAGCGCCTGGCCAGGCGCATCCGCGACCTCACCGGCGAGGTGGTGGACCCCCGCTCCCTGTTCGACATCCAGGTCAAGCGTATCCACGAATACAAGCGCCAGCATCTCAACCTGCTGCACATCATCGCCCTCTACAACCGCATCAAGCGAAGCGCCAACGTGGACATGACGCCGCGCACCTTCATCTTCGGCGGTAAGGCCGCGCCCAGCTATTTCATGGCCAAGCTGATCATCAAGCTCATCAACTCGGTGGCCCGGGTGATCAATCACGATCCCCAGGTGAACGGCCATCTGCGGGTGGTGTTCTACCCCAACTTCAACGTCAAGAACGCCGAATTCATCTACCCCGCCGCCGACCTGTCGGAGCAGATCTCCACCGCCGGCAAGGAGGCCTCGGGCACCGGCAACATGAAATTCTCCATGAACGGGGCACTTACCATCGGCACCCTGGACGGCGCCAATGTGGAGATCCGCGATGCCGTGGGCCACGAGAACTTCTTCCTCTTCGGCCTCACGGATCAGGACATCGCCCGTACCCGGGCGGCGGGGTACCGACCCTGGGAGATCCAACACCAGGACGCCGAGCTGGCGGAGGCCCTGGAACTGATCGATTCCGGCCTGTTCTCCCACGGCGACCGTGACCTGTTCCGTCCCCTTACGGACAACCTGGTCCACCACGACCCCTACATGGTGCTGGCCGATTTCCGCGCCTACGTGGACTGCCAGACGCGGGTGGACGAGGCCTTTCGCGACCCGGCCCACTGGAACCGCATGTCCATCCTCAACACCGCCCGCATGGGCGGCTTCTCATCGGACCGCGCCATCCGCGAGTACTGCGAGAAGATCTGGAAGGTGGGCCCGGTGACCCTGTAAGGCCCTCGCCAGCGAGCGGTGCCAGGGTCGCGATGTCCTCAGGCCGGTGGCCCCGGCCCGCTATCCCCTCATCCTGTCCTTCTCCCCAGGGGAGAAGGGACCTCGCCGGAGACGGCGGTGGGATCGTCGGCACTTACGCACTTCCGCGGCGGCCCATCCCCTTGCGCGCACGGTAGTCACTGAATATTCCAGCGTTCCCTTAGGCCCCGCCGCCGCTGCGGTCCTCGGCCCGGCCCTCGGAGAGGGCGCCGTCGCCGGCGCGGGTGAGGCTGCGCACGATGTCCCACTCCGTCCTGATGCGTGCCATCACCTGCTCCCAGCCCTTCTCCTCCTCGGCGGAGCTGTCCCCGGACTCCGGCGTGAGGTGCTCGTAGCAGGCCAGGGCCTTCTGGGCCGAGCGCGGCATGGAATAGGCTTCGGCGGTATCCAGGGCACCCCGGACGAGGGCCGTCCGCGCCTTGGCGTCCCGACTCGCCACCCACTCCAGGGCGTCGGCGAAGACGGCGGCGTCCTGCTCGGCCACCAGGCGCCCGTCGGCGCCGTCCTCCACCACCTCCCGGGCGCCGGGGGCGTCCAGGGCCACCACCGGCAGGCCGGCCGCCATGGCCTCGGTGAGCACCATGCCCTGGGTCTCGCTCCTGGAGGCGAAGGCAAACACATCCATGGCATGGAGGCTGTCCGCGAGGGCCTCCTTCTCCAGCACGCCGGCCACGTGCAGGCGCTCCGCCAGCCCTGCCTCGGCGAAGGTCCGGCGGATGTCTCCCTCGGCCGGGCCCGCGCCCACCACCAGGAAGCGGGCCTCCGGCCGGCGGTCCAGGAAGGCGGCCACCGATGTGGCCAGGAAGCCCAGGTTCTTCTCCTCCGCCAAGCGCCCCAGGTGGCCCACCACGAAGGCGTCAGGGGGGATGCCGTGGCGCTCCCGGAAGGCCCGGCCGTCGCCGTGGGCGAAGCGTTCCACCTGCACCCCGGTGGGCACCACCAGGATGGGGCGGGTGACGCCGCGCTCCATCAGCAGGTCGCGGATGCTCTCGCTGGGGGCGAAGACCTGGTCCGAGAGATTGGCGTAGTGGGTGGCCAACTCGATGACGAAGCGCTTGAGTACGGGGGAGTCGCCGGGCACGTAATGGGTGTACTCCTCGTACAGGGTGTGGTGGGTGAACACCAGGGGCAGGCGGCGGTGGCGGGCGATGCGCACCGCCGTCATGCCGAGCAGGAAGGGATGCTGGGAATGGACGATGTGCGGCCCGAAATCATCCAGGGTGTCCTTGAGCCCGGTGGGGAACGGCAGGGCGACGGAGAAGTCGCTGGCGTTGAAGTTCTGGATGGCGGGGATACGCACCACGTCCGTCTCGTGGGCCGGGGTATCGGGGAATGCCGGCGCCACCACCAGGACCCGGTGGCCGCGCCTGCGGTACTCGTCGGTGAAGGCCTGTACGGAGCGTGCCACGCCGCCCACGTGGGGAGTGAAGGTATTGGTCAGGAGGACGATGTTCACGATGCGGAGGCCGCCCCGGGCACCCTGACCCCGCCGCGGCCCGGCTCCACCGTCACCGGCGCCGTGCCCGGCAGCCGCACCTCCAGGGCCGGCTCGCCGTCGCGCCACTCGGCCTGCCAGTGGATATCCACGCCGTCGGCCCGCGGGGTGACGGTGACGGTGAGGGGACCGAAGGGCGTGGAGGCGGGCCCGAAACTCACCGGCTCGGCGGCCTCCAGCCAGCGCCCCGGGATGCCGGAGCACAGCACCAGGCCCTCGCCCTCCTCGCGCACGAACCAGTTGCGGACCGTGAGGACCCACTCCGCGGCCGCCCACACGTGGTGGCCATCCCCCATGCAGCCGCCGCCGGTGCGCGGGTGGATGGCCTCCGGCCACTGGCCCGTGGGGCTGGCCAGGTCCGCCACCGCGTCCACCAGCCGCAGATAGCGGGGGTCGCCGGCACGCAGCAGCACCTGGGCCACGTGGAGGGTCAGGTAGGCATTGAGACCGGAATGGATCATGTCCTGGAAGAAGGCGTCCTCCACGAAGCACTTCTCCAACAGGAACTCGACACAGTCCAGCAGCCGGGGATCCTGGGGGGCGCAGGCCTGGAGGGGATAGCCCACGGCCAGGGAGCCGATGGCGCCGGCGTCCAGGCGCCGGTAGGGGGAGGCGGGCATGGCCGGCCGGCCGAGGCGGCGGGCGGCGGTGGCCAGACTCCGGTCCACGGCCCCGGCGAAGGCATCGGCGGCCGCCGCGAAATCGTCGTCGCCGCCCCCCAGGTCCTCCAGCAGGCGGTGGGCGGAGCGCAGCCCGGCGACGCCCCAGAAGTCGTCCCAGTAGTAGAAGTCGTTGGGCCCGAAGTGCTCGGCGCTGAAGCCCGCAGGCAGCAGGCCGGCGTGGGGGGCGTCCAGGTCATCGCGGGTGCGCTTGCGCAGGATCCAGCGCGCCGCCCGCCGGATGGGCCCCTGCCAGTGGTCGCCGAGGCGCCGCCCGCTGAGGCGCTGGAAGCGCTCGAGGATCCACAGCACCTCGCCGTTGGAGTCCCATTCTCCTTCCTGGGAGCGGAAGTAGCCGAAGGCGGTCTGGCGATCCGGAAAGCGGGCCAGGGCCCGCTCGGCGCGGTCGTAGAGCCCGAGGCACAGCAGGGCGTGGATGAGGAAGGCGGCATCCCGGAACCAGAAGCGCTTGTAGGTGTAGGGACCGGGATACACGTCACCCGGCGAGTGCAGCACCAGGGACGTCACCGCGGCGTCGTAGAGGCCCTGGTAGCGGGGTTCGGGACAGCGCAGACGGCAGGCCTGACCGCGCAGGGCGCTCCAGGCGTCCGCGTCCAGGGGCACGGGGTCCTCGGCGCCGAGGGGGATGCTCACCGTAACCTCGGCGGCGCCGTGGGCCGGGATGGTGAAGAGGGCGGCGGCCGTCACCATGCCCACGCTGCACAGCCCCTCCGTCTCGTCGGCGCTTTCCCGCAGGTGGAGCAGCACATCGCCGCCATGGTAATCGGCCACGTGATGGCGCTCGGCCGGGCGACTGAAGCGCACCGCGGTGTCGTTGTCCACCGTCCAGCCGCAGCGATCGTGGGCCAGCACGGCCTTGTGGACGAAGGAGATGCCCTCGGTGTTGTAGGGCCGCAGGGCCACCACCAGCCGGCCGGGGCCGTCGGCGCTGGCGCGCAGTCTCATCTCACAGACGGGGCGACCATCCTCAAGGCGCACCGCGGCGGCGTTATCCAGGGTCAGCCCGCCGTCCCGGGTATGGGTGATCACTTCAGGCCCCTCGTCCAGGGCCTGCCACTGCCCGGCCTCCCGCGTGCGCGAAGGCAGCAGGCGCCGGCCGTCGTCGGCCAGCACCCAGGCGTCCAGGGACCAGCCGTCCAACAGGGGGGTGAGCAGACCGCGCGGGTCCACCGTGGGGAGTTCGTCGCAGTCGGGATAGCCGACGGCGGTCCAGTTGCGATGGGTCAGGTTGATGTGAGAGAGGGAGAAGCCGCGGGGGATGAAGGCGTCGTCCCGCGGGTCGAACTGCCGCTCGATCCAGTAGGGCCACACCCAGTCCAGGTTGTTCTGGATGACCCTGGTGTTGATGAGCCCCCGGGCGTGGAACACGGCGCCGGCCCGCAGCAGCTCAACGGGCTCGCCCACCTCGGAGGGCTGGGCGAAACTGCGCAGGCGGGCCATCAGCTCGATGGGATCGAGGAAGCCGTGACTGTGCGCGGCCCGTCTCACGATGAAGCGCCAGGGCAGCAGGCCGAACCACTTCATGGCAGCTCCCCCCCGGCATCCGGGCTCTCGCCCGCGGCATAGCGCGCCAGGGCGCGGCGGGCGAGGCGATTGAGGTAGATAACGGTGAAGACGGTGACCAGGAAGCCGCCGCCGTAGAGGGTCCACTCCAGGGGCGTGCGGCCGAAGTCCCGCTGCCCCAGGGTGACCACGTCCCCCGCGATGGCGCCCAGGTAGACGTTGTTCACGGAAAACGGGATGAAGCCCACGAGAGACCCTGCCGCGAAGCCCCGGAAAGAGAACGAGGTGAGGCCGAAGAAGTAGTTGGACAGCTTCGCGGGGAAGAACGGGATGAGCCGGGTGAGGAGCACCACCTTCCAGCCGTGGCGGGACATCTCCTCGTTCACCAGGCTCACCTTGCTGTGGGCCACGATGTAGCGCGCGGCGCGACGCCCGAACAGATGACGGGCGGCGAGGAAGGCGATGCAGGCCCCCAGGGTGGTGCCGAGGACCACGTAGACGGACCCCTCCACCACGCCGAACACGAAGCCGGCGCCGGTGGTGAAAAAGATCCCCGGCAGCAGCAGCAGCACCGCCGCCGCCATCATGAGGATGAAGATCACCGCCGCCCAGGGGCCCTGGGCCTCGGTCCAGTGGATGAGGGCCACCAAGTCCTCGTGGATGTCGAAGTACACCAGCACGGCGAGGACGGCGGAGACGAAGAGTACGCTCACCAGCATGGCCCACAGCGGGGAGGTCAAGCGGCTCTTTAAGGTGTGGATCCGGGTATCGGTCATGGCGTATGCGGCCGGGCTGCGGGGGGTGACATCACCATACCGCGGGCCCTCTGCCCTTGAATACCAATGCAAGAGACGCGCCACGCCCTTGCGCCCCTGCGAATACGCCGTACCGCGGCGGCGGCCGGGTGCATTCCACCCGGGAGTGGGGGATATGGACCATGTTGCGACGCCAGACCCTGGGTAGAGGCCCGCCACCCGCAGGGACGGCCGGGCCCCGTCTGAACTCCGCGGGGGGTATAAAATCTCAACCAGGGGGGTTGCCCGCCCATCTGCCCCACTCATTGCCGAATGGGCCCTCACGAACCCGGGAGCACAGAGATTTCCCATGACGACCTGGCGCCATAGCACCGCCCGCCGCACGCGGCCGGCGATACCCGCTTCCCCAAGACACGGGAGGTTCTGGCTGCCATGGCTTGTTGCGCTGATGCTGGCGGCGGGCGGCAGCGTGGCCACCACCCGGGGGAGCACCCCGGAGACCGGCGCCGGCGATCCCCGGGAACTGGTGGAACGCACCACCGACGCCCTCCTCGCGGCATTCGACCGCCAACGCGACGCCGTTCGCGCCGACCCCACCCACGCCTATGGCATCGTCGCCCGTATCCTCTCGCCCCATGTGGACTACGAGCGCATCACCCGCCTCATCCTCGGCCGCCACTGGCGGCGGGCCAGCCCGCAACAGCGGCGGCGCTTCGCGCAGGAGTTCCGCGCCCTGCAGATCCGCACCTACGCCGCGGCGGTCCTCGACTATACCGATGTGGGTATCCGTTACCTGCCGACCCGGCAGGCGGCCCGGGAGGACGAGGCCCGGGTGCGGACGCAGATCCTCCGCCAGCAGGGCCGGCCGGTGGCCGTGGACTACCGCCTGCACCGTGAGGAGGGTCGCTGGAAGGTCTACGACGTGCTCGTCGAGGGAGTGAGCCTGCTGGTCAGTTTTCGGGCCTCCATGGCGCCCCGCATAGAGCAGGTGGGTATCGACGGGGTCATACACCAGCTCAGCGTCAAGAACCGAGGCGCAGCGGGGGAAGGATCCCGCTGAAGGGCGAGCCGGGCATCCCCCATCCGGCACCCCTCAGCCCTCCTCCGCCTCACTCGAGCCGCCGAACTTCACCAGCCGCGTGACCTGGATGTCCGAGATGAACACCACCCCGGAGTGCTCGCTGTAGAAGGGCGCGAAGCCTTCGAGGATGGGCGTCACCAGGGACTCGGGCACGGCGGCGATGATCATGATCAGCACGTCGTCCTCGTTGAACATGAGGTGGCCTTCGTGGAAGCCGTGGTTGCCCTTGCCCGACAGGTTGTTGACGATGGTGTAGCCCTTCACGCCGGCACGGTCCAGCAGGTCCGTGGCGAAACCCTGGTGCTCTCCGCCGAGGATGATTTCAAGCTTCTTCAAGGGGCTGAAACGGAGATTCTTCATGATGCTCGGGACTCCTCGCTGAGGGGGTGGGACGGCGGGCAGGACAGGTGCTGCCACCCGCCATGGTCGTAGACGGACACGAGGGTCGTCTCGGGATCGATGACCAGCACCCGTATCCAGCCGTTGCGCACCAGCTGTTTCACCGCCACCACCGCTTCGATGGCGCGGCGGGCGTGCTCCAGGGGCGCCTCCATGAGGGTGATCAGACGCAGGGGCTCGTGGTAGGGCTCGCCCTGCTTCAGCACCGTCTGGGCCGGCAGGCCGGTACGCAGATCACTGAGGTTGCCCCGCATCACCCCGAAGCGCCCGGTGATGTTGTGATACACCTTGCTGCCGGCGCCCAGCCCGGCGTTGTCCACGGTGGAGAAATAGTGCTCCATGTTGATCCACTGGCCCACCACCAGGGGTCCGGTGAGGATGTTCTCCAGCAGCCGGCGCCGGGGGTCCAGGCGGTAATCGTAGGAATGGAGAAAGGCGCGGCCCTCCAGGGACAGCCGGCGGGTGAGGTCGCGGCGACCGATGACGAAATAGGCGTTGCGGGAGAGGCCCCATTCGGGGCGAACCTGGGACCAGTCCATGGCGTTGCGCTCGGCCGCACGGCAGGCGGCGGCCGCCCCGGGGGGCGGTCGGGTGGCCCGGGAGGAGGCCCGCAGAGAGGGTATGCGCTCCTGGGCGCACAGCCGGGAGGCGGCGGTGAGGCCGCTGCGCAGACGGTCCAGGTAGACGATGTGGGTCGAGGGCAGGCGGTCGAGGTCGAACAGCTCCAGGGCATCGGTGGCGGTATTGTGGCGGGCGGGGATGAACCAGGCGTCATCGGCGATGTGGACGCCGTGGCTGACCAGCCGCCGCCGCACCTCCGGCTTGTTGGCCATCTGGGCCAGCACCCGGGCGTTCACCAGGCCGTGATTGCCACCACAGGCCCCGCAGTCCAGCGCCGACTCGTAGGGGTTGTTCTCCGAGGTGCTGCCGTGGCCCACCAGCAGGACGAAGCGGGAGAAGTCCCGGGTGAGGCCGATGGAGCGCAGGGCCTGGCTGACGAAGCCCACCTGCTCGTCGAGGCTGAAGCCGATGCGTGCCAGGCGCTCCAGCTGCAGCCGGGCGAAGGCGGGATTGATGCGATAGACCTCCCGCAGGCGCCGGATGAACCCCTGCTCTTCAGCGGGGCCCAGCCCCAGTTCCTGCGACAGCCCCGGGGCCCCCGGCAACCGCCCCAGGGCGGCCTCCCGCAGCTCGCGCACCAGGTCGTCGGTGATGCGCTCGGCAGGGAGCCGGTACTCCTGTTCCACCGCCTTCACGATCACCGCCCGCTGGACGGCGCGCACGATGGAATCGGCCTGGTCGCGGTCGAGCTTGTCCATCAGCAGATGGGTCGCCGGCTTGTGCTCGTGCAGATGCCGGCGCCAGCGGTTGTAGAAACGCGGGATCAGGGTCTTGCCCACCATGTCGAAGCCGAACAACAGGCCGATGGCCTCCACCGTGACGAAGGGAGTGAGCACGGTTTCCTTGAGCTCGTGGAGCACCTTCTCCAGGGCGGTCACCGCCGCCGGATCCCGGGGGCCGTCCACCGTCATCTCCAGGGTCAGGTTCCTGGGGGTGAGCAGTACCGGGCACAGATGGGTCTCGCTGCCCTTGCCCAACTCCATGAAGCTGATGGGCACGCCGAAGAAACCGGCGATGCCGAAGGTCTGGTAATCGCCGGCACCTTCCAGATGACGGCGGATGCGCTCGGAACGGGTGTCGATGCAGAACAGGGCCTGGGCGAAGGGGCGCTTGTCCCGCGGCGGCGGCGGCTCCAGGGTCACCCCGGCCATGAGATGGCCCATGGCCCGGGACTCCATGGCCTCCAGCCACACCATGCCCTCCCCTGTCTCGAACTCCCCTATGCCCTCCAGCAGTCGCCCCAGGGCCCCGGCCGACAGGCCCTCCAGCGCGGTGACGGCACCGGCCCGCGCCGCCACCGCCCGCAGGCGGGCCGCCTGGTGCCCCGCCTCGTGCCGGCGTTTGGCCGCCGTGTACTCCCTGAACACCCTCTCGATGCGCACCCTGCCCCCCAGGGCCAGGGCCTCCTCCACCCCCTGGGCCAGGGCCGGCAGCAGGCGCGACCCGTGGAACTCGTGGCGCAGGCAGGCCTCGGCGGTGCGCTTGTCGATGAACTCCCGGATGGCGGGTACGGTGATGGCCGGTACCCGTCGCCCGTGCTCCTTGAGGAGGGCCAGCCCCAGGGTCAGACGCACCGCCAGCAGGTCCACCAGGTCCGCCGGATAATGCCGGCCCCAGTAGTAGTGGCGGGCGCTGGAGCGCCAGCGGATGAAGCCCGCCCAGCCGTGGAGACGCGCCAGTTCGCGGGTGAAATAGGCCGTCCAGCGGTCCTCCCTTACCCCCAGGGTCTCCATGACGTGGACGATGACGCCCTCGGGGCTGGGGTCTGCGGCGAGGATGCCCCTGACGTGGACCCCATGGGGGAACAACCATCCATGGCGCCCCACCACCTTGCGCCAGGCGGTGAACAGGCCATGCTCGCGCCCGGGCAGGCCCCACACCGACTGGCCCTCATCCAGGAACTCGAGGCAGATCCTGATGACCAGTTCATCCAGTTGCATGCCGATATCGGTGCCATACAGGCCATCCACGGCGGCATACACGGGTCCCTCTGCCAGCAAAGCCGTCTTCAGGCCCTCACCCAGGCGGCCGAGACCCGTCCCACCGTCCGGCGGCAGCGGGCTGCCCCTCACCGCGGCATGGATGTCCGGGACGTCGGCGAAATCCCGCACCGGCACCACGGTCCCCCCGGTCTCGGTGAGCAGGGCCATGAGCCAGTCCCCCAGGGCCACGCCCGGGATGGCCGGCCGCGCCGCGACGAAGGCGTCCACCGCGGCCTCGAGCCGGCTGCGGTCCACCTTGCCTGCCGCCAGATAGCCCTGGTATTGGCGGCGCGACAGGTGACCGCGACAGTGGAGCAGCCGGGCCCCTGCGGCCACGGCGTCGCCGAAGGGCAGATGTTCCAGGCCGTGCAGGGGGTTGTGGTGGATGAAGGCGCGCATGGGCCAGAAGAAGGGGATGGGCTCGCCGGCCATGTAGGTCATGGCGCGCACCCTCAGCCGTTGTCCCAGGGGCAGGCTCATGTCAGGGCCATGGCGCCGTAGATGCCGGCGCCCACCAGCGCCGCGAGAACCCCGACGTAGCCCCAGGCGGCGAGGCGACTCAGATCCGCCACCCCATCTCCACCGGCCGGCCCCACCACCAGCCCTGCCAGGAGGCGCGCACCGGCCCAGCTCCACAACAGCCAGATGCCGGCCAGGGCCAGGGCGGTCAGGGGCACCGCGGGGGCGGCGTGCAGGACCAGTCCCAGCATGGTAAAGAAGGCCGGGAACAGGGGCGTGGCGATGACGGCGAGCACCACCACCACCAGTACCCCGGCATAGCGCGGCAGGGACTGGGCCAGCCCACCGGGAAGGCCGGCGCGGGCGGCACCGAAGCGGCGCGTGAGGCCCGCACCGAGGAGGCAAAGCAGTACCAGGGGCAGGCTCAGGCCCAGGGCATGGAGCGGTGCCGCGATGGCCCAGCCGCCGCCGCTCACCACCAGCCACAGCAGGGCCCACAGGGAGGTGGCCAGGAAACCAATCCACAGGCGGACATCCTGCAGGGTCAGGGCACGCAGGGCGTAGAGTGCCGAGGTCAGGAGGGCCCAGGGCACGACCCAGTCCGGGGGCGACGCCTCCAGGGCCAGCACCAGCATCAGGCCGATCTGGGGCCACACCAGCAGCAGGACCATGGGCAACCAGGGATGGGGCAGACGACGCAGCACGGCATTGAAGACCAGGCTAGAGGGAAACAACGGCAGGAACAGGCCGGCCAGGAGGCAGCTGAATATGCTCACCTCAGGCCCACCGCAACCATACATTCAGTCGTCTGGAGATGGCCAACAGCCCGCGGGCCAGCCGGTCGTAGATACCGGCCACATAGAACTCACGGGAGACCAAGGCATAGGCCGTGGCCCCTACGCGACGGCGCTGGCCGCCCCGGGGGGCGTCGTGGCGTTCACCGTAGTAGGTGAGCAGCCAGCCCAGGACGATGACCGCCGTCACCACCCCCACGAGGACGTCGAAGCGCAGCAGGGGGATGTCCGCGGCATCATAGATCTGCAGCCGGATGGCCGGGTCCGGATAGAGGAACACATCGAAGGCGTGGCTGATGAGGGTATAGCCCAGCACCACCACGGCGAAGGAGAACACCCCGAGTCCCACCAGCCGCCATGGGTTCTGGCTGCGCATCCGATAGGTGGCGAAGATGAGCTGGGCCCCCGTCACCCAGCCGAAGAACAACAGCACGATGGCACCCTGCTTCTGGAAATAGTCCTCGGAGACCAGCCAGTGGGCCACCATCAGGATGGTCACGGGCACCGCCAGGGTGATGGCCGCCATCAACAGCCACGGCTGGCGCTGGCGGGCCGGGCGGCGTTCCACGACGAAGGTGTAGAGGTAATCCTTGGGGACCCCGTCATCCCGGCGCGCCCCATGGATGACGCTGCCGGCACCGAGGAACAGGGTGCCCTTGAACAGGCCATGGGCGATGAGGTGATAGATGGCCAGCGAAAAGGCGCCGATGCCGCACTCCATGATCATGAAGCCCATCTGTCCCATGGTGGAGTAACCCAGGGCCTTCTTGATGTCGTTCTGGGTCAGCATGAGCATGGAGCCCATGACCGCGCTCAACAGCCCGACGACGAATACCCACGGCAGCACCCCGTCGGTGTGGACGAACACGGGGGCGAAGCGGTTGATGAGGAAGCCGCCGGCGTTGACGATACCCGCGTGCATCAGGGCCGACACCGGGGTGGGGCCGTCCATGGTGTAGGGCAGCCAGGTGTGGAGCAGGAACTGGGCCGAGCGGGCGAAGGCCGCCACGGCCACCAGCGCCCCCACCACCTCCGGCAACGCCAGACCGAGGACAGCGTGGCCGTCCGGACGGCTCGCCATGGCCGCGAAGATCTCCGGCAGGGACCAGGTGCCGTAGGCGTGATAGAGCAGTCCGGCGGCCAGCACCAGGGGCAGGTCGCCGATGCGGTAGGTCAGCAGGGTCCACAGGCCGTAACGATAGGCCGACGGGCTGCGGGTATCCTGACCCAGCAGAAAGTAGAGCAGCACCCCGATGAGATGCCAGGCGATGAGCAGGGTGATGAGGTCGCCGGCGGCCACCATCACCAGCAGGGCGGCGGTCATGAGGTCCAGGAGCACGAAGAAGCGCGCGTAGCCGGGCTCCTCCGCCATATAGCGCACCGAGTAGACATGGACGATGAGGCTGATGCCGGCGATGACCACGGCCATGAGGCTGCCGAGGGGATCGAACAGCAGCAGCCCCCAGCTCCCGCCCAGACCCGTGATGGCCGGCGGCCGGCCGGCCAGGGCCTGCCACAGCACCGCGGCGGCGAGGATGAAGGTGACGGCGGCGAAGGCCACGCTCACACCGCCCGCCCGCCCGCCGAGACGGCGGGAAAACAGTTGAATCACCAGGGCGGAACCCAGCGGCAGGACCGCGACCAGCACCACGAGTCGTTCCATAATCTCCAGCAACCCCCCGTCTGGAGCGGCAGACACCCCGTGCCCCGTCCCGCCGCCCCGGGGGTCGCGCGGTCTCAGCGCCTGCCAGACAACTCCGCTTCCATCTTTGTCAGGACCAGGGCGGGCCGCAACGGGCCAGCGTATAGTTATCTTCCGAGTCTATGCAAGGCATTCATTTGCCATAAGTCGAAAGTTCGAATGAAACTGATTGTCTGCAGCCAATGGATCAGATGGGGAAACCCTTCGGCCACATAGCCGGCAGCCGGTCAGGGGCCCGGGCCGACCATGGCCCGTGGTTGAAGGTCACTACCGCCATGGGTGACCATGGCCCCGTATCAGCGAAGGACGGACGCCCATGACTGCAGACTGTCCCGGCAATCGCCGGTGCTTCCTCAAGGCGGGGGGGCTCGCCCTCGCCATGCAGGCCCTGCCTGCCCTGGCCACGCCCCATGCCCGCACCCCCGCCCGGCTGGTGGGCCGCGGCCAACGGCCCCTGACGACGGCCGAACTGGTGCCCGACGAGGCCTATGTCTTCCATTATCCCTACGTCAGCACGCCGTGCTTTCTCCTCGACCTGGGAGAACCCCTGGAGCCCGCGGAACTGCGGACCGAAGATGGCCAGGTCTACACCTGGCCGGGGGGGGTGGGGCCCCGGCGCAGCATCGTGGCCTTCTCGGCCATCTGCTCCCACCGCATGAGCCACCCGGCACCGTCGGTGAGTTTCATCAACTACCGCGAGGAGCGCGTACGCTACCTGGACAAGGCGGAACAGGAGCGTACGGAGGCCGGGGTGATCTATTGCTGCTCGGAGCGCAGCGTCTTCGACCCCCGGCACGGGGCCCGGGTGCTGGGTGGGCCGGCCCCTCAACCCCTGGCCGCCGTTACCCTGGCCTACCATGAGGACGGCGACGGCCTGACGGCGACGGGTACGGCGGGCGGCGCCCTCTTCGAACGCTTCTTCGAAAGGTTCGGCATGCGTCTCATGCTGAGCCATGGCCCCCGCTACCAGGAGCCGGTGGGGGAATGGAGCCGGGTACGCCCGGCGGCGGACTTCAGCAGCAACCAGATGCGCTGCGGCTGAGGCCTCAGCCGGCGGGCCCGGCGGGCGGGTCTCGTGCCAGCCTGGCCGCCACCTCGTCGCGACCCCTCTCGCGGGCCACGTCGCCGGGGGTGAGGCCGTTGCTGGTTCGGCGGCCGGTATCGGCCCCGTGCCGCAACAACAACCCCACCAGGTGGGAATCACCATTGGCCGCCGCGTGGTGGAGGG
>JAABTG010000235.1 GCA_011389995.1 Thiotrichales bacterium
GGGTCTCGGCCTCCTTGCCTTCGTAATGCTCGGGCTCGTCGCTGGCCGGGGCGCCGGCGGCCAGGGTCAGGCCGGCGGCGAGAATCAGGATCCGTGAACCACGCGTCATGGGAAACTCCTTAAAGGGTTGCAGAGAAATACCAAACGGCCCCATCCGGGTGCCATCGGCACACCAACGAATAAGTATGATGGCCCCCCGGTTTCACTTTCAAACCCCGGGCGGGGCCAAATGCCTCGGGAAACGACAGTTTCATGATATTAATAATGCGTCCCATTTTCAATTATTCATTCAGCAACCGGTCCCATGCTGTTGCTCCGGCGCCCGTTGCTCAACGCCCAATGCACCCGTGGGACCTCAATAACAGCGCCATGCCGAGGATGTCGGCCAGGTCCCGGTGGTCGGTATCGGATGGCTGCCGGCCACCCACAGCCCCGATGTTAGATCTATGCTAAAAATGATGGGGTGTGAATGCGGCGGATTGACGCAGGCGGCGCCCGGCAGGCCGGCCCGGTGGCCCCGCAGCGGCCTGGCGGTGACCGGCCCCAGAGGGGCGACAACCGGGGTGATGCCGGTACTGTGGATGACCGGGGGTCTGTGGAACCACCCCCTGGGTGTCCCGGGCTCCGGAGGACACAGAGGGGCTCAGGTGGGGATGCGGATGACGAACTCGCTACCCTGCTGCCTTCCTGCACTATGGGCGGTGATGGTGCCGCCGTGCATCTCGATGAATGCCCTCGACAGACTGAGGCCGATGCCATGTCCCTGGTGGCTGTCGGGGTCCACCCGGGCAAACATCTCGAACACGGTCTCCAGCATGTCGGATGGTATGCCGACGCCATTGTCCTTCACCCTCACCCACACGCCCTCGGGTGCCGGCTCCACTGCGACATCGATGCGACCGCCCGCAGGCGTGTACTTCGCCGCGTTACCCAGCAGGTTCACCATCACCTGGGTCATGCGAACGGGATCGACGAACACCATGACCGGATGCCGGGGCATCGCAAGGGACAGGGCATGAGGGAACCCATCCGCGAGCACCTGTATATCGTTGACGGCGCCCCGCACGATGTCGTTCAAATCGACCCGCTGCCGGCTGATCCAGAGGCTGCCTCGGGTGGAACGCGAGACGTCGAGCAGGTCGTCCACCAGGCGTGTGAGCTGCTTGACCTGACGCCGCATGACGTCCCGATTCCTCACCACCGCGTCCGTATCCGTGAGCACGCCCGCGAGTTCCAGCCCGATGGAGATGACGCCCAGGGGATTGCGCAGCTCGTGGCCCAGCATGGCGAGAAACTCATCCTTGCGGCGGCCGGAGTCCCGAAGTGCATCGTGGGCCCGCCGCAAGTCTTCCTCCCGGGCGATGCGCTCGGTGATGTCATGGCCCACCTGCAGCAACGTCACGCGCCCGCGTTCATCGGTCAGGGTCCGTGCATACCACTCGATCTGCCGCAGCGCGCCGGCACGCGTGACAAGGGGTCCGACATGGCGCGAGCTCGCCCCGACGGCCATGGCCTCTCGGAACCGTTCACGGCCTTGGGCCTGGCCCACTTGCGGCAGAAAGGTGGTGAACCAGTCCTTGCCGGCGACCTCACTGTCGAGATAGCCGCAGAGCCCTTCCATGTAGGGGTTGATGCGGGCGATGCGACCTTCTGGATCCAGCAGGAGGATGATGGCGGGCACGGTTTCGAGCAGGCTGTCCCGGAATGACCGCTGCTGCGCGAAGGGGGGCGGAAAGGAGCCGCGGACGTCCGCAAGCCGGGCGTTGAGGGACTGGAGCCGGGAGATGGTCTCCTCCATGTCCTGGACATCCGGTTCTGCGACGATGAGCAGATGATCACCTTCCTCATAGACGGTGCCGTCGAACGAGGCGGACTGGGCCTCCAGCCGCCCGAGGGTGAGCAATCCGCGATAAATGACGCCATCCGTGGGCGCGCGGGCGGCAAACTCATCGAAACGAGGCTGGATGAAGAGGCTTCGAACGTCGTCACCCGGATTGAAGATTCGCCCATAGCCGCGGTTGTCGTCGAGGAGCCCGCCGTCCCGCGTTACCAGCATCACCACCGAGGCGTTGAGGTTCTTCAGGCTGGGTGCCAGCCGGCCTTCGGTGTTCGCCGCCGGGGCTGGCTCCCGCCTCATCCCAGCTCCTTTACGGCATGGGCCGCGTCGGGGCTCCAGAGGTCGGCGCCAAGCCAGCGCCAGACATCATCGAACTGGTTGGTGGACAGGCCGCCGACGAGAATGATGGGCCGCCGTTCTCCCAGCTCGGCCCGAACCACCTCCACCAGCCTTTGCAGGGCCGGAAGCTGCTGGACCATCGACGCCGATACGCCGAGCACCTCGGGTGTCGTGGCGTCCACGTGCTGGAGCAAGGCCTCCGTGGGGGTATCGGCCCCGAGATACTCGACGGACCAGCCGGCAAGGGCGAAGGCATCACTGACCATACGCACGCCCAACACGTGCCGGTTATCCTCGACCCCTGCGAAAAGGGCCTTCCTGCCTGATGGTTCGGCCTGGCTCCCGGCAACCAGGTAGAGTTGGGTGAGCAGGGTCTGGCTGATGGCGGTGGCCAGATGCTCTTGCGCGACCGTGATCTCATTGCGCTGCCAGGCGGTGCCGATGTCGTACAGGGCCGGCTGAAAGAGGCGCGTCGCTATGGCGACGTAATCACCCGTCTCTTCCCAGCAGGCCCGAACGATGGACCATGCCGAAGTGGCGTCACCCGTCATGAGGCTTTCTTTCAACCCATCGACACTGACCAGATCCGCAGGCCGGTGGACGTTGGCGTAACTCACCTCCCGCGCCTGACGGCCGTCCGACAGCGCGAGACGGCCGGCCTCCAGATAACGGGCCAGGGGCGGCCGGAGGGAGGCGTCCAGCCTGCGCCCATAGAAGTCCTCGAGAAGCTCCAGAGACTCATACAGCATGGGCACCGGAACGCCCCGAGTCTCCAGGACGTTCGCCAGCCAGCAGACGTAGTTGGTAAAAAACACCGGATTCCGGATGGCCAAGGCGCCGCTCAGGAACTCGATGTGGTATTTCAGGTCCTGCTCGGTGTGATAGCGCCCCCTGGCGCCCCGCAGTCGTAAAACCGACTGATGTCGACGGTAGATCTCGTCCGTAATCCACTGCACCGCCTCGACCTGGAGGTGGCGAACCGCACGAGCGGCGGCAACGGAATTCTCCCGGGCCGGAACCGAAGATTCAGTGACCATGGCTCACGGCGCCACCACGACGCCAGGGCACAACCGCATCGCGCCACGAATCAGTTCGAGGCCTTGGGGGGATCAGCATGTCATCAACGGGGCGACTCCGACCGATGAATTTAGACACATTCCAATTAGTCCGATGGATCCACGGATCGGCGCCAATGTCCCAGATAG
>JAABTG010000236.1 GCA_011389995.1 Thiotrichales bacterium
CGCGGCGCTCGCACCAAGGGTGGGATTTTGAGGTATCGATTCATTCACGAGACATGACTGCGGTGCTTTGGCCCTCTCCGCGGGGACGATGGTCGAACCCACTGGGGCAAGCCCCGTATACTAACCAATTTTGCCACGGGCCGATGCCTTCCCATGACGCATCCACAGTGCATCCTCGCGGCCCGCGCCCGGTGTGGGACGGCAGCCCGGCCCATGGCAGGCCGTCCCCGGCCTGGGCCAGGGCTCTTCCATGCGCCGCGTTGAGCGTTACCTCGTGGCCCAGGTCATGGGGCCCGCGGTGGGGGCGTTCCTCGGCCTGGTCACGGTGGTGCTGGTGTTCTACGCCAGCCGCATACTGGCCCAGGCGCTGGCCGAGGGCTTCTCCCTCGACGTAGTGGTGCAACTGGCGTTGCTCAGGCTCGGCATATTCATGGACGTGCTGGTGCCGGCGGCGTTGATCCTGGGGCTGGTGATCGGTCTCGGGCGCCTGCAGGCCGGACATGAGCTCATCGCCCTGGCGGCCCTGGGCGCCGGACGATATCGCCTGTTGTCGGCCCTGGCCCTGCCGGTGCTTGCCCTCGCCTTGCTGGTGGCCATGGTGTCCCTGCTGTACCGGCCATGGGCCTTCGCCACCCTCTATGGCCTCGAGGCCGAGGTCGCCGGAAGCCTGGACCTCGCCCGCGTGGAGCCGGGACGCTTCACGCCGCTGGGCCGCGGCTGGCTGCTGTTCGCCGAAGGCCGCGACGGCGCGGCGCTGGAGGGGGTACTGGTGCACCGGCACGGCGATGGCGAAGGCGGTGTGCTGCGGGCCCGTCGCCTCCATCAGGAGGCCGGCGAGGCGGGGCGGCAGCGTCTGGTGTTCACGGGCGGGGTGGAGATGTTTCAGCCCGGCCGGCGCCGCGGCCCCGATGTGCTTGCGCACTTCGAGCGCCTGGACGTGCTGTTCACGCCGCCGTCGCCGCCGGTCCGCAAACGCCTGCGTCGCGCCCTGTCCTTCGGCGAGCTGTGGCAGGGCAACGACCCCGTCTACCTTGCGGAACTGCAGCGGCGCCTCCTGGCCCCCCTGGGCGTACCTCTGCTGGCCCTGGCGGGGCTGGCCCTCGGCCGCATCGAGCCGCGGCGGGGGCAGTCCGCCCGGGTGCTCGGCGCCACCCTGTTGCTGGCCCTGTACTTCAGCGTGCTCGGCGTGCTGATGGAGTGGCTGGAGGAGGGCCGGCTGGCCCCCTGGCCGGGGGTCTTCTGGTTGCCCCTGGCGGTTATGGGCCTGCTGTTGTTGCGTTACCGGCTTGTCCACCGCGGACCGGGGCCGCCGCTGTGAGACTCCTCGGAACCTACATTATAGTGAGGCTGGCGAAGGGATACGCCGTGGTGGGCCTGTCCCTGGCGGCCCTGTTGTGGCTGCTGGAACTGCTCCAGCGCCTGGAGGATGCCCCCGCCGGCAGGGCCCTCTCTGTGGCCTGGCAGACCGTGCGGGTGTTGCCGGAGACCCTGGTGGAGCTGCTGCCGGTGGTGGTGGTGCTCGCCACCGCCGCGGTGATGGGCGGCCTCAACCGGGACCAGGAGATC
>JAABTG010000237.1 GCA_011389995.1 Thiotrichales bacterium
GTGGCCGCCGCCGTGGCGGCGCCACGCCGCCGCGGCGCCAGCCTGCGGGTGGCGGCCGCCATGGCAGTGGGCCTCGGTTACCAACTCCTCACCGGCATGCTCGTCCAGGCCGCACTGGTGGTGGCCTGGCCACCCCTGCCGGTGGCCGTGGTGCCCCCCCTGTTGCTGGCCCTGGTGGGCGTGGGACTCCTGCGCCGCACGCACTGACGCTGGATCCATAACCCCGGGAATGTCCCCCGCAGGAGCGCCCTCGGGCGCGAACTGACCACGGCGGCCCGTTCGAACCCCGGTGTTTGCGGGCCGGATGATTCTTCCCCGTCCCGGGGCGCCCGTTGATTCCCCTACCCCCCCGTAAGAGCGCCCTCAGGCGCAAACGTGAGTTGACCGCAAAGGCAAACAGGGCCATTGCAAAATACGAATCGTTATCATTAACATTAATTTTGTCGGGATGCGTGGGCCTCGCCGGCAGATGGTTTTCAGCGAGGAATTATTGAGTAACGCATATCACTCGCAATAACATACGATTATGATAAAAGTCATAATGAACGGAGGGGGCATATGAACATCAAGGTTCTGGCCGTCGGGGTGGCGGCGGCGTTTACTTTTGTCTGGGCCGGCCCCGCGTTGGCCGACATGACTATGGAGGAGCGGCTGGAACGTCTGGAGCAGCGCCTGCGTCACCTGGAGAGCCGCGTTCAGGACCAGGACGAGACCATCCGGCAGAAGGACCGCGCCATCGCCGAGCTCAAGCGCCAGCAGGACGAGCTGGCACCGCGCTGGGAGCGGGTGGAGGAGCGGCTCGAGGAGGGCGGCACGGAGGACGGCTGGTTCCAGAGCGTGGAGATGGCGGGCCTGGTGGAGGTGGAGGCGGGCTGGGCCGACCCTTACGCCGGTGACGACGAGAGCGATATCGTGCTGGCCACCATGGAGCTGGGCATCGGCGCCGTAATCAACGACTGGACACGGGCCGACATGCTGTTCCTCCATGAGGAGGACGAGACCGATCTGGAGGTGGACATCGCCACCGTCACCATCGCCGCCCCCGACGGACCCTGGGCCCTCACGGGCGGTCAGCTCTATCTGCCCTTCGGGGTCTTCGACAGCCACATGGTGTCGGACCCCCTGACCCTGGAACTGGGGGAGACGCGGGAATCCGCCGTGATGCTCGGTGCCGCGGCAAAGCATTTCTCGGCTGGTGT
>JAABTG010000238.1 GCA_011389995.1 Thiotrichales bacterium
AAGGATATGGTGAATGCGAACTGCAGGCGCGCCAGCAGCAGCATATCGAGGGATTCCGCCATGTCGCCCTCCTCCGGGTTGTCGTGTGGTTCCCTTGGCCCATGGCCGCGTCCGGTATGGGGGACGCCGGGAGGCCATGCCTTCCCATGGAAGGAGGCGCCGTGGTTGAGGCTGTCGCCATGGGCTCCCGGACCCAGTCTCCATTCCCGGGGCAGGGTGCCCCGCCCCGCGGCTGGTCTTGGGCCCGGTGCGGCCGCCCGTCAGCTGGGAGCCCCGCCTAAACTTCGCGTATTCGACATTTTGGAACAGCTCATGACAATGATGGTTATCAAAAGTCCCCGTGCTTGCGCGAGAGTCGCCATCACCGACGAGGGCCTCCATACCCCGCTACGGCGGCGTCCGTCCCGTCTGGCAGGGTCCACGTTGATGGGAACGCCGCCCGTCCGCTGGCTTGTCGGGTGGCGGCCGACGCCAGATAGTTAAAAGCTATCAAAAAAATAGAAACCGTTGTGTTTAAAAAATAATGGGAATCATTATCATGTATGTCATACGAAGATGATTACCCACGGAGACACGACCATGACCAAGACAGCGACCTTCGCGGTGATGCACTTTGCGGTGGCCTTCGGCGTCGCCTGGGCCCTCACGGGGGATGTGGTGGTGGGAGGCGCCGTGGCCCTGGTGGAGCCCCTGGTGAACACCGTGGCCTTCTTCTTCCACGAGAAGGCATGGCAGCGCATCGAGACCCGCCGCCGGCCGGGGATCCCCGGGGCGGGAGTGGTGGCGGCATGACGGATCTCCGCCGCTAGCGGACCATGGTTCCCGCCATGCTTTGCAGCCTTATCAACACCCGTCGGCGCAGACTACCGGGACCTCGATGACCTGGCCCGCGCCCTGGGCCCCGAGGGCAGGGAACTGGAGGACCATCTGGCGGCCCATGGCTTCCACTACGACGCCGCGTTGCGCCAGTTCCGCTGACCGGCCGGGGCCTGGCGTCAATCGGAGACCTCGGGCAGACGCAGGGCGTAGGCGGCGGCCACCAGGGACAGCACCCCGAGCACCAGTATCACCTCGGCCGTGCCCACCCTGTCGGCGAGCAGGCCCACCGCACCGGCGCCCAGCATGGCGATGCCGATGACGGTGTTGCTCACCGCCACCATGGCGGCGCGATTGTCCTGGGAGCCGAGGTCCACCAGGTAGACCTTGCGCCCCAGGCGCACGCCGCTGTGGGCCACGTTGAGCACCAGGAAGATGGCGGCGTGGACGTAGCCGTGGTCCAGCCACGGCGTATCGGCCAGGGCCCAGGTGCCGATACCCAGCACGCCGGCGAGGGCCGCGGCCGCCGCCATCACCCGGCGGCTCGAGTGGTCCCCCAGCCAGCCCCACAGGGGCGCGCTGACGCTGGCGGCGATGGCGCCGGCGATCATCAGCAGGCCGAGCCCGCTCACCTCACCGGAGGTGCGGGACTGGGCCAGCAGCACGTAGAAGGGGGCGGCCAGGGCCACCGCCAGCAGCCAGATGCGGCCGATGACATAGCGCCGGAACACCGCGTCGGTGCGCAACAGGGCGAGGTGGCGCAAGGCCTCCGTCAGGGCATTGCCGCCCCCTCTGGTGGCGCCGGGGGCCTCGCGGATGGCCGCGAACAGGCCGATGGCGGGGACCCACATGGCGGCCGCCAGCAGCAGCAGGCCCGCCACCAGCAGCTGGTCGCCATCGCCCCGGGCCTGGAACTCCACGAACAACCCGATGGCCAGGGTGGCCACTCCCGCCGCCGAGGTGGCCAGGCCCATGAGGCGTCCGCGCCGGCTCTTGGAGACCGCCTTGCCCAGCACGTCCTTGGCGGCCACCGAGCACAGGCCGCGGGCGAGGCTGAACAGCACCAGGGTGGCGATGACGGCCCAGCCCGCGGTGGTGCCCTCCAGGAAGACCCCCGCCAGGCCCATCAGCAGCAGTGCCACGGCCGACAGGGCGGCGCCGGCCACCCATACCCACTTGCGGATGGCCATGGCCCGGATGTAGGCGGCCACCGCCAGTTGGGGTACCAGCACCCCCGCCTCGCGGATGGGCACCAGGAAGCCGATGAACACCGCCGGGGTGCCCAGCACCCCCAGCAACCAGGGCAGCACCAGCCGGGCGCTGGCGATCTCGTCCGCCACCTTGCCGAGCAGGTTGGCGCCCAGGTAGGTGAAGAAATTATGGGGTTGGTGGTTGCAGGCCGAATCCGGTATGTCCTTGCAGACCCGGGCATCCTCGTCGCCGCTGATGAGGTCGTAGAGGCTGTCGATACGGCTTTTGTGATACATGGTCTGGCACGAGCGGAGGGATTGAGGGCGGCATCATAGCCCACCCCGCCTCTGCAGGGGCAGGCGCCGCGGCCGCGGCGCCCCGAGGGCGTGGGGCTCCACCCTCGAGGTGACAACGGTTGCCCCCTTTGCTTGACTTAGAGGTATGACAGACTCTCTCAAGACCTACCGATCCAAGCGCGACTTCCGCAAGACCTCCGAACCCGCAGGGGACGAGACGCCGCCGGCGGGCGGTCATCGCTTCGTCATCCAGAAGCACGCCGCCCGCAACCTCCACTACGACCTCCGCCTCCAGGTGGGGGATGTGCTGGTCTCCTGGGCGGTACCCAAGGGGCCCTCCACCGATCCGCGCACCCGCCGCCTCGCCATCCGTACCGAGGACCATCCCCTGGACTACGCCGCCTTCGAGGGCGTCATCCCCGAGGGCGAATATGGCGCCGGTACGGTGCTGGTATGGGACCAGGGTGACTACCGCAACCTGCGGGCGGACAAGGACGACGACGGCACGGACATGGCCGCCGCCCTCGATGAGGGGCTGGTGGAGGTGTGGCTGGAGGGGGAGAAGCTCAAGGGCGGTTATGCCCTGAAGCGCATCCGCGGCGGCCACAAGCCCCAGTGGCTCCTCATCAAGATGGATGACGATGAGGCCGACGCCCGCCGGCGCCCCACCAGCACCCAGCCCGAGTCGGTGAAGACGGGCCGCGACCTCGACGACGTCGCCGACGAGGAGGAGGGGGACTGACCATGACCTGGCGGGACCAGCTCGACGACGAGGAGCGGGAGGAACTGGTGGAGACCACCATTCCGGCCTGGACCGCCCCCATGCTGGCCACCCTCACCCACGATTACTTCTCCGACGCCGGCTGGATCTACGAACGCAAGCTCGATGGCGAGCGCTGCCTGGTATTCCGCGATGGCCAGGGGCTGCGCATCCTGTCCCGCAACCGCCGGGAGTTGAACGATACCTACCCCGAACTGGCCGAGGCCCTGGCCGATGCCCTGCCCTCCCGCTGTATCGTGGACGGCGAGGTGGTGGCCTTCGACG
>JAABTG010000239.1 GCA_011389995.1 Thiotrichales bacterium
CACGCGCCACGGGGGTCACCCCGCCGGGTTTCCCTTCGTTCAACCCAGCCTACGGAACGGACTTGGGCCGCGCGCCCTGCCGGCAAAGGCGTAGGCTGGGATGAAGCGTAGCGAAATCCCAGCAATTCACGCGCCACGGGGTCACCCCGCTGGGTTTCCCTTCGTTCAACCCAGCCTACGGAACGGACTTGGGCCGCGCGCCCCATGCCGGCAGAGGCGTAGGCTGGGATGAAGCGCAGCGAAATCCCAGCAATTCACACGCCACGGGGGGGGTTCCCTTCGTTCAACCCAGCCTACGGAACTACCTGACCCGGGTACCGGGTCGAGTCCGCTATGACGGGCGGGGCGAAGGGCTGCCCTGGGCAGGCGAGTCGGTCTATACTCCGTCAATATGCAGAACTTACGAAAGCACCGTAAATTTCGCGTGAATCCGCATTAAATGCAGGATTTCAGCCAAGCCTTCCAACTGGCCTTCCAGCTGGTGCTGGCCGCGGACGAGGACCTGGTGGAGATCATCGGACTCTCCCTGCGGGTCAGCCTGTCTGCGGTGGCCATCGCCTGTCTCCTCGGCCTGCCCTTGGGCGCGGCGGTGGCCATGGGCCGTTTCCGGGGCCGCATGGCGGTCATCGTGATGCTGAATGCCCTCATGGGCCTGCCGCCCGTCGTGGTGGGGCTCTTCATCTACCTGCTGCTCTCCAACGCCGGCCCCCTCGGCTGGCTGCAACTCCTCTATACCCCCACCGCCATGATCATCGCCCAGGCGGTGCTCATCACCCCCATCGTCGCGGCCCTGTCCCGGGAGGTCATCGAGCAACTCCACCAGGAATACGCGGAGATGTTCCGCTCCCTGGGCATCTCCGGTCCCCGGGCCGTGGCCGCCCTGCTGTGGGACGGCCGCTACAGCCTGCTCACGGTGGCCCTGGCCGGCTTCGGCCGGGCGGTGGCCGAGGTGGGGGCGGTCATCATCGTCGGCGGCAATATCGATCACCTCACCCGGGTAATGACCACCGCCATCGCCCTGGAGACCGCCAGGGGAGACCTCGCTCTGGCCCTGGCCCTCGGCATCGTGCTCATCACCATCGCCCTCAGCGTCAACGCCGCCGTGATGACCCTACGCCTCACGGCCTCCCGCTATGCCTATGCTTGAGGCCGTGAACATGTCTCCCCGGGACACGGTGGGCGGGGACGAAGCCACGGCGTCCCTGGGAGAGGCGCGAGGCCTGGTCTACCGGGCCGGCAACGCCACCCTCATCGATGGCCTCGATCTCACCCTGGAGAAGGCCGGCCTCACGGTGGTGATGGGGCCCAACGGTGCCGGCAAGAGCCTGTTGCTGCGCCTGCTCCACGGCATGCTCACCCCGACGGCCGGGGAGGTGCTGTGGGACGGGCGGCCCCTGGACGACGAGCAGCGCCGGCGCCAGGCCATGGTCTTCCAGCGCCCGGTTCTGCTGCGCCGTTCGGTGGCGGCCAACCTCCACTTCGTCCTCGAAGGGACGCGCCGTCGCCAGCGGGAGCGCGTCGTCGCGCTGCTGGAAGAGGTGGGGCTCGGCCACCACCTGGCGGACAAGCCGGCACGGCTGCTCTCCGGTGGCGAGCAGCAGCGTCTCAATCTCGCCCGCGCCCTCGCCCTCGAGCCCGGGGTGCTGTTCCTGGACGAACCCACGGCGAGCCTCGACCCGGGCTCCACCGCCGCCATCGAGGAGGTGGTACGCCACGCCCACGGCAACGGCACCAAGATCATCTTCGTCACCCACGATCTCGGCCAGGCCCGGCGCCTGGCCGACGACGTGGTGTTCCTGAACCGCGGGCGGGTCGAGGAACACGGGCCCGCCCGGGAATTCTTCGAGCACCCCGTGACCCGGGCGGCCGCCGATTACCTCGCCGGTCGCCTGATCCTGCGTTAACCCACGAAAGAAGTAAGGAGGAATCATGAAGAATCGACCCCTGGCGACCCTCGCGTCCCTGACCCTGCTGGGCGGCGCCCTGTTTGCCACCGGCGTTGCCGCGGCCGGCGAGTCCATCATCCTGCAGTCCACCACCTCCACGGCCAATTCCGGCCTCTATGATTACCTCCTGCCGAAATTCACCGACGAGACCGGTATCAAGGTCCACGTGGTGGCGGTGGGTACCGGCCAGGCCATCAAGAACGCCAGGAACGGTGACGGCGACGTGCTGCTGGTGCACGCCAAGGGCGCCGAGGAGAAGTTCGTCGAAGAGGGTTACGGCGTGGAACGCTTCGACGTGATGTACAACGACTTCGTGTTCGTGGGCCCCCCCGCCGACCCCGCGGGTATAGCGGGCACGGATGATGCCGTCACCGCCCTCCAGGCCATCGCCGCGGACAAGGCCCTGTTCGCCTCCCGCGGCGACGACTCGGGGACCCACAAGAAGGAGAAGAGCCTGTGGAAGGAGGCCGGCATAGACCCCTCCGAGGCCAGCGGCACCTGGTACCGGGAGACCGGCTCGGGCATGGGAGCGACCCTCAACGCCGCCGTGGGCATGGGCGCCTACACCATGACCGACCGGGGCACCTGGATCAGCTTCAAGAACAAGGGTGACTACGACATCGTGGTGGAAGGCGACCCCGCCCTCTTCAACCAGTACGGCGTCATCCTCGTTAACCCCGACAGGCACCCCAACGTCAAGGCCGAGGCGGGACAGGCCTTCATCGACTGGATCCTGGGCGACGACGGCCAGGCCGCCATCGCGGCTTACAAGCTGAACGGCCAGCAGCTCTTCTTCCCCAACGCCAGGTGATGCCGGGCCGGCCAGAGCCGCATTTCGCGCAGGCTGGGATGGCGCGTAGCGTAATCCCGGCATGCGGAGGACGTCATGACATCCTTGGTGCTGGGTTTCGCTGTGCTCAACCCAGCCTACGGGACCGGCTCAACCCAGCCTACGGGACTGGCCGAGAGATCCCTTCTCCCCCCGGGAGAAGGACAGGATGAGGGGATGCCGGGCCGGGGCGGAGCTGCCAGCCTGGCCTCGCGACCCCTCACCCCGGCCCTCTCCCGAAGGGAGAGGGGGAGTAATTTAAAGGGTCGTCTATTCCCGGTATCCGCATGGGTCATGACATCCTTGGTGCTGGGTTTCGCTTTGCTCAACCCAGCCTACGGGACTGGCTCAACCCAGCCTGCGGGACTGGCCGATAGGTCCCTTCTCCCCCCGGGAGAAGGACAGGATGAGGGGATGCCGGGCCGGGGCGGAGCTGCCAGCCTGGCCTCGCG
>JAABTG010000240.1 GCA_011389995.1 Thiotrichales bacterium
CCTAACGGACATGGCGCGAGGCCACCCCGAAGGATGAAAGGTACGCCATGTCCGTCCCTCACCCCGACCCTCTCCCAGGGGGAGAGGGAGTCCAAAGGTGTCGCTGCGCGACTTTCACGTTAAGGAGAATCCATCCATGGAAATCATACGCTGGCTGCTGGGACGGGCCGTGCTGTTCGTCAACCGCGTCACCTGGCCATCCCAGGGCCATCGCCCACCGGACCACCAGGTCCGGGTGGAACGGGAGCTCGAGGGCCATGCCCTCTACCAGTTCCGGGCCTGCCCCTTCTGCGTCAAGGTGCGGCGGGCCCTGCGGCGCCTCAACCTGCCCATGGAGTTGCGGGACGCCCGCACAGCGGGGCCCCATCGCCGGGATCTGCTGGAACAGGGGGGCCAGCTCAAGGTGCCCTGCCTGCGCATAGACCAGGAGGACGGCAGCAGCCGCTGGATCTACGAGTCGGACGATATCATCGCCTATCTCCAGGGGCGTTTCCCCCTCACCGACTGAACCCGCGGCCCCTGGACCGATGCTCATGGACGGCCACTCCCTGATTTATTCAGGACTCCCCGTGGCCCATGGATGGGTCATTCCCCGAGGCCCCCTCACTCGAACAGGGCCGCATACTCCCCGTAGCCCTCCGCCTCCAGGCGATCCCGGGGAATGAAGCGCAGGGAGGCGGAGTTGATGCAGTAGCGCAGGCCGGTGGGCCGGGGACCATCGTCGAAGAGGTGGCCGAGGTGGGAATCGCCGTGACGGCTGCGCACCTCGGTACGGGGCAGTATCAGCTTGAAGTCCTTCTCCTCGGTGACGTTTTCGGCCTCCAGGGGCCGGGTGAAGCTGGGCCAGCCGGTGCCCGAATCGTACTTGTCCCGGGACGAGAACAGGGGCTCCCCCGACACCACGTCCACGTAGATCCCCTCCTCCTTGTTGTCCCAGTACTCGTTAGCGAAGGGGCGCTCGGTGGCGTCTTTCTGGGTGACGTCGTACTGCAGGGGGGTGAGACGCTCCCGCAGCACCTCGTCCGCGGGTTTCCCGTAGGCCGGATTGGCCTCGCCGGTGGTCTTTTCGCTGGTCATCTCTCTGTCCTCTCCCCAGGTGGCGTCGAGGAAATCATCGCGCCCGGATCCGAAACGGTAGAAGCGGTATTTCAGGGGGTTTTTCTTGTAATAGTCCTGATGATACTCCTCGGCGCGGTAGAAATTCTCCAGGGGCAGGATCTCGGTGGCCACGGGCTCGTCCAGTACCCGGGACTCCTCCAGCCGGGCGCGGGACGCCTCGGCCGCCTGGCGTTGGGCCTCGTCGGCGTAGAACACCACCGGCCGGTAATGGGGGCCCCGATCAACGAACTGGCCGCCGCCGTCGGTGGGGTCGATATGGCGCCAGAAGTAGTCCAGCAAGCCCTCATAGGTCACCTGCTGCGGGTCGTAGTGCACCTGTACCGCCTCCACGTGGCCGGTGCCACCACCCGACACCTGCTCGTAGGTGGGGTCCTTCACCTCGCCGCCGCTGTAGCCCGACACCGCCTCCGCCACGCCGGGCAGCTTCTCGAAGTCGGCCTCCACGCACCAGAAGCAGCCGCCGGCGAAGGTGGCCACGGCGAGGTCATGGGCCGGTGGGGCACGCTCCGTGTCCCCGGCCCCGGCGCCCCCGAGGGCGTAAACGGCCGCTACGGTGAGAGCCGCCAGTGCCGGAATCGACCAACTTTTCATCATCTGATACCTCATGGGAAGTGCTGCAACTCAAGACCCGCCAAGGGGGGCGATCCATACACCCGGGGCCTTGCATTATGGGATCTTTGAGGCCGTGGCGGCCCGAGGGTTCAGTGCCGGGGCAGATCGCCCCAGGAGGTCAGAGGCCGGCCAGGATGCGCGCCAGCAGGGGGCCGTCGCCGGGGGTCAGCAGATGGCCGCCGTCGCTCATCACCGAACGGGCGCGGCCCTGCAGGGCGGGGACGTTGCGGAGGTGCTGGCTGGCCTCGGGCACCACCAGGTCGCCGTCCTTCCAGCCGCCCTCGCGGCGCACGATGGAGACATAGGGCAGGTCGGGATGGTCCTGGTGGTTGAGCCAGAACAGCAGGGTGCCGGGGCGGGCGGGCACGAGATCGGCGAACAGGCCCTGGGAGCGATTGAGGCCGCCGAGGCCCACGAAGGGGGCCATCATGCCCAGGGGACTCTGGCCGGCCATGACCCCGAGGCCCGCCTTACTCGTGCCGAGGTGGGGGCTGGCGATGGTGATGAGCCCGCCCACCGGGGCGTCCGGGTGGGTGACCACGTAGAGCCGGGCCACCACGCCGCCGGCGGAATGGCCCACGAGGATGAACTCCTGGTCCGGAAAATGGCGCGTAAGCTCGGTGACCGCCTCGGCCAGGCGCCCGGCCTGGAAGACCAGGGGGGCCTCGGAGGGCAGCGCCACCGCAAAGAAGCTGTGGTTCACGGGGCGGCGGGGGAAGGGCCGGAGCCGCGGGCCCTGGGGCGTAGTGAGCACGTGGCCGCCGGCGGTCCAGCCGGCCCTCTGCAAGGCCCGGGGGATCTCCGCCTCGGCCCAGCTGTCCTCGTCCCCCAGGTAGCCGTGCACCAGCACCACCACCTCGGCGCCGGCCCGGGACAGGCCCACCATGAAGAACATGAACACCCACGCCACGGCCCGCAGAGAAGGTCTCATGTCCATGGTTCCCCCCGCGGGCACCAGCCCCTCAGATGACCTTGGAGTAGCGATGGCCCTCCCGGGCCTCCCGCAGATAGCGGTCGAACACCATGCAGATGTTGCGGATGAGGAGCTTGCCCTGGAGGGAGACCCGCAGCCCCCAGGGAGAGATCTCCAGCAGGCCGTCGGCGGCCATGGCCCGCAGTTCCTCCAGCTCGCCGGCGAAATAGCGGTCGAAGCGGATGTTCCAGCGTTCCTCCAGGGGCGCGAAGGGCAGTTCGAAGTGGCAGATGAGGGTGGAGATGACCTGACGTCGCAGCACATCGTCGGGCTCCAGCTCCACCCCGCGGAACACCGCCAGACGGCCCTTACCGATGCGCTCGTAGTAGCCGTCCAGGGTCTTAAGATTCTGGCTGTAGCTCTCTCCCACCATGCTGATGGCGGATACCCCCATGGCCACCAGGTCGCATTCCGCATGGGTGGAATAGCCCTGGAAGTTGCGATAGAGGGTGCGGTTGCGCTGGGCCACCGCCAGCTCGTCCTCGGGCTTGGCGAAGTGGTCCATGCCGAT